>JBIIYG010000006.1:0-82443 GCA_044346945.1 Pontiellaceae bacterium | reverse complement strand
CTTGTCGTTGCCCACCTGTCCGATGTTCTCAAACAGGTCTTGTGGACACTGCGTTCGGGAATCTTCCTTCCTGATCGACGGGATGGAATCTCTGCATTTTTGTAAAACAGGGTTTTTCAGGGGCGACGAATTATGATGCAGTCCGGTAAAGAAGAATTCAGGTTCCGGTATGTTCTTCTGGGGGTTCTCACCGCCTGTTATACGTTCCAGTTTCTGACCCGCGTGGCGATGAATGTTTTGATGCCGTTTATCAGCAAGGATATCGGCATGACCCCGGCGCAGATTGGAACCGGCGCGGCGCTGATGCTGTTTTTTTACGGCCCGTCCCAGCTGATCACCGGGTTGCTCTGTGACCGGATCGGTTCCCGGAAAATGCTGATTTTTTCCATTATTGCATGGTGCACGCTGACCGGTGTACTGGCCGATGCGCGGACGGTTTCTGAGTGGTATGTCCGGATGGCCATTTTCGGTGCGCTGATCGGAACGGAGCTGGTGCCGTCCGCCCGTCTGCTTGCCCGCTGGTTCCCTTTCAATATCCGCGCACGGGCGCAGAGCATTCTTTCCTGGGCCTGGATTGTTACGCCGGCCTGGGCGCCGGTCGCCAGCACCGCATTGTATCAGGCGGTCGGCGAGAACTGGCGAACGGTGTTTCTGATTCTGGCGGCGTTCGGTGTGGTTCCGCTGTTGCTGATTCTGCTGGTTGCCTATGACCGGCCGGAACGATGCAAATTTGCAGGAGAGGAAGAGATCATTGAGGCGTATGAGGACGAAATAAGCAAAGGCCTGATGACCGCAGAGGATGTGAGATCCGGAAATGTTCTGGCCATTGAAGGGAAGGTGAAAGCCGCCGCGCTTTCTCTGAAAGCGGTTCTTTCAACCAAAGGGTTCCGCTCTCTTGCCCTGATTTATATCGCCGCACAGCTTTCGTACTGGGGGATGATGATCTGGTCGGCTCAATACATGGTGCAGGTTCACAAATTTAAGCTCATGGAGATGGGAATGTGGGCGTCGGTCTATTTCATCGGCGGGGCCATGGGCTCCTTCCTGAGCGGCTGGGTCAGCGATAAACTGCTGAAAGGGAACCGGAAACCGATGCTCATTTCCTGTTTTGCGGGCACCATTCCTTTCATCCTGATACTGGCAACCCTGAAAGCCGGCGTCTCGCCGTATCTTCTTCTTCTGACGCTGACCGGCGCCGGATTCTTCTCGAACATGATTTGGGGGCCTGCGCTTGCACTGCCGTCCGATATGTTTTCCGTGGAAGTGTATGGAAAGGTGATTGGATTCGTTAACTGCATGGCCTACGTGGCGGCATCCACGTCGCCGTTTTTCATGGGCATGCTGATCAAAACCGATCCGGTTACACAAACGGCAAACTATTTCTGGGCATGGGTCTGGATCGCCTGCGCGGCGTCTATCGGCGTCGTCGCGTCCAGCCTGCTGCCGGCGAAAAAACGCGCTTAGCGCGGCGTTGGTTTTTAAAACAACAGAGGGAAAGAAAGGGCAAAATCATGTCACGGAAATTGTTTTTAGATGCAGTAGCAGGAAAGCCGACCCCGCGCCCCGCATTCGGGCCGGGCACGTCGATTGTCACCGAAGAGCTGATGAATCTTGTCGGCGCGGAATTTCCCGCCGCGCATCTGGATGCCGAGGCCATGACAAAGCTGGCGATTGCCGGCCATACGGTTTTTGATTTTGATGTGGTGATGCCGCTGTTTTCTGTCTGGCACGAATCCGCCGCGGTCGGCTGTCCGGTGGAATGGGGAACAAAGGGCCGCATGCCGGATTGCCGCGGACACATTTGGGAAACGGCGGCGGATATCCGCTACACAAAGGATTTCCTGAAGCACCCCGCCGCGCAGACCCCGCTGAAATCTCTCGCCATGCTCAAGAAAGAACTCGGCGAGGATGCCGCGGTTTGCGGCAAGGTGTTTGGTCCGTGGACGCTGGGCTATCACTTTTTCGGCGTGGAAGACTGGCTGGTCAACGCCTCGCTGGAGCCGGACATGATCAAGGAATGCATTGAGAAGATAAAAAACATCACGATCTGGTTTGCCGAGGCGCAGATTGAGGCCGGAGCGGACTGCCTGCTTCTTGGTGATCATGCCACCCGCGACCTGTGCGGGCCGGCCATGTACGAAGAGTTTTTACAGCCGATCCACACCGAGCTGGCCAAGGCCATTGACTGTCCTTTGATTCTGCACATCTGCGGCGATACAAAAGACCGGATTGGATACATCCGGCAGACCGGGCTGGATTGTTTCCATTGGGATACCAAGAGCGGCGACCCGGCGGAAATCAGAAAACTGGCCGGTAAAGACCTCTCTCTAATGGGTGGTATTTCGAATGTTACGGTTCTTAACAACGGAACGGAAGAGGATGTCGTGCGGCAGGCGCAGAAGGCAGTGGATGCCGGCATTAACATCATCGGTCCGGAATGCGCGGTGCCGCTGGGCGTCAGCGTGAAAAACCTGAAAGCGATCACGAAGATAAAAGCCTCTCTGAAATAACAAGGCCGGAAGGACATCAGGTGAACGTCAAAGAAAACATGTTGCAGATTATTCGCGGGCAAACACCGGACGGGCTTCTTTTTGTCCCGCGCATGGACATCTGGTACAACCGCAACAAAGTCCGCCGGACGCTTCCGGAGGGGATGGAAGACAAGTCTCTTCTGGAGATTCTTGAATCGCTTGGGCTGGGCCTGCATTCGGTTGTTCCGGACTTCATCCGGTCGGCGCCGGAAGAGGATATCTATCACCGGGCGCTTGGGTTCTATAACAATCCGGAATTTCCGTATCGGGCGGATTTCAGCGCGGTGAAGTTTGATGTCGAGAAAACGGAAACAGAACTGAAACTGCGTTATTACGGCGCCGCCGGAGAGATTACAACCGCATGCCGGTTCGGGCGCGCGCTGTTTGATTCCGGCGTTTCGATTCCCGACATCACAGAACATGCGATTAAGAGCCCGGAGGATTACCCGGCGCTGGCGGATATCCTGTCAAAAGTCCGCATTCTTCCCAATCCGGCCGGTTATCAGGCGTACAAAAACCGCGTGGGGGAACGGGGTGTGGCGGTGGCGTTCGCGTCGCTGGCCTGCGGTCCGATGCAGCACATCATGCGCGACCTGCGGAAATATGAAGAGTTCTGTTTCGATCTGTTCGACGAAGTTCCCGGCCTTCAGGAGCTGGCGGAAAGCCTAGCTGTTTTGTATGACGGGATCATTGACAGCACGGCGCGGTCATCCGCCGATGTCGTTCTGTTCGGCGCGAACTATGATGACTCTGTCACATCGCCGCCGTTTTTTGATGAACACATCACCCCCTGGCTCAACCGCGCGGCGGACAAACTGCATGGCGCCGGGAAATATCTGCTTACGCATACGGACGGTGAAAACAAGGGACTGATGCCGTCTCTCGGGAAGTGCCGGTTTGATATCGCCGATTCGGTTTGTCCCGCGCCCATGACGAAAGTCCCGCTTCAGGAATACAGAGACGCGTTCGGTAAAAAAATCACGATATGGGGCGGTGTACCGTCGAACCTGATGCTTCCGGCGTGCTGTTCTGAGGAAAAGTTCCGTCAGTTTGTCAAAGAGCTGATTCAGAGCTGTGCGCCGTACAACAACCTGATCCTGAGCGTCGCCGACACGATGCCGCCGGATGCGGATTTCGGCCGGATTCAATACCTTGTGGAGATGTGCAGGGGAACGTATTAGTGAAAATCGTGTTGGCTTTTGATTCCTGGAAAGGATCCCTTTCTGCGCCGGAGGTGTGCGCCGCCGCCGCCGCCGGATTGCGCCGCCTGAATCCTTCGCCCGAAATCATCTCTTGTCCGATGTCCGACGGAGGAGAAGGGTTTCTCGAGACGATTGCGCAAGCCGCAGGCGGAGAGGTTCGCAGTTATCCGGTCACGGGCCCTCTCGGGAAGCCTATTAACGCGGAAATACTGTTTCTGAAAAACGGGAAACAGGCGGTCATCGAATCCGCACTGGTTTGCGGACTTCATCTTATTCCTTCGTCGCTTCGAAACCCCGGACGCATTAAAACGGTCGGACTGGGAGAATTGATTCGGCGTGCGGTTGACGCGGGCGCGGAAGAGGTTGTTCTCGGACTGGGCGGCAGTGGTTCAAACGATGGCGGGATCGGCCTGCTTTCCGGGCTGGGCTGGAAGTTCCTGGATTCAAAAGGGGCTCCGGTCGAACCCTGCGGTGATGCGCTGGAGGGAATAGCTTCCATCCACGCGCCGGAGCAATCGCTTCCGGTCTCTGTTACCGCGGCTTGCGATGTCACAAACCCTCTTTTCGGGGAGACCGGCGCCGCGTTTGTTTATTCTCCGCAAAAAGGAGCTTCTCCGGAAGATGTGATTCGTCTGGATGCGGGACTTCGGCATTTTGCGGACGTAAGCAGAACCGCCCTGAGCGCGGATTTCTCCGGGACGGCTGGTTCCGGCGCCGCCGGCGGTCTGGGCTTTGCGTTGCTGGCGTTTCTCCGGGCGAGATTCCGGCCTGGTGCCGATTTAGCTATCGAGCTGACAGGTCTCCGGAAGCATTTGCAGGGAGCGGATTTGTGTTTTACCGGTGAAGGACGGACCGATGAACAGACAGCCTCCGGAAAACTTCCGGCGGCGGTTGGAACGTGCTGTCAGGAACAAAATATTCCCTGCGTGTGTCTGTCCGGTTCTCTGGGAGAAAAGGCTGACGCGGTGTATGCGTCAGGAATAACATCGGTTTTTTCGGTCATCCAGACCCCATGCACATTACAGGAAGCAATCTCCTCCAGTCCGGCGGCGCTTGCGGATTCCGCAGAGGCGGTTGCACGCCTTATAAAGCAGGTTCAGCCCGAATAAACCGCCCCCTTCGCAAAATTACCCGGCGCGCCTATTCCGCTTTCTTTACGCGGCGGACCGGTTCACCGATTGATTTCCAGCCGGAGCCGTCGGTCCACCAGCCTTCTCCATTGCTGGAGTTGAGCACATAGACGCCGCCGTGCCGGTCGGAGAGAAGCTGATAGGTTCCCTTGCGGCCGGAATCAGCGCCGCGCGGCGAGCCGAGATAAATCCATTCGACGAGCGCGGGATCAAGCCGCCACAGATCCGCGCTGGCGGTATCGAGCCAGTAGAATCCGGCTCCGCCGATATTTTCGCAGGAAACAAACCGCGCGTCTTCGGATTCAGACAGCGAGCCGTATGAGGAACGGAACACCACCGGTGGGCGGGGCGACGGATCTTCGGCAAAAGCCGCCGCCGCGATCAGCGCAACCAGAACAGCCTTTTTCATATTACCCTCCTGACGGATCGATTATGGAATGAGCCGCTCTGGAACTCAAGACCCGGCTTGGGGCTTGCCAGAACCGGATGTTATAACTATTGTTATTACATGGCTTACAAAACCAAAGTCCGGAAAATCGGAAACTCTCTCGGCATCGTGCTTCCCAAAGAAGCTCTTCAGGCGATGAAGGTGGAAGAGGGCGCAACGCTTTACATTACCGAAGCGCCGAACGGAGCAGTTCAGGTGACCGCGGACTCTGAGCATTTCGGCGAGATGATGAAAATCGCCGAACGTGGAATGCGTAAATACCGCAACACATTGCGGGAACTGGCAAAATGAAAGAGCCGGTTTGGATTCCGGTTGAAGCGGTTCTCGCGATTCAGGAAGAACTTTTGGCTCGCTTCGGCGGATTGTCCGGGTTGCGTGATGCGGGATTGCTCGACTCCGCCCTGAACCGCCCGAAGCAGGTGTTTTATTACGGTTCGCCGACTCTGTTCAGCTTGGCGGCGGAATATGCTATGGGCATTGTGAAAAACCATCCGTTTTTGGACGGCAACAAGCGCGCCGGCTTTATGACGGCATACACCTTTCTCGGTGTAAATGGATATGAACTGGATGCTCCAGAAGCCGATGCTGTTATTCAGACGCTGGCGCTGGCGGCGGGGGCGATCGGCGCAGAGGAATACGCGGCGTGGCTGAAAGTCTCCTGCAAAAAATCCCGGAAATGAAAAGACGCACTGTTTTCACAGCCCGTCTTTCACCGGTTCTGCCTCAGTCTCCGTAGCCGTAGTTGTCCACCACGAAGTCGAGGTCTTTGTCGCCGCGTCCGGAGAGATTGACCAGAATCGTGCCGGATTTCATTTCCTTGGCTTTTTTCATGGCAAAGGCGACGGCGTGCGCGCTTTCGAGCGCCGGAATGATTCCCTCGGAGCGGCAGAGCGTGAAGAATCCATTGAGGCATTCTTTGTCGTCGATCGCGGCATACTGAATACGGCCCTCGTCTTTGAGGTGGCTGTGTTCGGGGCCGACGCCGGGGTAGTCGAGTCCGCTGGCGATGGAGTAAACCGGCGACGGCTCACCCTTGTCGTCCTGCAGGAGATAGCATTTGAAGCCGTGGATGATTCCCGGTTTTCCGTAGGTGGCGGTCGCGGCGTGGTCGCCGGTTTTCGGTCCGCGGCCCAGCGGCTCGACGCCCCAGATTTCGCACGGGTCGTTCAGAAAGGCCGAAAAAATCCCCATGGCATTACTGCCGCCGCCGACGCAGGCGGTGACGAGGTTCGGCTGACCGCCGGTCATTTCAAAGAACTGTTCGCGGGCTTCGATGCCGACGACGCTCTGGAAGTCGCGCACCATCATCGGGAACGGATGCGGGCCGACGACCGAGCCGATGCAGTAGATGGAGCTTTGCGGATCTTTGAGGTAGGCCTGAAAGGCGGAGTCTACCGCTTCTTTGAGCGTTTTGAGGCCGTGAGAAACCGGCACGACGTTACAGCCGAGCAGTTTCATGCGCACGACGTTCGGATGTTCTTTGGCGATGTCCACCTCGCCCATGTGAATTTCGCATTCCAGACCGAAATAGGCGGCGGCCGTGGCGAGCGCGACACCGTGCTGGCCCGCACCGGTTTCGGCGATGAGCTTTTTCTTGCCCATGGTTTTGGCGAGCAGAGCTTCACCCATGCAGTGGTTGATTTTATGCGCCCCGGTGTGGTTGAGGTCTTCGCGTTTGAGGTAAATCTGCGCGCCGCCGCATTTTTCGGAGAGGCGGGCGGCGTGGTACACGGGCGTCGGGCGGCCCTGATAATGCTTGCGGATGGAGCGCAGTTCCTCGATGAAGCGGTGGGAGCGGCTTATTTTAAGGTAAGCGTCGTGGATTTCCTTCATCGGGCCGACCAGTTGCGGCGGGATATAGGCGCCGCCGTAAGGGCCGAAATGGCCGTCCGCGTCCGGGGTGTTCTGCAGGTATTGGCTGTAGTCTTTTTTCATCCGAAGCTCCTTTTCTAATAGGAAAGAGGGAATGGAGGGTAGGACAAAAACGTGCGCCGGGCAAGACTCCAGAGCGGCGGTAATCGTTCGCGGCCCCAAAGAAACGCTTGTGCCGCGCCCCGCGCCGCTGTTACAGTCCTGCCCGTTGATTTTCCGAACAGAACGAAACCAATGGGAGTATGATCGATGAATATTTTGCATGTGTGCGCCAATCCGAAGCCGGTCGAGCAGTCTGTCTCGAAACAGCTCGCCGCCCGCTTCTTCGGTAAACTGCTGGAGCTCAACCCCGATGTGGAGCTCAACAACGTCGATCTCTACCAGGATAAACCCCCGTACTACTCCAACGACCTCTTCCGCCGCATGTGGAATCCGGTCTTCGATCCGGCCTACGTCCCGAGCAAGGCCGAAGAAGCGGCCATGAACTATGCCCAGAAGCAGATTGATGAACTCAAGAAAGCCGATGTGCTCGTTCTGACCATGCCGATGTGGAACTTCACCGTTCCGGGCGTGATGAAAGCCTGGATGGATCAGGTGCTGGCCCCCGGCTTCATCTTCGAGCTGACCGACGAAGGTCCGAAGCCCCTGCACAACATCACCACGATCGTTCTGCTGGTCGCCTCCGGCGGCATCTATAAGGAAAACGACGACCGCGACGCGCTGACCCGTCAGGTGAGCGCCGCCTTCGGCTTCATCGGAATTTCCGATATCCGCATCGCCTGGGCCGACGGCCAGAACCCGCTTTTCTTCAGCGACAGCGCAACCCGCCGCGAAATGGCGTTTGACGCCGCCGAAGAGCTGGCCGAGGAACTCGCGGAGGAAGCCGCAGAAGGGTAAGCGCCCTGCGGGGCGCGGAAGGATGGAATAATGGAAGGCCGGATTGTTGGGTAAAAAAGGAAAACAGTAATCCAATATTCCTTCGTTCCAATATTCCATGGGAGTTTCCATGGGAATTTTTGTTAAAATCTGCGGAATCTGCTCCAGAGGTGATCTGGAGCAGATTTGCGCTTTAGAGCCCGACGCGATCGGATTTGTTTTCTGGCCGCGCGCCAAACGCTACGTGCGCCCGGAACAGGTCGCCGGCTGGCTCCGCAGTATTCCCGATCAGATTAAAAAGGTCGGCGTTTTCGTCGAGCCGCCGCCCGGCGAAGTCGAAGCGGTCGCCATCGCCTGCCGTCTCGATGTCATTCAAATTCATCTGATTTCCAACGATTGGAAAATCGACCGCCCTTTGTTCCGGGGATTGGAAACCTGGATTTCGCCGCGCATGGAGGAAGGTGTCAGCCGTGCGATCCTGAACGCGGTGGATCCCGAACCGTCCGTTCTACTGGCGGACTCATTCGATCCGAATACCATTGGCGGCACCGGCAAACTGAGCAGTTGGGAGCGGGCGCAGGTTCTGAAAACCCAGGTCGGTAAGCCGGTGATGCTGGCGGGCGGACTGAATCCCGAAAATGTGCGCGACGCCATCGCCGCCGTTCAGCCCTGGGGCGTGGATGTCAGCTCCGGCGTGGAAAAAGAACCGGGCGTCAAAGACATCCGCAAAGTGAAACAGTTTATTGAGAGAGTCAGAAAATGAAATCAACCCAGCCGGATAAGGCGGGACACTTCGGTCCGTACGGCGGAATTTTTGTTCCGGAAACGCTGATGGAGCCTCTGCGCGAACTGGAGCGGATGTACAAGACGGCGCGCAAAGATCCGGCGTTCAAAAAAGAACTCGGCTTCTACCTGCGCGAATATGTCGGACGCCCGTCGCCGCTCTGGTTCGCTCAGCGGATGACTGAACAGCTCGGCGGCCCGAAAATTTATCTCAAACGCGAAGACCTCAACCACACCGGCGCGCACAAGATCAATAACGTCATCGGCCAGGCGCTTCTCGCGAAACGGCTCGGGAAAACGCGGCTGATCGCCGAAACCGGCGCGGGTCAGCACGGAGTCGCCACCGCCACCGCCGCCGCGCTCTTCGGCATGGAATGTGTCGTTTACATGGGCAAGGTGGACATGGAGCGTCAGGCGCTGAATGTTTTCCGGATGGAAAGTCTCGGCGCGAAAGTCGTAGCCGTCACCGCCGGACAGCAGACGCTCAAGGAGGCGATTAATGAAGCGATGCGCGACTGGGTCAGCAACCTGCGCGGCACGCATTATGTGCTCGGCACCGCCTTCGGCCCGCATCCGTATCCGATGATCGTGCGCGATTTCCAGAGCGTGATCGGCAAAGAAGCCCGCGCACAGATTCTGAAAGCCGAAGGACGCCTGCCAACCGCCGTGGTCGCCTGCGTCGGCGGCGGCAGTAATGCGATCGGCATTTTTCATTCCTTCATTAAGGACGAAGGCGTTCGCCTGATCGGAGTGGAAGCGGGCGGACTCGGTATTGAGCCGGGCAAACACGCCGCGCGTTTTGCCGGCGGAAAAGTCGGCGTACTGCAAGGGACGAAGAGTTATGTATTGCAGGACGACGACGGGCAGATTCTGCTGACGCATTCCGTCAGCGCCGGACTCGACTACGCCTCAGTCGGGCCGGAGCACGCTCTTCTGCACGACACCGGCCGCGCGGAGTACACGTATATTGAAGATGCTGACGCCATCCACGGCTTCGACAAACTCGCGCAGTGGGAAGGGATTCTGCCCGCGCTCGAAAGCTCGCACGCCATCGCCTGGGTCATCAAAAACGCCGGACAGTTTTCCAAAGACGACCAGCTCATCATTAATGTCTCCGGTCGCGGCGACAAAGACGTCCAGCAGATCGCGGCATGGAAGGCGGAGAACCGTGATTAAAAGCATGACAGGATTCGGGGCGGCGGCGGCGCAGGCGGACGGCGTGCGGATGACGGTCGAGCTGAGTTCAGTAAACCGCAAACAGCTTGATGTGGTGTTCCGTCTGCCGCCGCAGATCGCGGCGCACGAATCGCGCGTTCAGAAAATTATTCAGGAGCACATTTCGCGCGGACGGATCAGCGGAAACGTTCAGATGGACGCCGTGAACGGCGAAGCACGGATTCAGGTGGATGAGAAAAAGGCGGCGGAGACAGTAAAGCAACTGCGGCGCACGGCGCAAAAGCTGAATCTCACTGACGACCTGAGCGCTTCTGTGCTTTTGCAGGTTCCGGGACTGCTGAAAACGCAGATGCCGGAGCTTTCGCCGGACGAAACCTTCCAAACGCTGGAAAAAGCACTGAACGGCGCGCTGAAAAAACTGAACGCGATGCGTATGCAGGAAGGCAAAGCGTTGGAAGCGGACTTTCTGGCGCGCCTGAAACAGCTGGAGACGATGCTGGAGCAGATTAAACTGCGCGCGCCGCAGACCGCTTCCAATGTCCGGAAGAAACTGCTCCAAAGTTTGGAAAACGCTGGGCTGAAAAACGTCGCGCAGGATGAACGGGTGATTAAAGAGATCGCACTGTTCGGCGAGAAGGCCGATATCGCGGAGGAAATCACGCGGCTTGAAAGTCATATCGCTCAGTTCAGAAAGATTCTGCGCGGTAAAGAACCGGCCGGGCGTCCGCTGGATTTTCTGGCGCAGGAATTTTTCCGCGAGATCAACACGATCGGTTCCAAAGCGAACGATTTGAAAATCACCGAACAGGTGGTTGCGTTCAAAACGGAACTCGAACGGATCCGGGAGCAGATTCAGAATGTCGAATAAAGTCACTCCTCTGTTGTTGGTGGTCTCGGCGCCGTCGGGCGCGGGCAAATCGTCACTGTGCAACCGGCTGACGGAAAAATTTCCGCAGATGGTTTATTCCGTTTCGTGCACCACGCGCGCGCCGCGCGGCGATGAACGGAACGGCGTGCATTATCATTTTCTTTCCGACGAGGAATTCTCCGCGCGCATGGCCGCCGGAGAGTTTCTGGAGCACGCGCTCGTGCACGGCAACCGCTACGGAACGCTGAAACAGACCGTGTACGACGCACTGAAGCAAGGGTGCGACATCATTATGGACATTGATGTGCAGGGCGCATCGCAGATCCGCCGCGCGTGCGCGGCGATGCGTGATGAGGATCCGATCAAACGCAGTTTCGTGGATATTTTTATCGCGCCGCCTTCGATGGATGAACTGCGACGCCGGTTGTGCGGACGCGCGACAGACAGCGTGGATGTGATTGAAAAAAGAATGCGTAACGCGACGGATGAAATGAAACATCAGCCGCTCTATCAGCACACCGTCATCAATGATGATTTTGAAAAAGCGGCGGATGAACTGATTAAAATTATCGAGTGTGAGCACCACAACCGGTGGTAAAAAATTTTTGTTTTCACACAAACTGTAGTTGCAAGAAAATTTTTTAATCGTTATATCTTCGTTCGTACAGGGGCAGGATGACGAGATGCAGACGGTGAAGAGGATGAAATTGGAGGGCTGCTCAAGTCAAACTGCGAAGGGTTAACCTAACTCACAAGGAGATGGACATGGCAGCTAAGAAAGTGGCGAAGAAGAAAGTAGCGAAGAAGGCCGTTAAAAAAGTAGCGAAGAAGAAAGTCGCTAAAAAGGCCGTCAAAAAAGTAGCGAAGAAAAAAGTCGCTAAAAAGAAATAACAGCTTCTGCTGATTAATTCTGAACAGCCCCGGTTTCCGGGGCTGTTTTGTTTACAGTGCAGTTTTTCGTTTCCTTTAAAAAAATCACGGGCTATTCTCCCGCCAATTTAACAGGAACAGGGCGCGCCGTATGAAATGTCCGAAGTGCGAACACCGCGAGAATAAGGTCATCGACAGCCGTGAAGTGCGGGAAGGCAGTGCCATCCGCCGCCGCCGTCTCTGCCTGAACTGCGGGCACCGCTTCACCACCTACGAAGAGGTTCTGCGCGCCGCCTTGCAGGTGATTAAACGGGACGGCCGCCGCGAAGAGCTTTCCCGCGAGAAGCTGATGCAAAGCATCGCGATCGCCTGTCAGAAGCGCCCGATCAGTATTCAACAGATTGAGCAGATGACCAATTCCGTGATCACGCAGGTGGAAGCTGAGTATGAACGCGAAGTTCCGTCCACCGCGCTCGGCACCCGGGTGATGGCGATGCTGGAAAAGCTCGACGAGGTCGCCTATGTGCGGTTCGCTTCCGTTTATCGGCGCTTCAAAGACGTCAACCAGTTCATGAATGAGGCTGAACGGCTGATCGGACGCGAATGATCGACACGCACCAGAACCGGCGGCTGGCCGAGCGGCGGATCTGGTCCGGCTATGTGCAGGAGATTTTCCAAACGCTGGAAATCCGCAGTCCGGTTTCCGCCGGGGACATCAGCGAGAGTTTGGCGGTGTTCTGTCAGCATCAGCCGCACGTTTCGAGACAGTCTCTATCCCTCCTGATGGCCCGCTCGTTCTGCGCCACCGGCGATGCGGAAGTTGCGGGCCGGATTTTACGGCACGACCGCGTGCATCGTCCGCATGCCGAATCCTGGCTTGAGGTGCTTTCCTCCGGATATCCGTTTCCGGAGCTCTATCCGCTGTTTTCATCCCGCGCGCTCCGTCCGCAGAGTTTGACTTCCGCCGGAGCGCTCTGGCTTCTCGATCTGGGGAAAATCCGGCTGACCGAAGCGGATCGTCATGAGCTGATTCTGTTTCAGACGTTACGTGTGCTGACGGAGCAGGTTTCCAATGTCTGGAAAAAATCCGCCGGGCAGGGGACTCTGGGAATTAAAGGATTGTCTCGGCTGACACAATTTGTCCGCGGCAGGCAGGCTTCGCGACAGCTTCTTCGTCACATCGAAGATGTTCTGGCTTTGCGCGCGCAAAAGAACGGCTGGGCGAACGTGCCGTCTGTTCTGCTCTTTGACCTTTGACTAAACAAGGCTTCGTTGTGAAAAAACCACTTTCCCTTATAGCGTCTGTTTTCAGCGGCATACTTCTTTTTCTGAGTTTCCCGCCGGTCGGCGCGTCTTTCTGCGGCTGGATTGCGCTGGCGCCGCTGATTCTGGTCTGCGCGAACTCCGCGCCGCGCCGCGCGGCGTTTCTCGGCTGGCTGACCGGCGCGGTGTTTTTTCTGGGCACGCTGTACTGGCTAAGGCACGTCACCTGGTTGGGAGCGATCGGGCTGGCGCTTTACTGCGCGTTGTATTTCATGCCGCTTGCGGTGTTCGTTTCTCTGCGCCGCGACAGCTGGCGCAGTATGAATGCCGTGAAAAATCTTGGCTGGCTGACCGGCGCGGCGGCGATCTGGGCGGCCGCGGAATATGTGCGTGCGATTTTCGCCACGGGCTTTCCGTGGAATATGCTGGGCGTCAGCCAGCATCAGGAGCTGGCGTTTATTCAGATTGCCGAATGGGGCGGCGTGTACGCGGTTTCGGCGGTGATGGTGTTTTTTAACGCGGCGCTGGCGGTTACGGTTCTTCAATATATCTCCGGACTGCGGCACACCTACCGGATGCACACGGAACTGCTGTGCGCTGTGATGGCGGTGGCGCTGGTCTGGGCGTTCGGTATTCACCGTCTGCTGAGCCGTCCGTCCGGCGAACAGACGCCGGTTCGCGCGGCGCTGATTCAGCCGAACGTTCCGGAGGTTGGAAACTGGGACCGTTCCGACCCGGAGGTTGTTTATGAAAAGCTGGAGCGGCTGACCGGTCTGGCCCGGCGGGTTCCCGGCATTGATCTGATGATCTGGCCGGAAACCGCACTGCCGGATTTTGTCCGCTTCAGCGAGCGGAGCGCCGGTCTCGTTAGGCGGATGGTTTCAAACAGCGTGCCTCTGCTGGCGGGAAGCATGGATGCGATCTGGCGCGCGGACAATCAACCGGACTACTACAACGCCTCCATGCTGTTTGACGCGCAGGGCGATCTGCTCAAAACCTATTACAAACAGCATCTGGTGCTGTTCGGTGAATACATTCCGTTCGACGGACAGATCGCGCTGATCAACGCGCTGACACCGATCGGCTCCAGTTTTCTTCCGGGCCGCCACGCGACGCTTTTTAAACGGCCCGGCGACCGCAGAGGCTTTTGCGCGCTGATTTGTTTTGAGGATTCTCTGCCGTATCTTGCGCGCCGCGCCGCGCATGCCGGAGCGACCTGGCTGATCAATCAAACCAACGACTCATGGTTTGACCCGGATTGCGGATCGGCCCAGCATCTCGCCAATGCGGTGTTCCGCTGTGTGGAAACCCGCCTGCCGATGCTTCGTTGCGCCAATACCGGCCTGACCTGCGCGATTGATCCGTACGGCCGCGTGACGCGTACGCTGGAGCCGCGCACCGAAGGCTTTCAGGTTGCGGAGATTGTTCCCTCCGACCCGGATCGTCCGGCGACCTTTTATGTCCGCTTCGGCGACCTGTTTGCTCAGGCTTGCCTGACCGGAAGCGTTGCGCTATTTATCGTCCTCTTTTTAACCCGCCGGAAACCCGACCATGCTTGAAGAATTCAGAGAAAAAGTTATCGCCGTCCGCGAACGTCTTGAAGAGATGCGCGGCTATCTCGGCATCCGCGAAAAGCTCGCCGAGCTGAACCGGCTTGAAGCGGAGGCCGCCGCGCCGGGGTTCTGGAACGACCAGAACCGCGCCACCGTAAATATCGCCGCCGTGAAGTCGCTGAAAACCGTTATTGAGCCGTTTTCCCAAATTGAAGCTTCGCTGGGCGACGCTGAAGTGATGATTGAGCTGGCGGAAACCGAAAATGAGGAAGGACAGCTGGCCGCCGGTAAGGAAATCGAACAGATGCTCACGTCCTGCGAAAGCAGTTTCCGGTCTTTGGAAATGCGGTCTCTGCTCGGCGGGCCGATGGATTCCAAAAACGCGTATCTCAGCCTGCACGCCGGGGCGGGCGGAACCGAATCGTGCGACTGGGCCGACATGCTGTACCGCATGTACCGCCGCTACGCCGAACGCAACGGGTTCGCTCTGGACGTGCTGGACGTTCAGCCGGGCGAAGAGGCGGGCATCAAGAGCGTCACCTTGCAGGTTTCCGGCGAGTACGCTTATGGATATCTCAAGGGCGAGCGCGGCGTTCACCGTCTGGTGCGCATCAGCCCGTTCGACTCCGCCGCCCGGCGACACACCTCGTTCGTCGCGCTCGATGTCACCGCCGAACTCGACGACGACATGGACGTGAAAATTGAGGAGAAAGATCTGCGCATAGACACCTACCGCTCCAGCGGCGCGGGCGGACAGCACGTCAACACCACCGACTCCGCCATCCGTATCGTGCATATTCCCACAGGCATCATTGTTCAGTGTCAGGCGGAACGCTCTCAGCATAAAAACCGCGACAAAGCCATGAAGATGCTTCGCGCCAAAGTCTACGAGCATGAGCTCGACAAAAAGAAACAGGCCGCCGAGCAGTTTTACGGCGCCAAAGGCGAAATCGCCTGGGGCCACCAGATCCGCTCCTACGTCATGCAGCCGTACACCATGGTCAAAGATCACCGCACCGACCTGCAGATCGGGAACGTCCAGAGCGTGCTGGACGGCAATCTGGCGGAATTCATCGAAGCCTATCTCAAGCTGAAGCAGAAAGAGGCGGCGGAGAAAAAAGGATGAACATTCTGGACGAAATTATTGCCAACAAGCGGAGGGAGATCGAAACGTCCGGCTATTTCCAGACGCTGGAATCCGTAGTCGAAAATCTTCCGCATGTTGGAACTTCCTGCACAGCTTGCGACGGCAAACCCGCCCGGAACGCAGTTCCGGATTTTATCGCCGCGCTGAAATCTGCGCCGATCGGACTCATCGCCGAAGTGAAACGCAAATCACCCTCTGCCGGGCCGATCCGCGAACCGTTTGATCCCGCCGCGATAGTCCGCGCCTACGAAGCGGCGGGAGCGCAGGCGATTTCCTGTCTGATGGATTCAAAATATTTCGGCGGCGGCGAAGCCCAGTGGAACGCGGTGCGCGCCGCGACGAACCTGCCGATGCTCTACAAAGAATTCGTCATAGATTCGCGCCAGATTTTCCATGCCGAAGCGCTCGGTGCGTCCGCCGTGCTTCTGATTGTCGCCGCGCTGGATGACGCCACACTGAAAAAGTACATCCGGCTGATTGAAGCCTCCGGCATGACCGCGCTGGTCGAAGTTCATACCGAAGAGGAAATGAAGCGGGCGGTGGCGACTGGCGCGCAGTGCATCGGCATCAACAACCGCAACCTCAAGACCTTTGAGACAAAGCTGGAAACCACGCTGAAACTGCGCGAACTGGCACCGAAAAGCTGTACGCTGATCAGCGAAAGCGGCATCCGCACCGCAGACGATGTGCGGAATCTGCGCGGGGCGGGCATCGCCGCGATTCTGGTCGGCGAAAGTCTCCTGCGTCAGCCGGATCTGGAAGCCGCCGTTCAAAAACTCATGGGCTGATGATGAAACTGTTCGCAATGCCTCCGGCAATGATCTCCGCGCTCTTGCTGGCGTGCTCCAATGTTTTCATGACCTTCGCCTGGTATGCGCATCTGCGAAACATGGCGGGGAGCAAATGGATTATCGCCGCGCTGGTCAGCTGGGGGATCGCCTTATTCGAATATCTGATTCAGGTTCCGGCGAACCGGATCGGTTACACCCAGCTCTCGCTTTCACAGCTCAAGATCATGCAGGAAGTCATCGCGCTCTCGGTGTTCGTCCCGTTCTCCATCTTCTACATGAACCAACCGCTCAAACTCGACTACCTTTGGGCCGGACTCTGCATCCTCGGCGCGGTCTACTTCATGTTCAGGTCGTGAGGCGGTAAACGCCGTCCCAGTTTTTGAAGACGGGCTCCAGCTGTTTGGCGCGGAGCATGGCGCAGAATTCGTCGAGGCCGCGGTCATCGCTGACATCGAACTGCCGTTCATCCGCTTTTGGAGGGGCGGCTTTCACGCCGCCCCCGGTCGCGGTGGAGCGCGACCCTCCAGTGCCATAGCCGCCGACGGTGGTTTTGCTGGCGATGCTCATTTTCGAAATCCCGAGTCCGGCCATGCCGTCGCGGAACGCCGCTCCTTCGCGGGTGGAAAGCACCAGCGGCACATCGGGAAGGCAGATGCGGAAGGCGAAAATAATCTGCGCCAGCATTTTTTCATCCACCGGATGCGGCGGAATAAATCCGCCCGCTTCGTTGCGGATACGCGGGAACGAAACGGTCAGCCCGGACTGCCAGTGTGTTTTCTGCAGGTGGCGGACATGGCGGTAGAGCGCGAGCATGTCGTAGCGCGGATCGGCCAGGCCGAGCAGTGCGCCGAGTCCGGCGAAGCGCAGTCCGCCGGAAAGCGCACGCGACGGGGCTTCCAGTCGTTGGAAAAAATCTTTTTTCGGCCCCCAGCGGTGCATCCGGTCGTAGGTTTCCGGATGATAGGTTTCCTGATAGAGCGTCACGCCGGTGCATCCGGCTTCGGCGAGCGAGAGGTATTCCTCTTCCGCCATCGGAAAAACCTCGATGGCGACGTTATGAAATTTCTGCGCGGCCAGCCGGACGCATTCGCGCAGGTAATCGAGATTGGCTTTGGGCGAACGCTCGCCGGTCAAAAGCAGAACTTCTTCGAAGCCCATCGCTTTAATAGCGGAGAGTTCTTTTTCAACGGCGTCGAATTCCAGCGCGTGGCGGTCAGCGCCACGGTCGGAGGCAAATCCGCAGTAGGCGCATCCGCCGGAGCACCAGCTGGAAAGATAAAGCGGAACGTAGAGCTGAACCGTCCGCCCGAAGTGTCGGCGCGTCAAAGCCTGCGCTTTCGCCGCCATCGGCTCCAGAAAATCAGTCGCCGCCGGAGAGAGCAGTGCGGCCAGCGTGGCCTCGTCCGGCGATTCCGCGACGATGGCCCGCTGAACTTCTGAAGCGGAGAAGTTCCGGTTGAGCCAAGGCTCAGGGTTCAGCCATTCGGGGAGTGTTTTCATTTCAAAAAAGAAGTTAGGGGGCTTGTTGCCACTGCCGCATCACTTTTCGGCATGAGGCCAGCCTGCCGTGCGGCATAGCCGGTTTCGACGCCGAGCGCGAAGGCTTTGGCCATAGCGACCGGATCTTTGGCGGCGGCGATGGCGGAGTTGACGAGCACGGCGTCACAGCCCATTTCCATGGCGCGGGCCGCTTCGGACGGCGCACGCAGTCCGGCATCAACGATCACGGGAATATTGCTGTCACGGATAATCAGCTTGATCATGTCCGCCGTGGAAAGTCCTCCGCCGGAGCCGATGGCCGCGCCGAGCGGCATGACGGCGGCGCACCCGCAGTCTTCGAGTTTTTTGGCGAGAACCGGATCGGCGGGAATGTAGGGAAGGACAATGAACCCGTCGGCGGCCAGCTCTTTGGCGGCGAGATACGTTTCAATCGCGTCGGGCATCAGGTGATGCGGGTTGGGGTGGATTTCCACTTTGACGAAAGGACTGCCGCTCAGTTCGCGTCCGAGCTGTGCGGCGCGGACGGCTTCTTTGGCGTTCATCGCGCCGGAGGTGTTCGGCATCAGCCGGACGTTTTTCAATTTTGCCAGCGGCGCGCACAAATCGTCGCCAGGCTTTTCGCGGTTGAAACGGCGCAGGGCGACGGTCACCAGCTCCGTGCCGGAGGCTTCGATGGCTTTGATCATGGTTCCGATGTCGGAAAACTTTCCGGTGCCGAGAATCAGCCGCGACGTAAATTCCACATTTCCGAGTTTAAGCATTATCCGCCTCCTACGAAGGTGAGAACTTCGACGGTGTCGCCGTCCTTGAGTCTGAACAGGTTCCAATCCTTGGAAAAAACCAGTTCGCCGTTTACGGTGAGCGCGGTGTGTTCCGGCGTTGCGCCGAGTTCGGACAGCAGTGCCGGAACGGTTCCGTCGCCGCCGTGTTCAAATTTTTCGCCGTTAACCGTCAAAAACATAAAAGCTCCGTTCTTTCTATCGAAGGGAGCTTTCCGCAATGCGTCACTCCCTTTCGCCGGTACTAACCGGATCAGGTTCTTCGGGTATTATCTCAGCGCGGCCGCCTTGCGGCGTCCGGCACCCCGGGAACAGAGATGGATGGTGCCAGCGGGCGCGGAAAAAGCATAGACCAAAAAACCGTTTATTTTATGTTGCCGGACGGCTTGGGTTTGCTATCTTACGCCCTCGCTTTTCCGCCGACCCCTTCGTTCAGCGGTTAGGACTCTAGGTTTTCATCCTAGCAACACGGGTTCGATTCCCGTAGGGGTCGCCACTTTTCCGGTATCAGGCAGAGCTGGTGGAGAGGAAGGAAATGGCGGGATTCCGGACTTGTAACGGGTTTGTGAATCCGCATAATGATCGGCCTTCTACTGCGGGTGTAGCTCAGTTGGTAGAGCATCACGTTGCCAACGTGATTGTCGACGGTTCGAATCCGTTCACCCGCTCCAATTTCAGGCTCTTCCCCGCAGACGGGGCAAGGACAGTTTTTAACCACTCTCTGCGCACGACGTGGATTGTGATGGCACTGACCGCAGGGGGTTCCGATAGAGAGCGGGTGCGTTGCGCCACGAGCCTTCTACAGTCTGAAACACCATTTCTGTCCCGCCTGTTAAGCCTTCCTTGCAGTGCTCGAATCCGCCACGCCGGAAATGATCACCGGCCGGGTCTGTTAAAGCGGCACAGGAACCAGCGCAAGCTGTGCCTGAAAAATCAAGCCGGAAGAAAAGATCAAATTATCCGGCAGAGATGAGCTTAAAGAATCGGCACGAAGCGGTGTTTTACATGAAAGAACCTTTCTATCCATTCCTGCCTTCAAAGCTGAGTGCTAAAAAATACATATCGGGAGCGGCTATGGTTTAAATGAAAAGCAGATAAATAAGGGGTATGTGCGATGAAAAAATGGATCGTGGGTTCGTTTCTCTGGGCCGTCGCTATCTGTGCGCCGGCATGGATGTTTATGATGACGGCATCTGCTTCGGCGGTCACACTGCTGGAGCCGGCGAATAACAGCATCACCTATATGATTCATCCGCACTTCAAGTGGTCGGAGGATCCTCTGGCCGTCCGGTATGATATTGAAATATCCACCAATAGCGGCTTCGCAGTAATCCAGCAGAGCGACTCGATTCCGCTGCCGCGTTATGTTCCCTATGACTATTTACCGGCTAACGGCTCTTACTGGTGGCGTGTCCGGGTACAATATGATGACGGTAGCAAAGGTGGCTGGTCCGCGACAAACAAGCTGACCATCAATGTTGGTGCGGCGTACAACGTATATCCCACAAACTCGCTGACTGAGATCACCAACAAAATTGCTCTGGCGGCGGCCAACACACCGTCTCGGCTTATTTTCTCACCGGGGAACTATGCGCTGAATCTTCCGTCCGGGCGCAGTTTGCTGACCCTTAAGTCCGTAACAAATATGTATATCCACGGCGGATCCTGCAATATCACGATGCAAAATCCGGACACCTTTTTTGCCAATTTTCTGTCCTGTAAAGATATTTATGTGCGCGGATTTACCGTGGATTATGCGACCAACAACATTCCGGTGACCCAAACTGCCGGAACGGTGGATTCCGTCGATCCCGGCACCGCATCCTTTGTGTTCAGGCCACTACCCGGTTATCTGCCGCCGAATGATCCGCGCATCAGCAGTGCCTCTCAGCGCCGCTGGGGATGCCTTATGAACACCAACATTCCTGGTCGTTTAAAATATAATGCGCCGGATTTCTTTGATCTTACCGATACGGTTACCGATCTTTACAACGGAACCTACCGCCTTCATCTGACGGCCGCACACGCGGGCCGGATATCCTATTTTTCTCAGGGTGATACTTTTGTAAAAAACGCCGGCTACGGAAAGCATGTCCTGTATGCGGCCATGAGTACGAACATCACTTATTCATTGGTTACAGGTAACGGTTCGCCGGGCGCCTTTTTCGGGGGAAGCTATAATGACGGGGTACACTTTCTTGGCTGCCAAAGCCTGATCAAACCGGGACGGTTTGTGTCCACTGCCGCCGACGGGTTTATCGGGTCCGGATATAAAACCGGCTACTGGATGGAAGGCTGCACCGTAGAGGGTCTGCTGGATGACTGTGTGAATGCCATGGGAACGCACGTGCATATCAAATCAAAAATAGATTCCACGACGTTACAGCTGTACGATGCATCGATTCTCGAGCAGGGGAATCACGTGCGTCTTTTCAATCCGCCCGAGGCGCGCGTTGCCGGAGATTATCAGGTGATGAGCAGCATAAAAGGTGCAGATGGTTTCTGGACCACCAAGCTGGACAAGGCGGTGGGAACGGTTTATCCGGGCAATACAAACAGTACCAGCCAGCTCTTTATTGAAGAACGCTCTCATCAGCATGCCTATATCCGCAATAACATCTTCCGCAACTCCCGCCGGTACGGAGCTCTTTTTGGGGCCCATGATGCCGTGATTGAGGGGAATCAGTATATCGGGCTGGGATCAACCGCACAGGGGTTTTCAGCTTTGATAATTTCAAAGCGCAGGCCGTTATACAGCCAAGGCTGGGCCTGTTTGTGCTATCCAGTATATAAAATCGCAACAGACCCGCCAGGGTAACAGGTTGTCTCTTGAGCAGTTCGTGTTCGCGCGGGCTGTTTGGAAATCGGACGCTTCCCAAGATGGAAATGATCCAGCGAAAATTACAGGTTGCGTGTGATTGTGTTGTTAAAAAACAGTCCCTGATCTCGTTTTTGGAAAAAGCCCAGAAAAAGAACTTGGCGGAGGAGGAGGGATTCGAACCCCCGATACCTTGCGGTACACACGATTTCGAGTCGCGCGCCTTCAACCACTCAGCCACTCCTCCGCGAAAAGGTGCTACAAGGTAGTGTCTGCCGGGGGTTCTGACAAGCCGTTTTCAAACGGTTCGGCGGATTCGTCGGGCAGGGTGTAAATCGAAGAGGGCTGGGGGGCTGGCCGGCTGTCGGCGGATTGCCGGCTGATGAATTCTCTCGCCAGCAGACGGTAGGCGTTAGCTCCTTTGGACGCGGTGTCGTACTCCGTGATCGGCTGGCCGTGGCTGGGCGCTTCGCTCAGCCGGATGTTTCGCGGAATAAAGGTCTTATAGAGCCGGTTGCCGAAGTGTTTCTGTACTTCGTCCGCCACTTGCTGGGCCAGATTGGTGCGCACGTCGTACATGGTGAGCACAATGCCTTCAATCGAAAGTCCCGGATTACCGGCGTTGCGTACCTGCTCAATGACGTTAACGATCACGCTCAGCCCTTCCAGTGCGAGATATTCCGCCTGAATCGGAATCACGATGGAGTTCGCTGAATAAAGCGCGTTCATGAACAGAATGCCGAGCGACGGAGGACAATCGAGCAGGATGATGTCGTATTCGTCCTGCTCCACAACGGGGCGCAAAGCGTTCTTGAGACAGTGCAGATAGTTATCCATCCGGGCGATGGCCACTTCGCATCCGGCCAGATCCAGCTCGGAAGGAATGATGTGAAGATTCTTCGTCGCGGTCGGCTTGATCAGCGTGCGGGCATCCGCCTCGCCGAGAAGCGCGGAATAAATGCTTGCGCCCTCTTCTTTGGCCAGCCCGAGCGCGCTGGTGGCGTTGGCCTGCGGATCGAGATCGATCAGCAGAACATTTTTACGCCGTTCGGCCAGCGCCGCCGCCAGATTAACGGCGGTTGTGGTCTTGCCGACGCCGCCCTTTTGATTCGCGAGAGCAATAATTTTTGTGCTCATAACTGGAATTTCCGTTTCAAGGTTCTGGATTCAGGAGGCCGGATCATGCCGGAAAAACAGGCCCGAATGCAATCTTCTATCCGGTTCAGTCCACATCCAGCGGCCCGCCGGGGCGATCCTGAATGACCGTATGCCGGGCATGCGCGGTGGGTTCCGGCCAGTCTTCGTTATAGTGCAGTCCGCGGCTTTCCTTGCGCCGCTGGGCGGAGCGGACGATCAGCTCGGCGACGGCGGCCAGATTGCGCAGTTCGATCAGGTCGGCGGTGACAAGGTATTCTTTATAGTAACTGCGGATTTCCTCGCGGATGGTGCGGATGCGCCGCCGGGCCCGCAGTAACCGGCGGTCGGAGCGAACGATCCCGACATAGTCCCACATCACCGACCGGACTTCGTTCCAGTCATGTTCGACTACGATTTCTTCCGTACTCGAAACCGCGTCGCCGCATTCCCAGCGGGGAATATGGATGTCCGCCACCGGATTTTCTTTCCAGTGTCCGGAAGCCTCTTCGGCGCACCGATGCCCGCAGACCAGCGCCTCGAGCAGTGAGTTGCTGGCCAGACGGTTTGCGCCGTGCAGGCCGGTGCTGGCGACTTCGCCGATCGCGTAAAGCCCCGGCATGGCGGTGCGGCCATCAACGTCTGCGACCACGCCGCCGCAGGAATAGTGCGCGGCCGGAACAACCGGCACCGGCGCGCGGGCCATATCGAAGCCGTATTTCAGGCAGGCTTTATAAAGCGTCGGGAAGCGCTGTTGCAGAAAATCTGCGTCGCGGTGTGAAATGTCGAGATAGACAAACGGGTCGCCGTGCTTTTTCATCACCGAGTCAATGGCCCGGGCCGTGATGTCGCGCGGAGCCAGCGGGCCGCGCGGGTCGAAGTCGTAAACAAACTCCCGCCCCCGCCGGTCGATCAGTTTGGCGCCTTCACCGCGCACCGCTTCCGAAATCAGGAACGTTTTCGCGTCCGGATGATAAAGGCAGGTCGGGTGAAACTGAATCATCTCCATGTCGCGGATCGGCAGGCCGGCCCGCCACGCCATCGCCACGCCGTCGCCGGTGGCGACATCCGGATTGCTGGTATAAAGGTAAACCTTTCCGACGCCGCCGGTGGCGAGAATTGTAACCGGCGAACGCACGGCCAGAATTTCGCCGGAGGTTTTATCGAGGAAATAACAGCCGACACAGCGGTTTTCTCCGGACAGCCCGATCCAGCCGGTCGGAATAACATCAATCGCCAGCAGGTTTTCGGCGATAGTGATGTTTGGATCAGCCTTGGCGCGGGTCAGCAGTCCCTTTTCGAGCGCGGCGCCGGTGATGTCGCCCGCATGGAGCACGCGGCGGCGGGAATGTCCGCCCTCCTGTCCGAGATCGTACTCGGCCGGATTGTCTGTACTGCGCTCGAAATGAACGCCGAGCGTTTCGAGCTCAGCGATCCGCTCCGGCCCGCCTTCAATAATTGCACGAACGGCAGACGCTTCGCTGAGGCCTCCGCCGGTTTGCAACGTGTCGGCAATATGCTCGGCCATTGAGTCGGCCGGATCCACCACACAGGCGACGCCGCCCTGCGCATAACGGGTATTGCCCTCGTTGGCGGAGCTTTTAGACGCCACCAGCACCTTGCCGTGCGCACTCAGCCGCAGTGCGGCGGTCAGCCCGGCCAGCCCACTGCCTATCACCAGAAAATCTGTATCGCGTGTCTGCATTTGATTCCCAATGTTTGGAAAATTTCAGGCGTACCATACTCTGTTTTTTCCAAACATTGGAAACGAAAATCCAAATCCCTTCACTCAAGGTTTGCCTTTATCTTTCGGCGGGAGCGTGGTAGAAAACCGCCACTATGAAAAAGACATTCGCTCTTCTTCTCTTGCTGGCCACCGGCGCTGTCTTCGCGGCGATGCCGGTTGAAAAATCCATCAGTCACCTGAGCACGCCGTTCCAACTGGGTGTGGACGAGTATCATTGCCTGTTTCCGAAAGAATACGGAGTTCACGGCCTGCGCCTGAACTGCTATTTCGCCGACAACCGTTTTATGCACGGGATCGATCTCGGGTTCTGGAATGCGGCGGAGGATGCCAGCGGCCTGCAGGCGGCGATCTACCGTAATGAAACGCGCGATTTCGGCGGGATTCAGCTTTCGCTGTGGAATACAGAGACCCGGAACATGGGCGGCGTTCAGGTTGCAACCGTGACATCCGATGCGGAAGACCTGTACGGCATCCAGCTGACCGGACTGCTCGGTAAAGCACGCGAAGTAAACGGCATCCAGATCGGCGGACTAACCGCCGAGTCGGAAACTGAGACCGATAAGGGATGGGCAAGAGGCGTTCAGGCCAGTCTCTACAAAACCGCCGCAGAAAATCTGGCCGGCGTGCAGATCGGCGGAGTTTTCACCGAGGCTGGCTGGTACGCCAACGGTATTCAGCTCGGCGTTCTTTTCACGGAATCACGCTATACCCGCGGCATTCAGCTCGGCGGATTGACGGCGCGAACCAAAGAAACCCGCGGCGTGCAGATCGGTGGACTGATGGCCAAGTCGGAAATTCTGGCGGACGGCATTCTGCAGGGAGCGATTATTCTGGCTGAAGCCGGAGACCTGCAAGGCGGATTACAGCTGGCCTGTGTGGCCGCCAATGCCACCGGCGAAGCCGACGGGATACAGATCGGCGGAATCAGCACGATGGCCGGATCGCTGGACGGCCTGGAAGTGGCCGGGCTTTGGAACTATGTCTTCGAAGATGTCTCGGGGATGCAGGCCAGTCTGATTTACAATCATGCCCGCTATGTGCGCGGTCTTCAGCTGGGTCTGATTAACTACTGCGAACGGCTGGACGGCGTGCAGATCGGCCTGATCAACACCGTCAAAGAGTGCCGGTTCAGCACCTGCCCTCTCCTGCGCGTTGATTTTTAATCTGATTTTAAGGCTTCTTTTGCCGGGAAAATCCGGCATTGTCCCGCGCTTTCGCGCGCATAAACCGTTTTCAGAAAGGAAAAGGAAAGATGATTAAAAAAGGCGGAACTTATGTTGTCATGGGCCTTCTCAACACGGACTCCATCGCCTACGCCACCGGCAAAATGATCGAAAGGCTGGGCGGCAAAGTGATTTACACGGTGCAGAATGAGCGACTGAAAAAAATCTTCTTCGACCGCGGATGCACGGATATTTCGCAGGAGGAAAAAGACGCGATGGACATCCGCTATTGCGAAGTCACCGTCGAAAGTGAAGTCCGCGACCTGTTCAGCCAGATCGGAAACATTGACGGCGTTGTCCACTCCATCGCATTCGCCAACCCGAAAACCTGCCTGGGCAACCAGCTTTACACCGATGCCTTCGAAGACATCAAACAGGGCTTTCACATCAGTTGCGCCTCGCTGGCGACCGTCGCGCAATTCGCCCAGGAACACATGCCCAAGGGCGGATCGGTCGTCACGCTCTCGTTCGCCTCGCAGGTTGCCTTCCCGTTTTACAACTGGATGGGCGTGAATAAAGCGGCGCTCGAAGCGCTTGTCCGGGCGCTGGCCCGCGAACACGGCCGCGAGCACGTTCGCGTCAACGCTGTTTCCGCCGGACCGCTGACCACGAAAGCCGCCAAATCCATCCCACACTTCGCCCACCTCGCCCGCACATGGAAAAAAATGAGCCCGCTTCCGTGGGATCCGGTGAAAGATAAAGAAGAAGTCGCTCATGCCGTGGTTTTCCTTCTGGGAGAGGGATCGAAGAAAATCACCGGCCAGACCATTTATGTGGACGGCGGCGCCTCGGCGGTCGGCGGCGAACTGCTTCCTCACGAAAAGCCGATCAAGACCATGCCAGCCAAGCGGAGAGCCGCCGCCAAAGAACGGCTCGAAAGAATGCGGATCCTGCAAAAACTGCATCAGCAGGGACAGTAAAACAAAAAGCCGCCGGAAATGGCGGCTTTTCTGCTGTAAGAGTGGCGGGAGCGACGGGACTCGAACCCGCAACATCCAGCGTGACAGGCTGGCACTCTAACCATTGAGCTACGCCCCCGCAAAAAGAGACAAGGAGAATAGTCAGCGGACTTCTTATTTCAAGCGCAAATTAAGATAAGTTCGCACCGAAGAAAAAGGCGGAACGGGTGAACGGAGCCGAACTGTCGGAGTATTTAACGATTCAAAATTCCCAGGTCTTCTCTTAGAAATCCGCTGGGGTCTCCGGCGGATTTTTCATTTTCTGATGGTCAGGATGGCGGCAAAGCACCGAGTCTGCAAAAAGGACGGCGTATGGACAGCCAGCGCTCTCTCTGGTCCGGCAGATTGAATAGCCCTGGAGATAGGGCTCCGTGAGGCATTTTTTGTCGTGCATAACCCGCTTCTTTCTATCAGGGAAAAACTTATTAAGCTGTTGCCGATGCATAAAGAAAAAAATCAATAATTTAATGCTTCTTTTTTAAGTTGTGTTTGCTTATACCCCTTCTTTTTCCTAATATATTGACAACAGGAGAAGGGGAGGGAATATGGCAACAAACCCTATAGGAAAGGGTACCAAGACCATCGGAATTAATATGCCGAAGGGAATGGCCGAGGAACTGGAAAACCGTGCAGATTCGATGCATATTTCCAAGAGCAAGTACTGCAAGATTGTTCTTCAGCAGTGGTTGCAATCCGGCAAGAAGTTGACTCTTGCTGAGAAAAAATAAGCGGAACGTATTGTTCCGCTGTAGGTAAAGTGAAGAGAGCACCCTTTTTAAAGGGTGCTTTTCATATTCGCAATAAAGACTTCGGTTGCCTTTTCGGGGGTTTTCGACTCTAAAATCGGCCGCCCAACAACCAGATGAGTGGCCCCCTGTTCCACGGCAAAAGCGGGTGTGGCCACGCGCTTCTGATCTCCGACTTCCCCTTCGGGCATCCGGATGCCCGGCGTGACAAGTAAGGCGGACGGAAATCTTTTTCTGAGGACAGCGGCTTCGTGCGCACTGGTCACCAGCCCGTCAATACCGGATGAGATCGCCAGTTCGCCGAGAGCCAGTGCCTGTTCGGATACTGTGCGGGATATTCCCAAATCCGTGAAATCGTCCTGGTTCAGACTGGTCAGTGTGGTTACAGCGACCAGCTTCGGCGGATTGGGACATTCGCGGGCGGCCTCAGCGGCGGCTTCCAGCATGGCCCGTCCGCCGATCGCATGGACGGTCATCAGGTTTACACCGTGGCTGGCGGCGGTTTTCACCGCATTGGCGACGGTGCGGGGAATGTCATGCAGTTTGAGGTCCAGAAAGATTTTCTTGTTCCGTTTCTGCAGGGGAATCAGTACGGACGGCCCTTCGGCGCAGAAAAGCTCCAGACCGACCTTATACCATTCAATACAGTCCGGCAGGCGGGTCAGAGCGGCTTCCATTTCTTTTACAGTCGGTACATCCAGCGCGACGATTAAAGCAGGTTTCATTTTAGTCCTTTCATTCCAAATGAGTTGCGCTAAAAATCCACGAACAGCGGTTTGAAAGCAAGGATTTGTTCATGAAGCAGGAGATCGAGCGTAAATTTCTGGTGCGCGGTGACGGCTGGCGGAATTTCGCCGGCGACGGCGTGGCCTGCCGGCAGGGCTATATTCTTTCCGAAGCCGAGGGTGCGACGGTCCGGGTGCGACGGATGGGCGATCAGGGCTTTTTGACCATCAAAGGGCCGACAAAAGGTATTTCCCGTCCGGAAATGGAGTATGAAATACCGGCCGCCGATGCTGAGTACATTCTGAATCACCTGTGCAATGGCAACATCGTTTCAAAAACTCGCTATTCGTTGATTCATAAAGGGTTAATGTGGGAGATCGACGAGTTTTGCGGCGAAAACTCAGGGCTGATCGTGGCCGAAATCGAGCTGGATAACGAACACCAGCCGTTTGACAGGCCGGACTGGCTGGGCGAAGAGGTTTCGTCGGATCGTCGCTACACCAACGCGGCGCTTTCCCGCCAGCCGTTCAAAAGCTGGTCATAAAAAAGTTTAACAAAGAAATTTCTTACCAACGGTTTTTAAGTACTATCACCCCGGTTCCAACAAACTTTAAACGGGGGTGAAAATGAAAAAAGTACTGCTGATCGTGCTGGCGGGTTCTTCATGCGCGCTGGCCGGAGTGACGTTCGATCTATTCAACAGCGCCGGGCTTTACTCGTATCTCGAAGGGAGCTCCGGCCCGCTGAACTATACCAACAGCGGTTTAGTTGCCGTCTTTTCCGCCTCCGGCGGCACGATGCACCGGACGTCTTCAGGATTTGGAATTGATGCGCCGGGCTCCGGCGACGTGACCTATGCGCTGGATTCCGGGGAACAGCTCCGGACCTCGTTCGATCAGGCGGTCGAAATTACAAATCTCGACTTCCGGGGTTTTGAAACCGGAGAGGTCTTCAGTATCGTCATCGGAACGGCGACGAACTCCATCGCATGGGACGATCTCAGCAACAAAACCAGCGATAGTTACACGCTCTCTGCGCCTTGGACGGTATCGGCCGGAACGGAAATCAGATTCGCCGTATCCGGCGCGGCATCTGTCAGCCTCGACGGGCTGACGGTCAATGTCATTCCCGAACCGGCGACCATGGCGATGCTCGGACTGGGCGGACTGCTGGCGATCGTCATTCGCGGCGCATCACGCAAATAAGAAACGCCGCCATCTTGGCGGCGGTGTATCACACCCCGAAAGGCGGCATGCTCGACCGACTGTTGAAGGAAATGAATGCCTTCGGCAAATTGATTTCTTAGGTGGAACGCGACCGCCGGGCGCGTTTTCTAAGATTCATTTGCTTACCCCTTCGCCGATTGGCTGGGGCAAAATACGATTCCTTTGTAACCTGCCGTATACGGTGTTTTGCGAAAAGCGCATGCTAATTCGACCCATTCTTTGAAATTATCAGGGTTAATACCGTCTGTAAATTCTACGGGGATTTGTTGCTGAGGTGTGAAGAACTGAGGATATTTCAGTCGGAACCAGCTCATAAAAAGCGGTGCCCCAGATGGAGATGAATGGCTACGAAATCTTTCGCGCTTACTAAGCGTCACTGAAAGATAACAAGCATCATATAGAAGATGGCTGATACCCTTATCACTGTATTCAATTGTTTCGTCCGGATCCCAATTGGCATGTTTAAAAAATGTATATGGGATTTTGAGAAGCTTGCTCCACTCACCTTTTCTTTCCGATGGAACGCAAGGGTTGTCGAAAAGCGGAGAGGCAATCTTTTCCCGTTTTGCCAGCGGACGAAGTACGTCAAGTGCAGCTCCTGTTAAAACCTCTGTTATTACGGGGCTTGCCCTGTCGAAAAACAAAAAAACCGCTTCGTTGATGAGGACTTCCGCAACTTCGATTTTATTGAGAACAAGCGTCGTACTTTCTTTCATAGACACCTCTAATGCGCCTCAAGCCAGTTGTTGCCGGTGCCGCAGTCGACGACGACGGGGACGGATAACGGCAGGGCGTTGCTCATCAGCGTGCGGATGTCTTCAATGAGTCCGTGTTCGTCCTTGTGGAGTTCAAAAACAAGCTCATCGTGCACCTGAAGCAGGAGCCGGGTTTTGGCATTTTTCTGTTTCAGCATGTCGTGGATGCGGATCATGGCGATTTTAATCATGTCGGCGGCGGATCCCTGAATCGGCGCGTTGATGGCGTAGCGCTCGGCGGCGGCGCGGACGGTGCCGTTGGCGGTGTTGATGTCGCGGATGTGCCGCCGCCGTCCGGCGATGGTTTCGACGTAGCCTTTATTGCGCGCGGTTTCGATCACGCTGTCCATGCAGGCTTTAACCGCCGGATACTGTTTGAAATAGCTTTCGATAATGTCCGCCGCTTCTTTGCGCGGAATGCGCAGTCGCTGGGCGAGGCCGAACGACGAGATGCCGTAGATGATGCCGAAGTTGACCATCTTGGCTTTGCGGCGCATGTCGGAGGTGACGTCGGCCAGCGCGACGCCGAAGACGCGTGCGGCGGTGGCGGTGTGAATATCTTCGCCGCTTTCGAAAGCGGCTTTCATGTGCTGGTCACCGCTGAGGTGCGCCATGATGCGCAGTTCGATCTGTGAATAGTCGGCGGCGAGCAGAGTGAATTCTTTGGAACCGGCGACGAAGGCGCGGCGGATTTCCTGTCCCTGTTCGGTGCGGACGGGAATGTTCTGAATGTTCGGATCGCTCGACGCCAGCCGTCCTGTGGTGGTGACGGCCTGGCTGAACGAGGTGTGGATGCGACCGGTTTTTTTGGAGATGAATTCCGGCAGAGCGTCAACGTAGGTGCTTTTGAGTTTGGTCGCTTCGCGGTAGTCGAGAATCACGCGGGCGATTTCGTGTTCGGTTGCCAGCTGGTCGAGGACTTCCTCGTTGGTGGTGTACTGTCCGGTTTTGGTTTTCTTCGGCTTGTCGGCCAGCTTCAGTTCATCGAAGAGCACTTCGCCAAGCTGTTTCGGCGAATTGAGATTAAACTCGTGTCCGGCCAGTTCATAAACCTTCTTTTCATAACCGGCAATTTCACCGGCGAGCCGCCCGGAAATTTCTTTCAGTGCGGCGGTGTCGAGCGCGATGCCGTTGGATTCCATTTCGACCAGCACGGGAATCAGCGGACATTCAATCGTGTCGAATACGTTTGTGAGTTTCCGTTTCTCCAGTTGCGGCTCCAGAATTTTGCGGAGTTGTACGGTAACGTCGGCGTCTTCGCAGGCGTAGTCGACCAGCTTTTCGACTGCCACGTCGGACATGGAAAGCTGTGCGCTTTTCTTCTCACCGATCAGCGCGGTGATCGGCACCGGAGCGTAGCCGAGGTGTGTTCCGGCCAGCTTGTCGAGTCCGTGGCGCTGGTCGGGATCGAGTAGATAATGCGCGAGCATCGTGTCGAACAGCTTCCCGCGAACTTCGATTCCGGCGGCGCACAGCATGGCGATATCGAACTTGAGATTGTGACCGGTCTTTTCAATCTGCTCGTTTTCGAAGAGCGGTCTGAAAATTTCCAGCGCTTTGGCGGATTCCTTTTCGTCGGGCGGCAAAGTCACAAACCACGCTTCATGCGGTTTAACGGAAAAGGAAATGCCGACCAGTTTGTCGGTGCGCGGGTCGAGCCCGGTCGTTTCTGTGTCGAAGCACAAGCGTGCCGCTTGACCCAATTGGGCTGCCAGCGCCTTGCGCTCTTCCAAGGTTTGGACGGCGCGGTACGTGTGTTTGACATCGTCGATGGTTTTATAAACCGGCGCGGCTTCTTCTGCTGGCGCAGAAGTCACTTTTTGTGCGGCGAAGTCGAAGAGATCGCCCTGTCCGCCTTTGGGCGGCGGCGGGGCGTAGGAGGCGACGGGCGCAACCGGCGCGGCGGGTTTGCCGAACAGCCGTTTGGAGAAGGCGGAGAATTCAAACTCAGAGAAAAGCGCGTTCAGTTTTTCCTCATCATATTTTCCGCGGATCAGCTGGTCGGGAGAATAGTCGAGCGGCGCTTCCGTCATGATGGTGACAAGCCGTTTGCAGAGCAGGGCGCGCTCTTTATTCGCTTCGAGGTTCTCCTTCAGCTTGCCCTTCAACTCTTCGGTGTGCCGGAGCAGATTTTCAATCGAGCCGTATTGCGCGATCAGTTTTTGCGCGGTCTTCGGGCCGACGCCCGGCACGCCGGGAATATTGTCGGCGGCATCGCCCGCGAGACCGAGAATATCGGTGACCTGTTCGATCTGCTCGATTTCCCAGTGCTTGAGAACTTCCGGCACGCCCATCACTTCCGGCGGCGCGCCGCTCTTGGCGGGCTTGTAAATAAAGGTGTGTTCGTCCACGAGCTGGGCGAAATCCTTGTCCGGCGTGACCATGTAGGTGTCGAACCCGAGCTTTTCAGCGCGCCGGGCGAGCGTACCGATCAGGTCGTCGGCTTCGAACCCCTGCGCGGTGAGCACCGGGATATTGAACGCCTTGAGAAATTCCTGAATGGCCGGAACGGCGGCGCGGATTTCCTCCGGGGTTTCCTCGCGCTGGGCTTTGTATTCCGGAAACTCTTCGTGGCGGAAGGTAGGGCCGGAGACGTCAAAGGCGACGGCGATATGCGTCGGGTTCTGTTTTTCCAGCAGTTCGAGCAGGGTATTCAGGAAGCCGAAGACGGCGGAAACGTTGCGGCCCTTCGAGTTGATCATCGGATTGCGGATAAACACGAAATAGGCGCGGTACACCAGCGCCATGCCGTCGAGAAGGAAAAGCTTTTTGCTCATGCGGGGAGTGTAGTCAAAATTCCAAAGGTTGGAAGAATTTAACCGACTCTTGCCGAGGCAGATTTAAAGCTCGATCTGCATGCCCATTTCGACGACGCGGTTGGCGGGCAGGCCGAAGAAGGCGGTGGCTGACTGAGCATTGCGGGACATTAGACCGAAGAGGCGTTTTCTCCACGTCGCCATTCCTTTTGCCGGCGTTGACACTAATGTTTCTCGGCTGAGGACGAAGGTGCTGGCATTCGGATACAGATCCAGACCGAGTGTGCGGCATTCAGCCATAATTTCTCCGATGGCGGCTTTTTCCATAAACCCGTAATAGGCAATCACCCGGTGAAATCCGCTGGTCAGAGTTTCGATTTTTATCCGTTCTGCCGGGCGTACATACGGCTCGTCAGCGGCAAGGATTGTCAGCAGCACCACGCGTTCGTGCACGGAACGGTTGAGTTTAAAGTTGTGGAGCAGTGCCAGCGGGGTTCCGAGAAGATTGCCGGACATATAGACGGCGGTGCCTGGAACGCGTACGGCGTGGCCGAGGCTTAAATCATCAAGAAAACTTTCCAGCGGCAATAAACGTTCTTTCATGCGCTGGCCAAGCAGGTGGCGACCCGTCCTCCAGGTTGTCATTACAGCCAGAAATCCTGCCGCAACCGCCAGCGGGAGCCATCCGCCATTCCAGATTTTCAGCGCGTTGGAGGTGAAAAACAGAAGCTCCATTATGAGTAAAACTGCGCACAATACGCCCACACCGAACACATTCCAGCCCCAGCGTTTGCGTGCCACAATGAATAACAGCACGGTTGTGGCGAGCATGGTCAGTGTGACGGCAACACCGTAGGCCGAGGCCAGATTGCTTGATGAACGAAAGCCAAGCGTCAGCGCCAGACAGCAGATGAGCAGGAAGCTGTTAATAGTCGGCATGTAAACCTGTCCGCGTTGTTCGGATGAGGTGTGGCGGATTTCCATCCGGGGCAGATAGCCCATCTGGATCGCCTGCATGGTTAGAGAAAACGCTCCGGAGATGAGCGCCTGTGATGCAATAATGGATGCGGCGGTGGCCAGCGCGACGAGCGGGTAGAGTGCCCAGTCCGGGGCAAGCATGAAGAATGGATTGGCCAGAGTTTCCGGCTGTTTCAAAATCAGCGCACCCTGTCCAAAGTAGTTCAGAACCAGCGCCGGAAACGCGATAAAAAACCAGCCCATCCGGATAGGGCGCGGGCCGAAGTGTCCGAGGTCGGCATAAAGAGCTTCTGCGCCGGTCACTGTCAGAAATACGGCTCCCATAACGATGAACCCGATTTTTCCGCTGTGCAGAAGAAACTCGATGCCGTGCCACGGCGAGAGCGCAGCGAGCACTTCGGGAGCCATCATGATTCCGCGCAGTCCCAGCAGAGCAAGGGTGACAAACCACCCTAACATGATCGGGCCGAATACTCCGCCGACTTTGCCGGTGCCCTTGTGCTGTACGGCGAAGATGGCGATGAGAATGCCCAGACTCAGCGGAATAATCCAAGGTTCAAAAAAAGGTGTGGCAACGTTCAGACCCTCCACCGCGCCCAGCACAGTGATGCAGGGCGTGATCATACCGTCGCCGTAAAGCAGGCTGGCGCCTATGAGAGCCGTCATAACCAAAATAGTCCGGCGCTTCCCCTGATTGGCTTCGTCCGCGCGCGTAAGTGCAAACAGCGCCAGGATGCCTCCTTCGCCGTGGTTGTCGGCCCGCAGAACGAACGTTACGTATTTCAGACAGACGATCAGGATCAATGTCCAGATGACCAGGGAAAGGACTCCAAGTATATGCGGCGCTGTCGGTGCCAATCCGCCGGTTCCGTGGAAACACTCGCGTAAGGCGTAGAGAGGACTGGTGCCGATGTCTCCGAAGACTACACCCAATGCGCACACGATCAGTCCGGCGCTTTTCCGGCGGCTCATTTCATCTGTTTGCATAGTTTTACTTTTCTAGCAGTAGAGTAAAGAGGCGGCTGTGTACCAGAAGTTGATAACTAATGGAATGAAAAATTAAGCACCTCTCGCCGCCGTTTCTGTTTATTGAAACAGCGATCCAATGAGGTCGGCACCCATGAGGTCGAGGCTCTTCATGTTTTTCGATGCCTCAAGCAGATCGGAGAGGGAGAGCAGTTCTTCGTAGATCATCAGGCGGGCGATGTGCTGTTGATCCGGCGGGACGCTGACACTGATCCGGCTTCCTGTGCAGGTCAGGGTGAAGGAAAGCTCGTCTTTGCGAATCTGATAGGTCCCGTTTTCCATTTGCAGGCGGTTGACGAAGAACTCTTCCTGCCGGAACGCGCGCACCAGACGGTGCATCAGGAAGTCGGCAATATCCGGCGACGGAAAATCGAGAGCGAAGACGATTTCTTTTTCTTCTGCGGCGTGCGCGTCATGTCTGAGTCCGGTCGGGCCGCGGAAAGAGCGTACCAGCAGTGGCGGAGCCAGCAGAGTCGTGATCATGGTCATTAAAATCGCCACGCCGAAAAGATCCTGACTGATGCATCCGGTGGAAAGCCCGATGCCTGCGACGATCAGCGCCACTTCGCCGCGCGGGAGCATTCCCAGCCCGATGCGCAGTGCGCCGTGGAAGTTGAACTTGGTCAGATAAGCCGGTATTCCGCAGCCGATGATTTTTGCGACGATGGCCAGCAGGGAATAGACCAGTCCGAACAGCAGAGCCGCCCGCATGGAGGCGAAGTCCACCATCATACCCATGACGCAGAAGAAGATCGGCACGAGCATGTTGTAGACACCCTGCAGGCTGTCTTGAAGTTCCTGCACCACATCGGTTCGTGAAAGCGACAGCCCCATGATGTAGGCGCCGATAATCATGGCGAGTCCGGCCATTTCTGAGAGTCCCGCCAGCATCAGCGCCAGCCCGAGAGAAATCGAGACGATAACTTCGGGTGAGCCGAACCGTTTGAGTACGCCGGTCAGCTGGCGTGCCAGCAAAAGCCCGAGCGCTGTGCAGACGATCCAGAACCCGAGCGCTTTGAGCGCGACGATTCCGACATGGCCCCATTCCATGGCGCCGCCGGCGCGAATGACTTTGGTCATTCCGACCACGATGGCCAGCACGACAATGCCAAGCACATCGTCAATCACCGCGCCGGCAAGAATCGTCACGCCTTCCGGCGAAGACATCTTATGTTTTTCCGTCAGGATACGCGCGGTGATACCAACAGATGTCGCGGTGGAGATGGTGCCGAGGAAAAGCGCCGCCGGATCTGTAAATGATGAGGCCATTCCGAACAGTACAGCGCCCAGATCGCCCAGTATAAAGGAAACGATCAATCCGCCGGAGCCGACCAGAAAGCCGACGACGGAATAGCGCATAAAGATTCGCAGATCTGTCGCCAGTCCGGAAAGAAACAGCAGAATGATCGAAGCGATGGTGGCAATGGCGTAGAGTTCGGAGGAGACCGGCAGGCCGACCGTCTGAGTTTCAAATAGCGGGCCGATTCCCGGCAGAGGAATTATCGATCCCAGCGCGTACGGCCCGATCACCATCCCCGCCACCAGCTCACCCAGCACGCTGGGAAGTTTCAGGAACCGTTGAAAAAGAAATCCGCCCATTCGTGCGGCGATGATGATGAAGGCGAGCTGGAGAACCAGCAGAGTCATAAGTTCCGCATGAGAGGAGCTCTGGGCCGCCTGCTGTGCGGTCTGAACTGCGATAACGGCCGTTTCAGAAACGGACACAGAGTTTGTCACAGGACTCCTTATGTGGTGAGCAGATTGAGCATTTCGTCGGCGGAGGCGGCGCCCAGAAGTTTTTCGCGCAAATCCGGACGGCTCATCACCTTGCTGATTTCGGCCAGGAACTGAATGTGAGGCCCGGCGCGGTTTTCCGGAGAAAGTGTCAGGATGAAAATATGCGACGGCTTTTTATCCATGGCATCAAAATTCACTCCGGCGCGGTGAATCCCGATGGCGGCGACCAGTTGACCGACGGCATCTGTCTTGCCGTGCGGAATCGCAATGCCGTTCTGCATGCCGGTGGACATTTTCGCCTCGCGGGTGAGTACGGCCTGCACAGCGGCGGACGTGTCGGAAAATTTTCCGGCCGAGGCCATAAAAGCGACGATTTCTTCAATTACGCCCTGTTTGGTTCCGGCTTTGAGTTCCGGCAGAATGGAATCCATCGTGAGGATTTTTTTGAGGTTCATCGTGTCTCCCCGCTGAAATGCGGCTCACATTCTGGGCTTCCTCCGGCGATGGTCAATGACAAAAACCGGAGGCGGGGAAAAAACTGCAAAACGCGCAAACCCCTATCTATACTTAATTATTCTCGTATTTCACCTTGCGCCGCTTATGGGTTTGCAGTAAGAATCCCCCAACAAATCGGGGCCGATACAAAGGCCGGAACAGTAACCAAAAGTGTAACAGGAGAACACGCAATGGCAAAAGCAGCAACCAAGTCTCAGATCATCGCCAAGATCGCCGACGACGCCGGCATCAGCAAAGTTCAGGCGAAAGCCGCTCTCGAATCCATCATCGCTCAGGCCTACAAAGGTGCTGCGGCCGGATTCACCGTCCCGGGTCTGGGTAAGCTGGTCAAAGTGAAACGCAAAGCCCGTATGGGTCGCAACCCGGCCACTGGCGAGCAGATCAAGATTGCCGCTAAGACCGTTCTCAAATTCCGTATCGCCAAAGCCGCCAAGGACGCAATCCTCGGCTAATTGCTTCCGCGATTCGCACAGCCCCGGTTCGCCGGGGCTTTTTTTGTTCTTGAATGATTCCGTTTATCCGGATAAACAGATTTAATATGAATGTCGCAGAAAAAATAAAACAGCTTCGTCAGCCTCTCATTTCCGTCGAGTTCTTTCCTCCCCGCACCGATACGGCGGAAAATTTGTTTCAGGCTACTGCCAGCCAGCTGAAAGAGCTCCAGCCTGATTTTGTTTCCGTGACCTGCGGCGCGGGCGGTTCATCGTCCGGCCCGACGCTTGAAATCTGCGGCCAGTTGCGGGGGCTTGGGTATGATACCGTTATGCCGCACTGCACCTGTGTCGGCATGTCGAAGGAAGATTTAAACGAGTCTGTCATGGCGGTCACGGCGCAGGGGTTCCGGAATATCATGGCGTTGCGGGGCGATCCGCCGCGCGGTGAAAAATTTTTCAAACCGGCAGAAGGCGGATTCCGTTATGCGGCTGAGCTGGTCGCCTTTTTAAAGGAGAGAGCCCCGTCCTTGTGCATCGGCGTAGCGGGATATCCGGAAAAACACCCGGAAGCATATAACCGGCGTGAGGATATCCGGCATTTGAAAGAGAAAGTGGATGCGGGGGCTGATTTTATCACCACACAGCTGTTTCTTCATAATCACGTATATTTTGAATTCGTCGAAAGATGCCGTGATGCGGGAATTGAAGTGCCGATTATTCCGGGCCTTCTGCCAGTCACTTCACTGGAACAGATCAACCGGATGCGCACCTTCTGTGATTTTCATGTGCCGGACAAACTGCTTTGCGGACTGTGGGCCGCGCAGAAGGATTCCGGCAGAATGGAGCGTATTGGGCTTTACTGGGCGATCGAGCAGATCGCCGAGCTGGTGGAGGGCGGAGCACCGGGCATTCATCTGTATCTGCTGAACCGGGCTCAGACCGCGTTTTATCCCGAACTGTTCGCCTGCCTATCGCGTGTCCGCGGCCAGCAGACTCACAAATCGAAGTAACAGGCCTGAGGATGATGGGTGATCAGCGCGAAGGTTGAAACCTCCGGATCAGCCATGAACAGCTCGGTGACGCTCAGACCAATCCGTCCGGTGTCGAGCAGTTCACAGCAGACTTTATTCATAGCCAGATCGGGGCAGGCGGCGTAGCCGAAGCCGAAGCGGCTTTGATCCAGCTTGCGCTTCCAGATTTCGGAAAGCGTCAATTCGCCTTCATCTGCGCCCCAGAGCCTGCGGATTTCTTTATGCCAGTATTCGGCAAGAGCCTCGGCGGTCATTACGGCTAATCCGTGGAAGAGCAGATAGTCGTGATAACGGTCGGCCTCGCGCAGTTGACGTTCCTTTTCCGCCACTCCGCGGCCGAGTGTTACAGCCATCAGTGCGCAGATATCTCGATCCGGCCTGAAAAAATCGCTGAGACAGCGCTTGGCTCCTTTTTTGCCGCGCGGGAAGGGCATACGGATTTCTCCGCCAGCCGGATTTTCCAGAGCCAGCGCATCGCCGTCGGCGTGGCAGTTGAAAAATCCATGAATGACCTTCGGCTCAAATACATCACGGGCTATCCGTTTCATTTCTTCGAGCTTCGGATAAACTTCTTCCTCGAGCAGGTTTTGATATTCGGCGTCGGAAAGTCTGCCTTTTTGATAGCCCCACGCGCCTTTAATCATCGCGTTCAGGTCGAGATAGTTCCAAACACCGGAAAGATCAATTTTCTCCGTAACCCGGGTTCCGATTTTAACCTTTGGAACCGGCACGTCGGCGGCGATCGGCTCATACGTTCGGCAGTCCTCTTCCGTCCTTACTTCGCAACCAATCCCGGTGCGGGCCGGGGCCGCATACTCCGGAAGTTTTCCGGTATCTTTGAGTGTCTGCATGGCGGCCAGCCCAGCAAAGGCGTCTTTGCAGTAGAGAATCTGTCCGGAATAGTGCGGACGGCAGGCCTTATCCACAAACTCCCCGGAAAGCGCCGCGCCGCCGAGCAGTACCGGAGTTTTAAACCCGGCGTGCTCGAGAATTTTCATATTTTCCGCCATGACGGCGGTGGATTTGACCAGCAGTCCGCTCATGCCGAGCGCGGCCGCGTTATGCGTCTTCACCGCCCCCATCATCTGTTCGACCGGCACCTTGATACCGAGATCGACCGTGTCGAAGCCGTTGTTCGACAGAATAATGCCGACGAGATTTTTGCCGATATCGTGCACATCGCCCGCCACCGTAGCCAGCACAGCCAGCGGTGCCGTATCGCCTGCTTCGCCTTTCTTCATGAATGGCTTGATCAGGTCAACCGCCCGCTTCATCACTTCGGCGGATTTCAGCACAAAAGGAAGTTGCATAGTGCCGTCATTAAAAAGACGGCCGACCTCTTTCATCGCCGGAAGAAGAATGGTGTTGAGTATTTCTTCAGCGCTCAGCTCGTTGAGTAGTTCCGGGATCGCCGGTGTTAGCCACGGCGATTTGCCGCGCACGATCGCATCGGTCAGAACGTCCTTTGGCGGACGGCTTTCAACGGCGGCCTCCGCAGTTTCCTGAATGGTCTCAAACAGACGGATATAATTTTCCAGCGGATCGCCGTTGGAGCGGTCGTTGTTCAGCAGAGCTTCCGCTCCTTTGCGCAGTGTGTCAGGGATTTCGTTCAGAGGAACGATAGCGGCGACGTTGATGATGCATGCGTCCATCCCGGCCTCGACGGCCTGATGCAGAAAAACCGCGTTGATGATTCGGCGAAGCGGCGGCTTGAGCCCGAACGAAATATTGGAGAGGCCCAGCATCGTTTTCACGCCGGGCAGTTCCGCCTTGATGCGGCGGATGGCTTCCAAGGTCTGGAGCGCGGCATCCCGCAGGGTCTGGTCTCCACTGCAAACCGTGAACGTTAGCGGGTCGATCAGAATCTCGCTGGCGCTCAGTCCGCGGGCGGCGCAGAACTCAACCAGTCGTTTGGCGGTGGCGAATTTTTCATTCGCCGTCATCGCCATCCCTTTTTCATCAATCGTCAGCGCAACCAGCGCGGCGCCGTAGCGGCGGGCCATCGGTACGACGCGTTCTGCCCGCTGGCCGCCGTCTTCAAAATTGATCGAGTTGATCAGCGCCCGCCCGCCGTAGAGCTTGAGCGCCTGCTCAATCACGTCGGCGGAGGTCGAATCAATCATCATCGGGATTTTGCATTCACGCGCCATTCGGGGAACAAGCACCTCAACATCTTTGCTCTCGTCGCGCCCGGCGTAGCCACAGCTCAGGTCGAGTACATGCGCGCCGGTTTCTTCCTGTTCTGTCAGGATATGGAATGCGCCCTCGTAGTCGTCCACCAGCAGGGTGTCGCGGAATTTTTTCGATCCGGTTGCATTGGCCCGTTCGCCGATGTACAGCGGAGCCGGTTCCTGCGTTAAATCAACCGGAGAGAAAAGACTGGCGACTTGACCCGGACGCATGCCGCTTCCCGATCGCGGAGTGTGGGGAGTTTTTGACAGCTTTTTCTTCAGCTCGCGGATGTGTTTCGGCGTGGTGCCACAGCATCCGCCGACAATCGACAAGCCGTGGCTCGCCGCCAGAGCGGCAACTTTTGCGGCGAAGGGTTCGGGTGTCAGCGGATAACGGACTCTGCCGTCCACGGAGGCTTCCGGCATTCCGGCGTTGGGCATACAGGCCAGACGCGTCGGCCAGACCTCGCCGAACGTATCAAGGTGGTGCTCCATGGCATCCGGCCCGGTGGCGCAGTTAAGTCCGAGCACGTCGATCGGATAGGGCGCGAGAATTGTGGCGGCGGCGGCAGGGCTGGTGCCGACCAGTAGCGTACCGGTTGCTTCAACCGTGACGGAAACATAACGGACGATATCGCTGTCCGGCCCGAGAAGATCATCGGTCGCGGCCAGCGCCGCCTTGATCTGCAAAGGATCCTGACAGGTTTCGAACAGCAGTCCGTCCACACCTCCGTCGAGCAGGCCTTGAATCTGGACGCGATACGCCTCGACCAGCTCATCGAACCGAATATGTCCGAGCGACGGCAGTTTGGTTCCGGGACCGACGGAGCCGAAAACAAAGCGCGGCTGTTCCGATGTTGAAAATTTATCGGCGCATTCGCGGGCGAGGACAGCGGCGGCTTTATTGATTTCCCGGGCGCGGGCGGATAATCCGTACTCGCCGAGCGTTACGGGCGAAGCGCCGAACGTGTTGGTTTCAACGGCGTCCGCATCGGCTTTCAGATAGGCCCAGTGCAATCTCCGGATTATATCGGGGGCGGACAGGTTCAGCCATTCATTGCAACCCTCATAAGCACCCCACTGTTCGCGGGATACCGGCTGTTCCTGTAAAAAAGTTCCCGCCGCGCCGTCGAGCAGTAGCGGCCCGATCGCCAGTCTTTCCTTTAGCTTCATACCGGGGAATATAACAGCCTGTGCCGGGGTTCGCAACAGTTAATCCTAAAATCCGGATAAACGGATTGATAGATGCGGGCCGTGATTCGGCAGGAGCACCGGAAAACCATGCGGATTTGCGGGAAAATCATTTTCAATTCTCATAAAAAAGAGCATATGTCTTCCGATGTTTGGAAAAATCACAGTTCTGATTTTGAGCGCCATTGTGCTGACCGGATGTTCGTCGCCGACCTATGAGGACGGTTCGAAACGGGAATATTCGGATATGCCGTGGAACACGCCCGCCCGCTGGGAAGGCAGTATGAGCATTCCCGGCATGGGTGGATACGAATAAGGCGGCCCGGCGCGAACCGAAGGCCGCCTCGGAGGAGACGCGGCTTGCTTATGCGTTTTTCAGGATGCGGAGCATCCGGCGAAGCGGCTCGGCCGCACCCCACAGAAGCTGGTCGCCGCAGGTGAAGGCCGCCAGATATTCCGGCCCCATTTTCATTTTGTGAATTCGTCCGACCGGAACGGTCAGCGTTCCCGAAATCGCCGCAGGAGTCAGCCGCGCCAGCGTTTCTTCCTTTGTATTGCCGACCACATCCACCCATTCGTTGTCATTGCGGATGATTTCGGTAATTTCTTCGACTGAAATGTTTTTCTTCAGCTTGATGGTCAGTCCCTGACTGTGACAGCGCATGGCGCCGATTCGCACGCAGAGGCCGTCAATGGCGATCGGCGTTTTGGTCCCGAGAATTTTATTGGTTTCGGCAAAGCCCTTCCATTCTTCTTTGGTCTGGCCGTCTTCGACCGCTTTATCAATCCACGGGATCAGCGAGCCGGCCAGCGGCGCGCCGAAGTGCTGAGTCGGAATTTCTTTACTGCGCAGACTGCCGGTCACTTTCCGGTCGATGTCGAGAATCGCGGAGGCCGGTGTGGCCAGTTCGGCGGCGACCGTCTGGTTCAGCACGCCCATTTGGCAGAGAAGTTCGCGCATATTCTGCGCCCCGGCACCCGAAGCGGCCTGATAGGTCATGGAGGACAGCCATTCGACGAGTCCGGCTTTAAACAGCCCGCCGATCGCCATCAGCATCAGGCTGACCGTGCAGTTGCCGCCGATGAAATCTTTTTTGCCGTCGGCGAGAGCGTTGTCAATCACCGGGCGATTGACCGGATCAAGGATGATCACCGCGTCGTTGCTCATCCGCAGGGTTGAAGCGGCATCAATCCAGTAGCCTTTCCATCCGGCGGCGCGCAGTTTGCCGTGAACGGCCTGAGTGTAATCGCCGCCCTGGCAGGTCAGGATCACGTCCATGGAGGCCAGCGCGTTCAGGTCGTAAGCATCCAGCAGAACGGAGTTTCCTTTTCCGACATTTGGAGCTGGCTGGCCCGCCTGCGAGGTGGTGAAAAACACCGGATCAATTACCGAGAAATCATTTTCCGCCAGCATCCGTTCCATCAGAACCGAGCCGACCATTCCGCGCCATCCAACCAGACCTGTTTTCATTGCTTACTCCCTGAAATTAAAAGGCGGACACGGTATTTGATTTAAAATGCCAACGCAAGCCGCTATTGTCCGCCGGTTATGACGGTTTATGCGTTTTTAGCTCAGGCGGTTCCTCAGACCCGTCCGTTTTGGGAGTACGGAAAACTTCCGCCGGAAATGGCGGTTGCCGGATCCTTTTTTCTGGCTTTGATCTGTCTCGGGATTGCCGCAGACATCGGATTGGTGCTGTATCTAATCAAACGGCCCGTCCGCTGGTCGGAACTGAAACAGGAGCTCAGTTCCCGTTCACTGCCGTGGCAGACGGTGCTTGTTTTTGTCGGCGTGCTGACCGGATTGTACCTGCTGGCCTCATGGATTTATCTTCTGCTGTTTCCCGGCGGTGTGATAGAGCCGAAAACGGTGATTTTCCAAACGGTTTTTTTTCATCTGCCGGTGCTGGGACTTCTCGGCCTGCTGTTCCATATTGCCGGAATTCAGGGACGGGTGCTGTTCGGGTTTCAATGGCGGAAGGCGCTTTCTCTGCTGGGACTTTCGGTTTTGCTGTATCTGGCGGCGCTTCCTCTACTTTGGATAATCAGTGCGCTTTATCAGGTCGTGCTTCAGAAATTCGGTTGCGACTTTTACCTTCAGGATGTGGCGCAGTTGCTGTCGGCCCCCGCGTCATGGCCTGTACGAACCGCGCTTTTTTTCATCACGATTATTGTCGCGCCGGTTTTTGAAGAGATTGTCTTTCGCGGGATTTTTCTACCGTTTGCGGTGCGCCGCGCCGGATTCTGGCCCGGCATCGCGCTGATTTCTCTCATCTTCGGCGGACTTCACCTGCATCTGCCTTCATTCCTTCCTCTGTTCCTGCTTTCAATAACCTTTTGTCTGGCCTACGCACGAACCCGCTCACTGCTGGTTCCGATCGGAATGCACATTATGTTTAACGGCGTGACGGTGGCTCTTATTCTGCTGATGGGCTGATAAAACGGAGTTTTTGTTTGCAAGCGCCTTGGAGAAGGGTAAAAGCGGAGCTTTTATTTATCGGGAGAGAAGATGAATTTGCTGGGAATTGATATTGGCGGAACCAAGATGGCGCTGTCTATCGGCAATGAGCGCGGCGAAATTCTTGCCGACCAGCGGTTCCCCACCGATACGGCAAATCCGCAGGCTACGCTGAATCAGGCCGTACGGGTTGCCGAAGAACTGATCGCCAAGGCTGGGCTGACCGTTGAAAAAATCGCCGCCATCGGCATCAGCTCTCCCGGCCCGATGTGCTCGAAACGTCGTATGATCCTGACGACTCCCAACATGAAAGGCTGGGATCATTTTAAAATCGGCGATTTTGTCGAAAGCCATTTCAAACGCCCGACCTTCATGCAGAACGACGCCAACGGTGCCGGACTGGCCGAATACCTGTTCGGTGCCTGCAAAGGCAAAGACCTGATTTATCTCACCATGAGCACGGGAATCGGTGCCGGGGTCGTGATTGACGGCAAAGTTCTCTCCGGAACCAATGACCTCGGCGGCGAAGTCGGACACATGACGCTGGATCCGAACGGACCGCTGTGCGGTTGTGGCAAAACCGGCTGTTGGGAAGCTTACTGCGGCGGGAAAAACTTCGCCGACCAGGTCCGGGCGGACATCGCCGCTGGCATCCAGACTTCTATCCTTAAAGAAGCGGGCGGGGATCCAGCTAAAATCGGCATGCAGGAAGTCCGTGCGGCGATCCGTTCCGGCGATGCCTACGCCTGCAAGAAGTGGGATGTGTTCATCGAAAAAATGGCGCACGCCGTCGGCAATCTTCTTCAGGCGTTCAACCCCGAAGCGATTGTCATGGGCACGCTGGCTATCCACGGCGGCGACCTTTTCATTCCGCAGATGATGGAACGGCTTCCCAAATATGCCTGGAAAGGCGCGATGGATGTCTGCCGGATTGAAGCCAGCGCGCTTAAAAACATCGGTGAACTCAGCGCCATCGCTATTGCGATCGACGGCGCCCGCCATTTAAACAAAGGATAACAGACATGCTCGACATTAAACTGATTCGTGAAAATCCGGACACCGTAAAAAAAGCGCTGGCCGCCCGCAAGGCGGACGCCAACATTGACGGACTGCTGGAGCTCGACCACCTGCGCCGCTCCGCCATCACCGAAGTCGAAGAACTGAAGAGCAAGCGCAACAGCGCCTCCAAGGCGATCGGCGGACTGATGAAAGAAGGAAAAAAAGCCGAAGCGGATGCCGCGAAAGAAGAAGTCCGGAAAATCGGCGACCGCATCACGGTGCTCGACGAACAGATCCGCGAGCTCGACGAAAAAATCACGAATTCTCTGCTGTTCATTCCCAATATGCCGCGTCCGTCCGTTCCGGTTGGCTCGAGCGAAGCCGACAATCCCGTCGTACGCATCTTCGGCGAAAAACGGAAATTTGATTTTGCCGTCAAACCGCACTGGGACATCTGCGAAGCGCTGAAGCTCGTGGACTTCGAGCGCGGCACAAAAATCGCCGGATCGGGTTTCCCGGTTTACACGGGGCAGGGCGCCAGACTCCAGCGGGCGCTCATCCAGTTCATGCTCGACCTGCACACCACTCAACACGGCTACACCGAAGTTGAGCCGCCCTTCGTCTGCAACGCCGACGCCATGACCGGAACCGGCCAGCTTCCGAAATTCGCCGAAGACATGTATCACATCGGCCTCGACGGACTCTATCCGGTGCCGACCGCCGAAGTGCCCGTCACCAATCTCTACGCCGACGAAATTCTCGACGTCGAACAACCGCTCAAACTCACCGCCTACACGCCGTGCTTCCGCCGCGAAGCCGGCGCCGCCGGACGCGATACCCGCGGACTGCTCCGCCTGCACCAGTTCGACAAAGTCGAAATGGTCAACTTCGTGAAGCCCGAAGATTCCGAAAAACAGCACGAAATCCTCGTCCGCGAAGCCGAAGCTGTCCTGCAGAAACTAGGACTCCACTACCGCGTCATCGAACTCTGCACCGCCGATATCGGCTTCAGCGCCGCCAAGTGCTACGACATCGAGCTCTGGGCGCCGGGCGTTGAAAAATGGCTCGAAGTCTCATCGGTCAGCAACTTCTGGGACTATCAGGCCCGCCGCGCCCGCATCCGTTGTCGCGGTGAAGACGGCAAGCCGCAGTTTGTTCATACGCTCAACGGCTCCGGCGTTGCACTTCCGCGTCTCGTTGTCGCTTTGATTGAAAACAATCAGAACGCTGACGGCACCGTTACCATCCCCGAAGCCCTCCGTTCTTACATGGGCGGCCTCGAAAAACTCGGCTGAAAATCTACCGAGTGTTTCAGCAAGCGAAGCAGGATGATGCTTAGCTTTCACGACGTTTTTTGTTACGCGCCGTAGCTGTTGTTGTCACAAAAACGCCTTTTTTGCTCACACATTTCTCATTACTTTATTGCCCGCGCAGAACAGAGCGGGTAGATTCCGGATCAGGTTTTAAGGTTTGTTTAACGAAAGGAATCTCATCATGGCGCGTGCGTATAATTTCAGTGCGGGGCCGGCGATTCTGCCGACCGAAGTTCTTCTCGAGGCTCAGCGGGATTTGCTGGATTACAAGGGAACCGGCATGTCCATCATGGAAATGAGTCATCGCGGCAAAGAATATTCCGCTGTTCACGACGAAGCCATCGCCAATCTCAAGACGCTGATGAAGATTCCGGACAACTACAGCGTCCTGTTCATGACCGGCGGCGCGACCAGCCAGTTTTCGTTTGTTCCGATGAACCTGCTCGGCGCAGGCCAGAGCGCCGATTATATCAACGCCGGTTCGTGGGGCGCGGGCGCGGTCAAGGCCGCCAAGAAACTCGGCAAGGTCAATGTGATCGCCGACACCTCGAAAGAGATTCCGACCCGTATGCCGGCGAACAGCGAACTGAAGTTCACCGATGATGCCGCTTACGTTCACATCACCTCCAACGAAACCATCGCCGGTACGCAGGTCAAAGAGTTTCCGAAGACCAAAGCGCCGCTGGTGGCTGATATGTCGTCCGACATCCTCTCACGTCCGCTCGACGTTTCGCAGTTCGGTCTCATCTACGCCGGCGCGCAGAAAAACCTCGCTCCGGCGGGCGTGACGCTGGTGATTCTCCGCAACGATCTGGCCGAACGCGCGCCGGAAACTCTGCCGGAGCTGTTTCAGTACCGCGCCTTCATCGAAGAAAACTCGCTCAAGAACACGCCGCCGACGTTCCCGATCTACATCATCATGCTGGTCACCCGTTGGCTGATGGCGAAGGGCGGACTCGAAGGCATGCAGAAGCTCAACGATGCCAAGGCGGCCAAACTGTACGCCGCGATCGACGCTTCCAGCTTCTATAAAGGAACTGCGGTGAAGGAATACCGTTCGCCAATGAACGTGACCTTCCGTCTGCCGACCGAAGAACTGGAAGAAACTTTCATCAAGGCGGCTTCCAAACTTGGGATGACCAGCCTGAAGGGCCACCGCTCCGTCGGCGGCATCCGCGCTTCGATCTATAACGCCTTCCCGGTGGAAGGTGTTGACGCGCTGGTTGACTTCATGAAGGACTTCGAAAAGAAGAACGGCTGAGGCCGGTTTCTGCCGGAACGAAAATCCGTCACCGCGTTCGCGCGGCGGCGGATTTTTTATTTGGCGGGACAACGGACCCGGATCGCGGACACCAGATTGACACAGGCCACGGCGGCGCCGATCAGGAAGACATACTGGTAGCCGAATTTCTGCCAGACGCATCCGCACAGGATGGCGGTTGAAATAGAAAAGACGTGGTCAATGCTGGTCGAAGCAGCCAGCGCGGGCATGATGTGATCCGGTTCGAGCGCGATTTTTTTCAAATACGTGGCGCGGGCCATGCCGACCGACATCAGGAGCTGATCCGCGACGTAGCAGGCGCCGGTGATGATCAGGGCGACGGAGGACGGGAACATTTTGCCGGAAAAACCGTACAGCAGGCAGACGAAGATCAGAATCAGAGCCTCTCCCGCCAGCACAAACCGCTCGCCCCGCGTGTCGATCAGCCTTCCGAGCCAGGGCTGGAGGACGATGCCGAGGATTCCGCCGGCCGTCAGCAGGATGGCGATGTTCTGCACCGGCTGGGCGAATACTTTGACCAGCACCCAGGGAGCGAAGGTGAGAAAAATCTGTTTGCGTGTGCCGTAGAGAATCGCGAGCCAGTAAAACAGACGGTACTCTTTGTGGAGTTTCAGGTGCATGGAGGGCGGATGCGGACGGCTCGCTTTCATTCGGTAGATCAGTATGGCTCCGCAAAGAAACCCGGCCGAGGCGGTCAGAAACGAGTACTTGAAGTTGAGATGCAGGTGCCGGAAGCCGATAAAGACGAAAAAGGCGCCGCCAATGGCGCATAAATTCCGGATAGAGTTGATCTGCCCCAGCCGCCGCCCATCCTGTCCTTCACGGGCCAGCTCCATGCCGATTCCGGACTGGAGCGGAATCATCAGGTGCTGTCCGGTGCTGAAAACAAAAAGCCAGAGGACAACCAGCGCCAGAGAGCCCGAATGGAAGGCAAGCAAAGTCAGCCCGACTGAGCAAAGCGCCAGTGCGAAAGCGGCCAGCCGCCGGTTGCACAGGAAAAAGAGCAGAGCCGAAAAGAACATCACCAGCAGGCCGGGTGTTTCGCGGGGAATCTCAAACAGCGTCCGGGTAAACCCGCTGACGGTAAAAGTTTCGTTGATAAAATTGCTAAAAACCGTTTCTACGATGCTTCCTGAAAAACTGGCGACCGCCACGGCGATCAGGAAGTGACGGGCCTCGTCGCTGATATTCGCAGAGCGTTTTTGCAGGTATTTGATCATATAGTGAGTGAAGGTTGTTCGCCCGTCGGGAATCGAACCCGGCTTTCCGGCTTCCTGATTCCGATCCGCCTCGTCCACTATGCTCAATTTCGCACCCTTTTCCACATGAAAACAGCGGAGAAACCGGCTGGGTGGCGCCGCAGAACTTTTCCGTTACTCAGTAACCGGTGCCAGCCGGATTTTTTGTTGGGTACGGTTGCGCTTTTCTTTTTCCAATATTTGAGGAAACGGCTATAAGCGTTCCAGTGATTGGAAAAATGAGCGAATTCGTTATACCACAGCAAAGTTCCGCAGACCCGGATGATTTCGATCTGGTTCATCGCGCACAGGCCGGAGATATTTCCGCCTTCGAAGAGCTGATCCGGAGACATTACGGAAGAATTTATCAGCTGATTTACAGCATGACGTGCTGTCGGGATACCGCTGAGGAGCGGACAAAAGAAGCCTTCATCAACGTCTGGAAAGACATTGGCTGGTTCCGCAGTCAGCATGGACTTGAAATCTGGTTTTATCGCACGGCCTTGGACTGTGTGGTTAAAACGCACAAACGGCGCATTCCGAAAAGCACGGCGGTTTTTGATGAATTTGATCCCGGGATTAAAACCGCCGAGTCCTATCGCGGGTTTTCAAGCAAAGGCGCGGTACTGAGAAAAATCAGCCTGAAGGAATTTCAGGAAACAATAAACGGCGCTCTGCTTGGAATGTCGGACAATGAGCGGGCGACGGTGGCCATGCAGGATATTCAAGGACTGCCGCCGGAGAGAATCGCCGAAATCATGCGCTGTCCCGAGGAGACGGTTCAGGTTCGCCGCAAATCCGCCTTCCAGCAGTTGCGGAAGGCTTTTGATGGGCTTAGCGAGGGCGGAATCGAAGACTCGGATATTGCCGGATTGCTGGCGCTCAAACGGTATGAGAAGCCTGAAGAGAGCCGGAGCGAAAAAAATATTCAGGCGATCATCCGCGAAGTCCGGGTTACGGACAACACGCCGTTACTGCTCAGCTTCCCTGAAAAAGGGTTTTCCTGGGTATTCACCAAGACCCGTTACGGGGTGGCGGCGCTTTTCCTGTTATTTCTTGGACTGCACCTGCTGAAAAAGCCGGTTCCCTCCGCTCCCGGCGCCCCCGTGGCGATCATGAAGGCTCCGGTGCCGGGAAGTTCTGCAGTCAGCACAAACGGCGTCAAAGACAATCCGGCGCTCGGAATCACGCCGCGCAGTCGTCCGATAACAGTCAACGAGCGGAATTCGCTTTCCGAAGCCTCGAAATAAGCCTTACGGCAGATCGAAGCGGTTCGAGAAGGCGACGACCTCTTTGCGGATTTCCGCCAGCTTCTTTTCATCGCTGATGTTGGCCGTGACCGCCTTGATGAACCCGGCAATCTGCACCATGTCGGCCTCTTTCATGCCGCGCGTGGTGACCGCGGGGGTTCCGAGCCGCACACCGGAGGTGACGAACGGGCTCTTGGTATCGAACGGAATGCCATTCTTATTGGCGGTGATCGAAGCCTTGTCCAGCGCGTTGGCAACATCCTTGCCAGTAAAACCGCTAGCACCGACGTCCACCAGCATCAGGTGATTATCCGTTCCGCCGGAGACGATGCGGAAGCCGTTCGCCTGCATGGCTTCGGCCAGCGCTTTGGCGTTTTTGACGACCTGTTGCTGATAGGCTTTAAATTCCGGAGTCAGCGCTTCGCCGAAGGCGACGGCTTTGGCCGCGATCACATGCATCAGCGGGCCGCCCTGAATGCCCGGGAACACCTGCTTATCAATATCCGCCGCGAATTTTTCTTTGCAGAGGATCATTCCGCCGCGCGGGCCGCGCAGGGTTTTGTGGGTCGTGGTGGTTACAAAGTCGGCTTCCGGCACGGGGCTCGGATGACAGCCCGCCGCGACGAGTCCGGCGATATGCGCCATGTCAACCGTCAGATAAGCGCCGACGGAGTCCGCGATTTTGCGCAGACGCTGGAAATCAATGATGCGTGAATAGGCGCTGGCTCCGGCGACCAGCATGCGCGGCTTATGTTCTTCGGCCAGCCGCTGTACTTCGTCGTAATCAATCTGCTCGGTGTCTTTGCGGACGCCGTAGGGGACGATTTTGAAAAAGCGTCCGGAAAAGTTCATCGGGTGGCCGTGGGTCAGGTGTCCGCCTTCGGCGAGACTCATGGCGAGAATCGTATCGCCCGGCTGAAGCGCCGAGAAATAGACCGCCATATTTGTACTGCTTCCGCAGTGCGCCTGCACGTTGACGTGTTCGGCGCCGAAAAGCTGTTTGGCGCGGTCAATGGCGAGTTTTTCGGCTTCATCCACGCATTCGCAACCGTTGTACCAGCGCTTGCCCGGGTAGCCTTCGGCGTATTTATTGGTCAGGCGCGAACCCTGAACCTCGCGGACCGCCTGCGACACAATGTTTTCCGAGGCGATCAGCTCGATATTGTTTTTCTGCCGGACGTTTTCGTCGCGCAGGATTTTATACATCTCCGGGTCGGAATCGTAGAGCGCCACGGCATCCACGGCATTTTTCCCGGCGGCTTTAATTTTATTCACGCGTCGTTCGTGACGTCCGCCGTTTTCCGGCTGGTTCGTCAGCCAGGCTTCGAGAATTTCCAGAGAAACCTCGTCGGATACATTGTTCGCGCCGAGGCAGAGGACGTTAGAGGCGTTGTGGATGCGGGTCAGCTTGGCCATTTCCGGCGTACAGCAGACGGAGGCGTGAACACGCGGGAACTTATTGGCGGTGATGCTCATGCCGATGCCGGTGTTGCAAATCAGAATGCCGAGGTCGGCCGCGCCCTGTGAAACCTGACGGGAAACCAGAACGGCGAAGTCGGGATAGTCGCAGGACTCCGTGCTGTGCGGGCCGACATCTTCAACCTCAAATCCCTTGGCTTTCAAAACAGAAACAAATTTGGCCTTCAGTGTCACACCGCCGTGATCCGCTCCGATAACAATCTTCATGAGTCCGTCCTCTCTTCCATCATATAAAGAATCAGGTCGGGCAGGGCGGCGTCGATTTCGTCGCGCACGCGGCGGTACACATCCAGCGCCTCTCCGACCGGGTCGTAAATATCAGCCGCCGATTGTGCGACTCCGAATGATTTTAGCAAGAAAACTTTGCCGGCGCTTTCCGGTGCGAGATCCAGAACGGCATCGCGGTGACTGCGGGTCATGGTGACGATCAAATCGGCCTCCCGAATCATTCCGGGAGTCAGCCGCCGGCTGAAATGGCCGGAAAGATCAATGCCCAGCATCAGCAAGGCCTCCACCGCTCCCGGGCTGGCCGGATATCCGTCGCCCGCATGAACGCCTGCCGAGGAAATTTCCCAGCCGCAATCGGGCCCAAGGAGGTGTTTCAGCAGGCCCTCGGCCATCGGGCTCCGGCAGGTGTTTCCGGTACAGACAAAAATCAACTTTTTCATTCGGTCAACCGTTCAATTTCTACTTTAGAAACCGCCCCTTCGCGCAGAATTTTTACACTGGATTCCAGACATTGGACAACGGTGCTTGGAACTTTACCGGAACACTCGCCCGCATCCAGAAACAGCGTGACCGATGTTTCCAGTGTTTGGAAAGCTTCCTGAGCATTAACCGCATCCGCGCCGCCGCTTTTATTCGCGCTGGTCAGAGCAATCGGACGGCCGAAGGCGCGGGCCAGCGCCAGCGGAACTTCGTGGGCCGGAACACGGAAGCCGGTTGAACCTTCCGGCGTATCGAGTACCAGCGTCAGTGAACCGGGCCAGTAGGTTGAAGCGAGGGCCAGCCCGTGCTTTTCAAACTTCGCGCCGAGCGCTTTAACCTGTTCAAGGCTGGCGGCCAGCCGAGCAATCGGTTTGCCGCGGTCGCGCTCCTTGGCGGCGTAAAGCTTTTCCAGATGCGCCGGATCGCAGGCGATGCCGTACACCGTTTCGGTCGGCACCACGACCAGTTCGCCGGCCTCTAAAAGCGCGCAGGCCCGGCGGATGAGTTCCGGCTCGGGCCTGTCGGCGTTGATCTGGACGATTTCAGCCATTGATCTGCTTTTGCAAATCATCGTTCGACTTCAGCACTTCCTTGCGCATCTGGGCTTTGTAGGCCACCAGTTTTTTCTTCAGACCGGCATCGGACAATGCCAGCATCTGTACGGCGAGAATCGCGGCGTTGATCGCGCCCGCTTTGCCGATCGCGACGGTGGCGACCGGAACGCCCTTCGGCATCTGCACGGTTGAAAGCAATGAATCCATTCCGTCGAGCGCCCAGCCCGGCATCGGAATTCCAACGACCGGAAGGATGGTGTGTCCGGCAAGAACTCCGGCAAGGTGCGCCGCGCCTCCGGCCGCGCCGATGATCACCTTGAACCCGTTCTTAGCGGCGTTTTCAGCGAACTCGCACGCTTCGTGCGGCGTCCGGTGGGCCGACATTACTTTCACTTCGGCTTTGATTCCGAATTCTCCCAGAGTCTGGAAACAGGCTTCGACAGTTTTCCAGTCGCTGGCACTTCCCATTACGATTGCAACTTGCGGTTTAGCCATTGTTAACTCCTCTTCAGTTCACGGTGGGCGATATCTTTGCGGTAAAACGCGCCGTTCCACGAGATTTTTTTCACGGCGGCATAGGCGTTGTCGACGGCGGCACGCAAATCTTTGCCGGTTCCAGTAACGCCGAGTACGCGGCCTCCGGCGGTGACGACCTTGCCGTTCTTAAGCGCGGTACCGGCGTGGAAAACAACGGCGTGTTTCGCCGCCGCGTCGAGGCCGGAAATTTCGTCGCCTTTTTGATAGTCGCCGGGATAGCCGCCCGCCGCCATCACGACGCAGACGGACTGCTCTTTTTTCCAGCGGATCAAATCTTCTGAAAGTGTGCCATCAATACAGGCTTCGAGCGCGGGAATGATGTCGCCGTCCCAGCGGGCGAGCACCGCCTGCGTTTCGGGATCGCCGAAGCGGCAGTTGAATTCGACCACGCTTGGCTGGCCGTTATCAATCATCAGCCCGGCGTAGAGCACCCCTTTATAGGTGATGCCGCGCTTTTTCAGTTCGGCCAGCGTGCGGCCATAGACTTCCTTGCGGACGATATCCAGCACCGCGTCGGTGGCGACCGGCGCGGGCGAGTAAGCGCCCATGCCGCCGGTGTTCGGGCCGAGGTCGCCGTCAAACACGCGCTTGTGATCCTGCGACGAAGCGAGCAGTACGACGTGCTCGCCGTCAATCAGCGCGAGAATCGAGGCTTCTTCGCCGACCAGAAAATCTTCGATCACGACGCGGCTTCCGGCGTCGCCGAACGCTCCGCCGAGCGCGTCTTTGATGGCGTCTTCGGCCTGTTCAACCGTTTCGGCAACCGTGACGCCTTTGCCAGCGGCGAGGCCGTCGGCCTTGATGACAATCGGTGCGCCGCGCTGGCGGACATAAGCGCAGGCTTTACCGGCGTCGGTGAAAACGGCGCAGGCGGCGGTCGGAACTCCGGCGGCCTGCATAATTTCCTTGGCGAATTTTTTACTGCCTTCGAGTTCGGCGGCGGCTTTGCGCGGACCGAACACGCGGAACCCGGCGGCCTCCAGCGCGTCGGCCAGACCGGCGCAGAGCGGCGCTTCCGGGCCGATTACCGTCAGGTCGGGTTTGTTGGCTTTGGCCCAGGCGACGATTCCGGCGACGTCGGTGGCGGAAAGGGCTAGGTTGGTTCCGAGCTGAGCGGTACCGGCGTTACCGGGCGCGCAGAAAAGCTCCGGCCTGCGCGAATCATTCTTCAGTTTCCAGCAGAGCGCGTGTTCCCGTCCGCCGTTGCCAATCACCAGTACCTTCATCAGAAAAGCCCTTTCGTTACGAGGCGCATAGTTAGCCTGAATTCCAAGGTTTGGACAAGCTTCGGAAGGGGAGTTTTATAGAAGGGAACGAATTTAAGTTTGCTGAAAAACCATGAGGTTATTGGTGTAGAAGTTGGCGACGCCGGCGGCAGTCCAGGCGGATTGCCAGTCGGCGGCGGTTTTTTCCAAGGGTTGGAAGCCGTGCACTTTAAACAGCTCTGTCCAGTATTCCGGCGGCTGTTCATTGAGGTGGCCGATTCCGCCCTGTCCGGGATGCGCGGCGGTGAAGATGACGACCGGCGCGAGCGAGCAGAGCAGTTCGACGTAGCGGTCGGCGGAACTTTTCGGCAGGTGCTCGGCGGTTTCCATGCTGATGGCGATATCGAACCGGTCTTTGCCGCTCCAGCGGTCGGCGGTGATGTCGAATTTGCGGACGTCGAGACTGCGGGCGCGGGCGATGTCGAGTCCGGCTTCAGAGGAGTCGAGTCCGATCAGCCGGCGTATGCCGAGTTTTCTTAATGCGGCGAGCAGGTTGCCGGATCCACAGCCGACATCAATGGCCGATACCGGATGGAAGGTTTCGATGATGGACTTTGCCATCTGCGGGACGCTTTTGCGGGCGTAGGGTTCGACCATCGTCTGGTAATACCTGGGCGAGTAGATATCGTCGCGGTCGCCGGTTTTTTCCATGACTTTGAGGACGATGCGGCGAAACGGGCGGGCTTTACGCAGTGCCGGGGGCAGAATGTGCCAGACCCGCTTCAGGATGGTGAAGAGTGCGGACATAGAGTATGGCTTCTGTGTAGCAGGGCGAAGCGGATTCTGCAAGCCTCTGGACAGCCCGCAGGCAAACCGCTAGCCTGCGGCGGATGAAAAAAACATGGCAGAAAGACGATTTGATTCACCTGAAGCCGGAGCACGATGTGCTGGTCGCGATTGATTCCGACGGCTGTGTGTTCGACAGCATGACGATTAAGCAGAGGATTTTTCATACCGGCATCATCAAGTTCTGGAGCCTCGCGGCGGTCGAGACCGATTTCCGGCGGGTGGCGGAGTGGACGGCGCTGTTTTCGCCGTGGCGTGGACTGAACCGCTTTGAACTGCTTTTGCGGATTCTGCAGGGAGTTTCTCAATACATTCCGGCCTGCGCGAATCCGCCCGCGACTGCCGCACTGGAGGCTTTTGTTCAGTCGGGCGTTCCGCTGAGCGCCGATGAGCTGGCGAAGCGGATTGAGCGAACCGGCGATCCGGAGCTCCAGCGGGCGCTGGAGTGGAGCCGGTCCGTGAGTAAAGAGATTGCGGCGGTTTCGCAGATGCCGGTATTCGACGGAGTTTTACAGGGATTGGAAGCGATCCGGTCCTCCGCCGATGCGATTGTGGTTTCGCAGACCGATGAGGCCGCGCTCGTCCACGAGTGGAACCATGCCCGGCTGACCGGTTTTGTGGATGTGATTGCCGGGGCGGAGCTCGGGTCAAAAATTGAGTCGCTGTCCACCGCGATGAAAGGGCGTTACCTGCCGGAGCGGACGCTGATGGTCGGCGACGCGCCCGGCGATCTGGAAACCGCCCGCGCCACCGGCTCGCTGTTTTTTCCGATTATTCCCGGTGACGAGGTCGCCAGCTGGGCCGAATTGCGCGAAAAAGGGCTGAAACGTCTTCAGAACGGCGATTTTACGGGGAAATATCAGGAGGAATTGATCGTCCGGTTCCATAAAGCGCTTTCCGCGACTCCGCCGTGGATCGCGTCGGCGGGTTGAAAAAGATTGCGCCGGACGGCGATATACTCTTTATTACTGCCCGCGTTTTTCAGGAATTTCTAACAGGCAAATCTGATGCATATTTTTCATATTGCTTTCTGGGCCGGCGCGGCTGGCTGGCTGGTCGCCCAATCCACTAAAATGATCATCTGTCTGGTTCAAAGCCGCCGGCTGGACTTCCGTTATCTGGTCAGCACCGGCGGAATGCCCAGCGCGCACTCGGCGCTCGCCAGCGCCGTGGCGACGACGATGGGTATGACCGAAGGCTTTTCCTCGCCGCTGTTCACGCTGAGTTTCTTTTTCGCCGCGATTGTCATGTTTGACGCGCAGACCGTGCGGGCGGCGGCGGGTAAACAGGCCCGGCTGTTAAATCAGATTGTGGATGAGCTGTTCAAGGAGCACCACTTTTCCGACGTGAAGCTCAAGGAACTTCTTGGCCACACCCGGCTGGAAGTGTTCTTCGGCATGCTGACCGGAATCGTCTCCGCGCTGGCACTGCTCCGCTTCCTGCACCCATAAAAAAAGCCCTCCGCCGGAGCGGAAGGCTTTCTGTGCGCAGTGTCCGGAAATTATGCCGGGCTGATGGCGCTGACCGGGCAGGTCGATTCGCAAGCACCGCAATCGGAGCAGGTGTTGGCATCGATGACGTATTTACCGTCGCCGGCGCTGATTGCTTCCATCGGGCACGCGCTTTCGCAGGCGCCGCACATTGTGCAATCACTCGAAATTACATAAGCCATGATCGTTCTCCTTGTTTAAACGCAGATCTGTTTGTTAACAACGGCGGGCAACGTACCACCTTCGCCGCCGGAGTTCAAACCGGAAACCCAACGGACTTTCGGTCCGAAAAGCCTACTCTTCATCTGCTGTTTCGGGCAGGGCGGGGTGCCCGGCGGACAGTTCAACCTTTTCGATTTTACCGAACCGGCTGGTGATTTTCCGAGCGGAGGTCTGCGCTTCGTCCACGTCCTTATGAGCCTGACTGATGTGTACAGCCAGCTTGTCCATCCGGTCCTGAAAGCGGTTGAAATCCTGCGACAGCGCCACCAGATGATCCTGAATGATGTGGAGCTGTTTGCGGGTGGCGGCATCTTTCAGGACGGCCCGTGCGGTGGTAAGAACCGCCATCATGGTGGTCGGCGAGACCATCCAGACGCGGGCGCGCTGGGCTTCCTCGACCAGCTCCGGACAATGGCCGTGGATTTCGGCGAAAACCGCCTCGGCGGGAATAAACATCATCGCGCCGTCGGAGGTTTCTCCGGGAATAATGTATTTTCCGGCGATGTCCTTGATGTGTTTTTTAATATCCTGCCGGAACTGACGCTCGGCGGCGGCGCGGTCGGCCTCGCCCAGCGACAGATCGGTCATGCGGCGGTAGCTTTCGAGCGGAAATTTCGAGTCGATGCAGAGGGTGCCGGTTGGCTCGGGCAGGAACAGCGCGCAGTCGGCGCGGACGCCGTTCGCAAAGGTGTGCTGGAGAGAATAGCTGTTTTCCGGCAGGATGTTTGAAATCAGCGCCGTGAGCTGAACTTCCCCGAAGGCTCCGCGCGACCGCTTGTCGGACAGAACCTCCTGTAGGCTGACCACGTTGCTGGTGAGTTTATCAATTTTTTCCTGAGCCTTATCAATCAGTGCCAGTCGCTTGAGTACATCGCTGAAAACCGTGGTGGAGTCGCGGAAGCCTTTATCAAGCCGCTGTTCGACCTTTTCGCCGATCTGATCGAGCCGTTGATTATTGGCGGCGACCAGCTTTTCGATCTGCGACTGAACCGCTTCCTCGCTCTTGCGGGCGCGAACGTCAATCTGTCCGGTCAGCGTGTTAAGGCTCTGCGTGAGCATTTCCAGCCGGGTGTCCTGCCGGGTACCGCCGTACAGCGAAACCCCGATCTGAACCAGAATCAGCAGAGCCAGAATCGCGGTGAGAATCAGAATAAAAAGTTCCATAGTTTATCCCCGTCGCAGGCCGGCGGGAGCGGCCCGCAGTGCTTGACACTTTACGCAGTGCCCCCGATACTGCAACCGTATTGTTTCCCGGACCTAAACGCGTGAAAATCATGAAATTCTTCCAGAAAAAAAGCCAGCCTTCTTCGGGTTCCCGTAAGCCGACCGCCTCCGAATCCGTGCCGGAACAAAGTTTTTATTCCCGGCACGTCGAGGATGCGCCGCTGGATGATTATTTCGACGGCACGGTTCCCGGAGCGGCCCGGCGCACATCCCGGCACAGTCCGGCGCGCCGCCGGGAAACCAGTAACCGCGCCAGCGACTGGGCTCTTTTTATTCTGCTGTTCCGGGCGGGGCTGATCGTCGTTCTGCTGGCGGCTGGATTCTTCGGTTTGCGGTGGTTCTTGAACCGTATGGCCGAGCCGACCGAAAAGGAACAGAAACGCTGGGAAGCCAAAGCCGTGCTGATGGAAAAATCAACGACCGTCGCGGGTGCTAAAGTTCTGCCGGTCGCTCAGGAGCTGGTCATCAGTCCGGAATTGATTAAACAGCGGCTGGAACGCTGGGGGCAGGCCGAGCGGAGTTTACGCTCCGCCGAAGCACTGGTTCGCCGGGGGATTGATGAAGAGGCGATTCAGCGGTTAAGTCAGGCGTTGAAGGTCTCTCCTGAAAATCAGGCGGCTCAGCAGATGCTGGTGGATGTGTATATGAAGCGCGGATTGTATGCGGAAGCCGTGCCGCTGTGCGTCCGTCTGCTGGATCAAAACAGCGGACGGCAGGATCTGCAGATGACTCTGTTGAAAGCCTTGCAGTCCAGCGGACAGACCGATTCCGGCCTCGTTCTTGCTGACCGTATCCTGCTGGATCAGCCGAGGAATTTGACCGTGCTGTCTATTGCGGCGGCGGGACAGAATGTGCTGGGGAATGCGGATGCGGCTTTGGCGCTGTTCATGCGGATGCTCGAAGTGGATGGTAAGAATAAAGACGCGCTGGAAGGTTGCGGCGGCATTTATCTGAAGCGGGGCGATTATCCGCAGGCGACGGTTTATTATCTGGAGCTCGTCCGGCTGGATCCGGCGGAAAAATATTACAGAATACTGGCGCTCTGCTACGCCCAGCAGAGTCAGCCCGGCAAGGCTGTGGTTTTCATGGGGCAGGCCGCCAGCCTGTTCGGCGACAAAACCGTATCGCCCTGGCTGAAAGAAACAGTTTTTGACCCGATCCGCGAAAGCGTCGAGTTCCGGTCTTTTGCCGACCGTATTGTCGGCGCGGAAACCCGCAAGGCCATTGAGGACATCAATAAGCGGGAGGCCGAGAAGAAAGCTGTGCTTCCGGGCGGCGGACTCGAGCTTCCGACACAGCCGGATCTGAAAGTTATCAATCCAAGCAAATAACTGCGGTTCGAATGACCACGACCCAACAGGTGCGGCGTCCGCTGGTCGGAATTGCCCTGTCGGTCGCTGCGGGAATTTATCTGCAACGGGCATCCGGGTTTTCTCCTCTGCTCTTACTCAGCGCGGCGGCTTTTTTGCTGGCGGCGATCTGCCGTATGGAGCGTACCGATTCGCTGATTTATATCGCCTGCGGATTGCTGGCGGCGGCGCACGGCGCGCTGGAGGAAATGCCGCAGAGTTCCCGTGCGGCGCTGGCCATCGCCGAAGTTGTTTCGGGCGAACAGACGCTCGCCGGAATGGTGGCGGATGAACCGGCTTCATCCGACGAGGACGGGACGGCGACATTTCTGTTCCGGGCGTCGGAAATTAAAACAGAATCCGGGTGGTGCGATTCGGATACGGTTCTGCGGGTTTATCTGCGGGATGCGCGCATTCCGGTTCTGTTCGGCGAGCAATGGCGGCTGACGGGGCGTTACACCAGCTATGAAAAACCGCGCGGCGGAGCAGACGGCGTGTTGAGTGTTGACGGAGGCGGTGCGGAAAAAATAAATGAGGCAAATGATCGTCCGGCGGCCCGGTGTTATCAGGCCCGCCGCCGCGCGGCGGAATGGTTGCGTCTGGGGGTTGATGCAAAGTCACGGCAGGTTCATCTGCTGGACGCCATGCTGTTGGGATACCGGCAGGCGATTCCTCCGGAGCTTAACCGGATTTTTACCCGCACGGGAACGCTCCATATTTTTGCCATTTCCGGCCAGCATGTGGTGATTCTCGCGGCCATCCTGATCGCCCTGCTGAAGTGCTTCGGGATTTCCCGTCCGCGCTGGGGCTGGATTCTGATTCCTCTGCTGTTTCTTTATATTTTCACAACCGGGATGCAGGCGAGCGCTCTGCGTGCCTTTGCGATGGCGGCGGTTTTTTTTATTGCGCCGGTGACCGGTCGCCGCCCGGACGCACCGTCGGCAATCGGTCTGGCGGCGGTGATTCTGCTGGCCGCGAATCCCTTTTATATCGGCGATCCGGGCTTTCTGCTCTCATTCGTTGTGGTTTGCGGACTGATCATGGTGCACGGCTGGCTGATTCAGCAGAGTAAAGGCCTGCGCCTGTCCGGATGGGATGCTCCGCTGAAACGATTGAGCGGTTCACAGCCGCTGGCCGCCCTCGCCAGATACACCGGCATGCTGGCGGTCACCTCGTTTGCCGCCTGGATTTTTTCGGCACCGGCCACCGCGCTGTTTTTCAATAACATTTCCTTCGCCGCGCTGGTCGGGAATCTGGCCGTTGTTCCGCTGTCGTTTATGGTGATGCTGGCCGGATGTCTGGCGTTGCTCAGCGGTGCTTTTTCGTTTCAGCTCGCGGCGCTGTTTAATCAGGCGAACCATCTTTTTATCGGCCTGCTGATCCGGATTGTCGAGGTTCTTGCGGTTCTGCCCGCCGCGTGCCGGACCGTTCTCGCGCCGTCAGGTTTTGTCACAGGCCTTTGGTACGCAGGGCTTGCTTTGTTTTTTTCCGGCCCGGCCCGGTGGCGGAAGGGCGCCGTATTAATTTTTCTGTCGGCCTGTCTTTTGTGGCGCGCGGAGCACCTGCTCCCGGAAACCGGGATCGGAATTGTTCGTGAGCGGGACTCTGTTATGGCGATCCGGCAGACGGGGAATCGCTGGTTGCTGGTCACAGACGGACGTTCATTTTCAACTGCCGGCGCGATCCGTCTTTTGCAAAAAGAGGGAGTGAACCGGATACAGACGCTGATGCTTTACGGAAAACGGGCGGATCCGGAAGCTGTCCGGAGACTGCAGGAGACCTTCCGTCCGCAAGAGACGGTTTATTCGGAAAGCGAGGACGGCGTGCTGTTCAGCGATGGATCTGTACGGATTCTTCCTGACCGCTGAACGGACTATTTGGGTTTATTGCTGAGAGAAACCGAGGCGATCTCCAGCTGGTCGATCAGGGTTTTAAATTCCGCAGATCCCCGAACCGAATTGAATTCTTCGCGGCTCATCCAGGCCAGCGCCAGCTTCGGATCGATCAGCTGGATGCCGCGTTTGAGCGCGGCGACCGCTTTTTCCTGCTGGCCGTTCTGAACCTGAACCTGTGCGAGCAGGAAGTACAGGGGAGCCACATCGGTCACTTCCTGCGTCAGTTTCGACAGGAACTCCGCCGCTTCTCTCCACCGGCCCAGCTTGGTCAGATACAGTGCGTAGGTCTGCATGGTGTCCAGATCGTTCGGCTGCATGTCGAAGTACTTTTCAAACTGGTAGGCCGCGTCGTTGTCGCGGCTCATTTTCCGGTACAGCACGGCAAGATTTTTATGACAGATGGGGTTTTCCGGTTTCAGCTCCATCGCGCGCTTCAGATTTTTTTCAGCTTTGTCGTGCTCGCCGGTGCCGATATAGGCGGCGCCCAGATTGTTGACCGCGTCAAAACTTTCCTCTTCCTGCCGGGCTTTTTCCAGATGGGTGACCGCTTTGGCGTATTCCTCGTTCTGAAGGTACAGCGTTCCCATCGCGCCGTGCAGTCCTTCCATGTCCGGATAAATTTCCACGACTTTCTGGAAGTGCTCGAGCGCCTGTTTCTTCTCATTAATGTAGAGCGCCTGCTGTCCCATGATGATGTGATACGCCGCGTTTTTAACCCACTTGGTGGACAAAGGTTTCGGTCCCGGCTTCTCGTCGCGATCCAGCTGTGCCGCGAGCTGAGCATAATCCATGACCCACAGGGAGTCTGCCGGAAGACTGTGCTGAGGAATAAAGGGGGCTTCTTTGGTCTGCGCCCGGCGGGAAGGTTTCCGTTCACTCAGAAAGTCACGGATCACCACGGAAATCAAAGCGACCGCCAGCACGAGGGCCAGCAGACCGGCGGCCAGAGAGATAATCCGGCTTCGGCGTAAATCGCGCTGTCGCTCGGCCAGCCGTTCCTTGGCGACCTGCGGAGTGAAGTCTTTTTCGAAATCGTGCTCGTGAGCCTGATAGATATCCCGGATCTCGTCTTTTCTCTTATGCATGAGCAGCTCCTCTCACCTTCGATCCAGACGGATTGTGGGGTGGATGACGGGATTCGAACCCGCGACATTCAGAATCACAATCTGACGCTCTAACCAACTGAGCTACATCCACCAACGTTTCGAAAGCGCGACAGAATAATAAAAATTGAGCAGAAAGCAAAATATATCTCCCCGATTTTATGGCGACTGGCCGGTCAGTTCCTTGCCGGATGTTAACGAAACGGCGGCCAGCTCCATTTGGTACAGCAAAGACTCAAAGCCGGCTGTTTTGGAAATCCGGTCAAAAACAGGGTCGTGCATTACGGCGATCAGCTGGCGGGGGGTGAGCAGGCTGGACATTTCGCGCAAAGCCTGCACAGCCCGGTCGGCATCATTATTCAGCGCGGCGGCTTTAGCCAGTATCCGCCGGGTTGTCAGCGGATCGGCGGTCTTGAGATTCTCCATGAAGCTGATGACATCCCTACTGCGACCTGCGGCCGTCAGATAGGCGGCGTAAGCCTCGAGCATTTTGCTGTCCTTAGGGTCTTGCGCAAAATAGTTTTCAAACGCTTTCACGGCATCGTTTGTCCGGCCGGTTCTCTGGTACAGCAGGATGAGATTCTTGTAACACCCGGCAGGATTTGGATTCTGCTGTACAGCCTGTTTCAAAACGGTTTCGGCCCGGTCATTTTCGCCGGATCCTATGTATGCGGCTCCTAGATTGTTCAATACATCCGGCGAGGGGGTTTCTTTCATCGCCATCTGGAGCTGTTCAGCGGCCGGTTTGAAAAACTGCTGTTTCAGGTAGGCCAGTCCCAGCGGGCGATGGACCCCGGAGAGTTCAGGAAACGTGGTGAGCGCGCGTTCAAGGTGAGCCTGTGCCGACGGAAAGTCGCCCAGTTTGATCGCCTGCTCTCCCATAATGACGTGATACGCCGCGTTTTTAACCCACTTGCTGGTGAACTTTTTTGCTCCCGCCGGCTCGCTGGCATCCGCCTGCGAGGCGGCCACCTGATATTCCAGCGCCCACTGCTCGTCTTCCGGCAGGTCGCGGGCTGTAATATAATTGGGAGGATTCACGGAAGTCGCAGGTTTTTGGCTCGCCGGCAGGTAGTCGGTGACAAACGCAATGGTCAGTGCGCAGGCCAGAGCGATCATCAGCAGGCTGATGAGCAGATTGAAAACGCGCCGCCGGTGTATTTCCTGTTCGACGGCATCTTGAATGCTCCAGGATGGATTCTGTTCCGGCGGCGAATTTTGAGCCCGGTAAATATCCCGGATATCTGTATTCATTTTCTTCATGACAAAAGATCAGATGCGGTATTCCTGCCGCAGGGCGGCATCGGTCAGCACCAGCGCGGCCATGGCCTCCACAATCGGAACGGCCCGCGGCAGTACGCACGGATCGTGCCGTCCCTTGGCTTCCAGGGTTACAGGTTTTCCATCCAGATCTGTTGTTGTTTGCGCCTGCCCGATGGTCGCAACCGGTTTGATCGCAATGCGGAACACCACCGGCTCGCCGTTGGAAATCCCGCCCTGAATTCCGCCGCTGTGATTGGTTTTTGTGCCGAGCCGACCGGTTTTCTGAATAAACGCGTCATTATGCTGAGATCCGCGCATCAGAGTTCCGGCGAAACCGGAGCCGATTTCAAATCCTTTCACAGCCGGAATCGAAAGCATGGCCTGCGCCAGCCGGGCTTCCAGCTTGTCGAACACCGGCTCGCCCAGACCGGCCGGGAATCCCCGGCAGATACACGTCACAGTTCCGCCGAGAGAATCTTTTTCGTCCCGGATTTTTTCAATCGCCGCGATCATTTTCTGCGCGGCTTCGGAATCCGGACACCGCACGGGAGTGGCATCCACCAGTTCCCGGGTCAGCCGTTCGGCGCAGATTTCCGGCGCGGAGATTTTTCCGATGGAGCTGACGTAAGCGACAATAGAGATATCGCCGAAGCGGGTCTTCAGCCATTTTTCGGCAATGGCTCCGGCCGCCACGCGACCGATGGTTTCCCGTGCGCTGGAACGGCCGCCGCCGCTGGAAGCGCGAATGCCGTATTTCATCAAATAGGTGTAATCCGCATGCGACGGACGCGGCACGGCGGCCATTTCGCCGTAGTCGCCGGGGCGCTGGTCGCGGTTGTTGACGGAAAGGGCGATCGGTGTGCCGAGCGTCACGCCGTTTTCAGTTCCCGACAGAATCGTCACCTGGTCGGCCTCGTCGCGCGGCGTGGTTAAAGCGCTTTGGCCCGGGCGTCGGCGGTCGAGCTGTTTCTGAATATCGGCTTCGGTCAGCGGCAGGTTGGCGGGGCATCCGTCCACCACCGCGCCGACGGCTTTGCCGTGGGATTCACCGAATGTGGTTACTTTGAAAAGTGTGCCGAACGTACTGCTCATGACCTGTTTCTCCTAAAACCCGCCAACATCGGAGCCATGTATACGCCGTTTCTCCAAACATTGGAAAAAATTTCCGTATCTTTTCCGGGGCGGACGGGGTTTGCGGATGGTGCACCTGCCGGGAGTCGAACCCAGATCACCGGCTTCGGAGGCCAGTGTTCTATCCATTGAACTACAGGTGCGCTCAAAAAGAGGGTTATCTGTTAGCGGTTAATGCCTGCCGAGAAAAGCCAAAACAATTTAATTCTATAAAGCGAACGAAGGGTCGCCCGAAATCAGACCGTCCCTGCGCTGAATTTACATTGGTTAGCGGGCGGGGAAATCCCTCGTTTCAGGCTGTTCGTCGTTTCTCCCGTTTCCTTCTGTAAAAAATGTTTCCGGCGTTTGCGGTTCATGCTTAAATCCGGCCTTAACCATTTCCCCAAAGGAGCTTTCAGATGACAAAAATTACACGGGCGCTTTTGAGCGTTTCAGATAAGACAGGAATCGTTGAGTTTGCCAAGGCGCTGGCGGCGCGCGGCGTTGAACTGCTTTCCACCGGCGGAACCGCCAAAGCCCTGCGCGACGCGGGCATTAAAGTGAAAGATGTGTCCGAGTTTACCGGTTTTCCCGAAATGCTCGACGGCCGCGTGAAGACGCTGACTCCGCAGGTTCACGCCGGACTGCTTCATTTGCGCGACAGCGAAGAGCACATGAACACGATGAAGGCGCACGGCCTCCAGCCGATTGATCTGGTGTGCGTGAATCTTTATCCGTTCGAAGCCACGATTGCCAAAGCCGGTGTGCCACTGCATGAAGCGATTGAGCAGATTGATATCGGCGGGCCGACGATGATCCGCTCCGCCGCAAAAAACATGAAGTTTGTGACCGTCATCACCGATCCGTCCGACTACGCCCGTGTTCTGGAATCCATGGACGCCAACGGCGGAAATACAACGGAAGAACTTCGTTTTGAACTGGGGCAGAAAGTTTTTGCCCGCACAGCGGTTTATGACGCGACGATTGCCAATTATCTGGCCGGACAGATGAAAACGGCCGCGCCGCGTCCGTTTGTTAAAACCGCCGCCAACGGGGTCGAACTGCGCTACGGCGAAAACTCGCACCAGAAGGCGTGGCTTTACACCGATGCCGTCGCGACTGAAGCCTGCATCGCCCACACCGACGTTCTGCACGGCAAAGAGATGAGCTACAACAACTATGTGGACGGCGAGGGCGCGCTCGAAGCGGTCAAAGAACTTTCCGGCAAGCCCGGCGTGGCGGTCATCAAGCACACCAATCCGTGCGGATTCGCTACCGGCGAAACGCTGGCCGAAGCGTTTGAAGCCGCCTGGAACGGCGACCCCGTTTCGGCTTTCGGTTCCGTGATTGCCGTGACGCAGAAAGTGGATATGGCGACGGCCGAACTGCTGAAGGGCCGCTTTATCGAAGCGCTGATTGCTCCGGACTTCGATCCTGCCGCGCTCGAACTGCTCAAGGCCAAGAGCAAAAACATTCGCCTGCTCAAACTGCGCAAGCCGATGTCGAAAGCCGCGCCGCGCAAAATGATTAAAGACATCAACGGCGGGATTCTCGTGCAGGATGTCGACACCGACGCCATCGCCGAGTGGAAGAACGTCACCAAAACCGCGTTTGATCAGTCGAAGCGGGCGCTGGCGGAATTCGGTATTGCCGCCGCCAAGCACACCAAATCCAACGCCATTATGGTGGTTCAGGAATACAAGCCGGGGCAGTTTCGTGTGCTCGGTATGGGGGCCGGACAGCCGAATCGCGTGGATTCTCTGCGCAAGCTGGCGGTGCCGAAAGCGATCGAAAATCTGAAGCTCCAGAATCCGGAAATCACGGAGGCGCAGATTCAGAAAACCATCGGCGAGTGCGTATTTGTTTCCGAGGCGTTCTTCCCATTCGCCGACAGCATTGACGAAGCCCACGCCGTCGGCGCGCGCTTTATCGTTCAGCCCGGCGGCTCCATCCGCGACGACGAAGTGATCGCCGCCTGCGACAAATACGGCATTGCCATGGCCTTCACCGGCATGCGCCACTTTAAGCATTGAGAACGTTATGGAGTGCGGCGGCTCGCCGCCGCTTTTAAAAGCCGAAGCTAGCTTCGGCTGACAAAGCGCAGGCAAGCCTGCGCAGTCCAAAATTTCAGGAGATATATATGGATCAGACATGGTTGAGATTACAGAACGGCAGTGATGTGCGCGGTGTTGCGCTGGATGGTGTGGCAGGCGAGGCGGTGAATCTGACTCCGGAGATCGTCCGGCCGATCGGTTTTGCGTTTGCGCAGTGGCTGGCAGAGAAAAAGGGTATTCCGGTTTCAAAACTTAAGGTGGCTGTCGGGCACGATTCGCGCCTTTCTGCCGACATGATTAAAACGGCGGTTTTCCAAGGGTTGGAAAAGGCGGGTTGCGCGGCGATTGCCGATAGCGGGCTTTCTTCAACACCGGCGATGTTCATGGCGACGGTCTTTGAAAATCACGCCTTCGACGGCTCGATTATGCTGACCGCCAGCCATCTGCCGTTTAATCGTAACGGCCTGAAATTTTTCACCCGCGACGGCGGGCTCGAAAAGGGCGACATCAAAAAGATCCTGACCGCCGCGACGGAGACGGGAATGTTTGAAGCCCTGGTGCCTTCCAACGTTCGGAAAATCAATTTGATGGACGACTACGCCGCGTCGCTGGTTTCCAATATCCGGAACGGTGCGGGGCAGGGCGATCAGCCGCTGGCCGGCCTGAAAATTGTGGTGGATGCCGGTAACGGTGCGGGCGGCTATTTTGTTGATAAAGTGCTCAAGCCGCTCGGCGCCAATACGGCGGGCAGTCAGTTTCTTGATCCGGACGGGTCGTTCCCGAACCATATTCCGAATCCGGAAGACAAAGGCGCGATGGATGCGATTATCGCCGCAGTGAAACAGAATAAAGCGGATCTCGGCATTATTTTTGATACCGACGTGGATCGCGCCGGAGCCGTGGATAAAAACGGTGCACCGATTAATCGTAACCGCTTTATCGCGCTGATGTCCACCATTGTGCTCGAAGAGCATCCCGGCACGGTGATCGTGACCGACTCGGTGACTTCCACCGGCCTGAAATACTGGATCGAGAAAAAGCTCGGCGGTGTTCATTGCCGTTTCAAGCGCGGCTACAAGAACGTGATTAACGAGTCGGTCCGCCTGAACGGCGAAGGAAAAGAATCCTGGCTGGCGATGGAAACGTCCGGTCACGGCGCGCTGAAGGAAAACTATTTTCTCGACGACGGAGCCTATCAGATCGCCAAGATTCTGATTAAAGCCGCGCAGTTGCACGCCGCCGGAAAAGGCGGAGTGGACGGACTCGTCGCCGGACTTCCGGAACCGGCAGAGGCCAAAGAATTTCGCGCGAAAATCAAAATTGCCGACTTCGGCCCGTACGGCGACGATCTGCTCAAAAAGTTCGAGCAGTTCGTGGTGAACGAGCCGGGCTGGTCGGCCACACCGAATAATTTTGAAGGGGTGCATGTGACGGTGGATGTCGCGCACGGCAACGGCTGGGCGCTGTTGCGCAAGTCACTGCACGATCCGGTGCTTCCGCTGAACATTGAGAGCGAAGAGGCGGGCGGTGTTGCGAAAATCGCGGCGCGTATGCAGGCCTTCCTTTCGCAGTTCGATCAGCTCGAACTGCCGAAGATGGGATAATCGGAGGGATTCTATGAGCAGGACGGTTTTGGTGACCGGAGCGACGCGCGGAATCGGGCGCGAGGTGACGAGTCAGCTCTGCGCGCAGGGCTTCACGGTGTTCGCCGCCGGGCGCGACCGTTCGCTTCTGGATGAACTGAAAAAAGAGACCGGCTGTCTGGGCGAAGTCTGCGATCTCTCGGATTCATCTGCGGTTGTCTCGCTGTATGAAACGGCGCGACGCGCTCTTGGACGGATTGATGTTTTGATTAACAACGCCGGTTTTAATCCCGGCAAGGAGCCGGTGACGGAAGTGGACGTGGCGCGGCTGGATGCGTCCTACGCCGTAAATTTCCGCGCGCCGTACTTACTCTGCCGCGAAGCGCTCAAAGAAATGGGCGCCCGCAAAAGCGGACATATTCTGAATGTCGTCAGTACGATAGCCCGCACCAGCGCGCCGAACTATTCGACCTACTGCTCGCTCAAATATGCTCTGCACGGCTTCACGCAATGCCTGATCAAAGAGGCGCGGCTGGTGAACGTGAAAGTGACGGGCGTTTATCCCGGCGGCACAGATACCGATTTTCGTCTAGAGGGCCGCCCGGACTATCTGCGGGCGGATTCCGCCGCGAAAATGATCGTTCATTGCATCAACGCGCCGGACGACGTGGTGGTGCACGAGCTGGTCTATCGTCCCTTGGTTGAATCTAACTTTTGATGGAGACCCGAAATGAAGAGAAACTGGAGGGACGGCTTCCACGCCGTCCGTAATGAAGAGAGGCGCGGGTGGAACCGCGCCCTCCATGCGGGAGCCGTGATTCTGCTGGTATTGCTGACGGGCTGTTCAACGATTGATCCGGTAACCGGACAGCAGACGCGTAATTTTTATTCGATACAGAAAGATGTGGAGCTCGGTTCGCAGGTGTACAGCGAAACGGTCGCCGAGATGAAGAAACGCGGCGTTCCGGTGAATGCCGATGCCGCACGGGTTGCTCAGCTCAAAGAGATGGTCCGCCGCATCAGTGCGGTTTCTGATCTGCCGACCCTGCCGTACGAAGTCGCTCTGATTCAGACGAACGTGGTCAACGCGATGGCCGCGCCCGGCGGAAAGATTATGGTCTATGAAGGACTGTGGAATCCGAAAGACGGGCTGGCCCGCGACGAAGATGAGATCGCCGCTGTCATTGCGCATGAGATCGCGCACGTCAACTGCCGCCACTCGACCGAGGCGATGACTCGCCAGATGGTTCCCAGTCTGCTGTTTATGGGCGGCGCGATAGTCGCTCAGGCTAAAGACCGCGACGATATCGCTTACGCGCTGAGCGGAACGTTCATCCTGTATAACGGAATCTGGGTGACGCGTTATTCGCGGATGGACGAGATCGAGGCGGACAGCGTCGGTTTAATGTACATGGCGAAAGCCGGCTATGACCCTCGCGCCGCTCTGCGCATTTGGGAGCGGGCCGCACAGCACCGTAACGGAGCGGATCCGGCGGACAGCATTTTCTCCACCCACCCGTCGGACAGCACCCGTCTTCAAAACCTGCGCACCAAACTGCCCGCCGCGCAGGCGGCCTATGAGGCCAGTCCATACCGGAAAAAAGCATGAAACAGAATTTCCGCTGGGGCATTATCGGTTGCGGGCTGATCGCTCCGAAGTTTTTCCATGCATTGGAAAACACCGGCGAAGGCCGGGTAATCGCGGCGGCTTCCAAGTCCATGCGCCGCGCCCGGCGGCTTCAGAAGAAACTCGGCATTCCGCAGGTGTACGGCGGCTATGAAGAAATGCTCGACCGCGAGCAGTTCGACGCGGTGTATATCGCCAATACACATGCCGAACACGCGGCGGCCGCAACGCTCTGTCTGGAGCGCGGCGTGCCGGTGCTGGTCGAAAAAGCTTTTACTCGCAACGCCAAAGAGACGGAAGAAGTAATTGCTTTGGCACGAAGCAGAAAACTTTTCTGTATGGAAGCGATGTGGACGCGTTTTAATCCGTCATCGGCTAAAGTCCGGGAGCTGATCGCGGACGGAGCTGTCGGCGAAGTGAAACATTTGAAAGCCGATTTTTGCGTCCGGATGGGGCTGAGTATGAAAACCATGCCGTGGAACCGGATGTACAATCCGTATCTGGCGGGCGGCGCACTGCTCGACATCGGCGTTTATCCGGTTGCCTATGCCCGTATGATCTTCGGCCAGCCGCCGGTTCATATGACCGGTACAGCAAAGATGACCTGGACCGGCGTGGATAAAACGTCGGAATACAGATTCGACTATCCGGACGGGCGTTATGCCGAACTGTCGGCCTCCTTTGCCGAGGAGCGTCCCCGCGATGCCGTCATCGCCGGAACAAACGGAGTAATCCGTGTGCCGCACTTTCCCAGCACCGACCATGTGATCCTGATCCGTGACGGCAAAGAAGAACGGTTTGAATGTGCGCCGAATGGATTCGAGCACGAAATCCGCGAAGTACACCGCTGTCTGTACGAAGGACAGATTGAAAGCCAGCTCATGCCGCTCGGTGAAACGCTTGAAACCATGCGCACCATGGACGTGCTTCGCGCTCAGTGGAACATGAAATATCCCGGCGAATAAAGGTTGTGGGGCAGACATTCTTGTCTGCCCGGATGCACAGACAGGAATGTCTGCGCCACAGTTACAACCCCGCAAACGGATTATTGCTGAAGCCGCGCGGCGGCTGACGCTGATTCCGGTTCTGCGGTTGCCCCTGCGGCGGACGCGGGCCGTTGTTTTGCTGCGGGCGGCTGTCGCGCTGCGGTGCAGTGCCTTTGACCGGAGCCGCTTTCCCGCCGTCTTTGCGGGCCGTCAGCGAAATACGTTTACGCTCCAGATCAACCTCCAGCACCTTCACGGTAATGCGGTCGCCCGCCTGAACCGCTTCCGACGGATCGCTGATAAAGCGGTCGCACAGCTGGGAAATATGAACCAGTCCGTCCTGATGCACGCCGATATCCACGAACGCGCCGAAGGCCGTCACGTTGGTGACAACGCCTTTCAGCTCCATCCCTTCTTTGAGGTCGTTCATGGTCATCACGTCGTCGCGGAAGCCGACTTCCTCGAACTGCTCGCGAGGGTCGCGGCCCGGCTTTTTCAGTTCGTCGATAATGTCTTTCAGCGTCAGCTCGCCGACGCTGTCGCTCTTGTACTTCTCGATTTTAATTTTGCTGACGATCTCCACACTGCCGACCAGCTTGTTGAGCGGCTCGCCGAGGTCCGATGCGATCTGTTCGACCAGTTTATAGCGCTCCGGATGAACCGCCGAGGCGTCGAGCGGATTTTCACTGCCGTGAATGCGCAGGAAGCCCGCCGCCTGTTCGAAGGCGCGCGGCCCGAGGCCTGCCACCTTCATCAGCTCCTGACGGCTCTTAAACGCGCCGTGCTCATTGCGGTAGGCCACAATCTTTTTGGCGAGGCTTTCGCCGATTCCCGCCACGCGTGAGAGCAGGGGGGCGCTGGCGGTATTCAGCTCCACGCCGACGCGGTTTACACAGCTCACGACCACTTCGTCGAGTTTGTCCTTCAGCAGTTCCTGATAAACGTCGTGCTGGTACTGGCCGACGCCGATGGATTTCGGATCGGTCTTCACCAGCTCGGCCAGCGGGTCCTGCAGGCGGCGGGCAATTGAGATCGCGCCGCGGATCGTCAGGTCTAGATCCGGAAATTCTTCGCGGGCGATTTCCGAGGCGCTGTAAACTGACGCACCCGCCTCGCTGACGGAAACCACGCTGATGTCTTTTTTCTTCATCAAAACGAGCAGCTTTTTGACGAACGCTTCGGTTTCGCGTCCGGCGGTGCCGTTGCCGACGGCAATCGCCTGCGGCTGGTGTTTTTCGATGAACTTCGCCAGCGTGATTTGCGCCTGCTGGGTTTTCTCCGCCCCTTGCTCGGGATAAATCGTGACGGTGTCCAGATATTTACCGGTGGCGTCGATGGCAACGCATTTGCAACCGGTGCGCAGGCCGGGATCGATGCCGATCACCGGCTTTTCGCCGTACGGCGCCGCCAGCAGAAGATTGCGCAGATTCTTGGCGAACACCTCGACGGCGGCGCGGTCGGCCTTCATCTTCATTTCGACCGACACGTCGATCTCGACGCTGAGCGTCAGCATCCGCTTGTAGGCATCCTGAATCGTCTTCTCCAGCTCTTCGGCGAACGGAGAAGCGGGGTTGAGTCCGCACAGCTCTTTCATCTTTTCAATCTGTGCGTCGGCGTCGATTACCAGTTTACGGCGCAGTTCGCCCTCGGTCTCGCCGCGGCGGATCGCCAGATAGCGGTGCGACGGAATGTCGGAGATCGCCTGGCTGAAGTCGAAATAGTCTTTGTACTTGGAGGTTTCCGGCTTGGCGTCGGCCTTGACCGGCTCGGAGGCGATCACGCCGGTTTTGAAATAGGCTTCACGGATCAAGGCGCGGACGTCGGCTTTTTCGGCGACCTGCTCGGCGACGATGTCGCGGGCTCCAGCCAGCGCCTCTTCGGCGGTGGCGACTTCTTTTTCCGCGTTAATGAACGCGGCGGCGGACGTCAGCGGATCGCTTTCCAGTGATTGGCTGGCGATCAGTTCCGCCAGCGGGGCGAGCCCTTTTTCTTTGGCGATGGTTGCGCGGGTGCGGCGCTTCGGCTTGTAGGGCAGGTAAAGGTCTTCGAGTTCGGTCTTGGAAACGGTCCGCTCGATCTGCTCGCGCAGTTCATTGGTCAGCTTGCCCTGTTCATTGATCGAACTCAGGATCGTTTGGCGGCGCGACTCCAGCGTGTTGTAGTAGGTCAGCTTTTCCTGAATGTTCAGAATCTGCACTTCGTCGAGATTGCCGTGCGCCTCTTTGCGGTAGCGGGCGATGAAGGGAACGGTCGCGCCTTCGGCGAAGAGTTGGGCGACGGCGGCCACCTGACGCGGGCCGATCTTCAGGTCGGTGGAAATAAACGGGACGGGATCAAAAAGCGGCTGTTCAGACATACTCGGTACAATTCCTCAGGGTTCAGTTCAAAGGCCGCCGATGGTCTTCAAAACCGCTTCTGAGGTCAAGCCGTTCGTCTATTGGATCTGAATCAAGAGAGAGTCTAAGCGATCAAAACAACACCGCATGCTATCTCTTTCGTCAGGGCTTGAGCTAAAGTGGTCAATAAGTAGCGTGTTTACGAGAGATCTTTCGTATTTCTCTTTTAGATCGTTGGTTTCGAATCTGCGTTTCTCGGTTTTAGATTTAATGAAATCTGTCCACTCGGCCCACTTTATCTTCGGCACTAAATTTATGTAATCATTCCGAAGGTTTTCCAGTTCCGAAATCTCAACACTGACTCTGTAGATTTCTTTTTCTCCTTCATTCATGAGAAGCTCGGGGCACTTGATAAAGCAGGGCTCCGTCTTTAAGTATTCAGCCACACATTGGATTGCTTGCTTCAACTCAATAGAGAAAAACTCCCTGTTGCTTGCCAGTCGGTGATGAGCCAGGAGATTGTGAATCGCCTGCTCGTCTCCATATGCATCTGGGCTTCCGAAAATGGCTTCAATTTCAAAAGGTACGGGCACTCCTGTGCTATTTAATTCATCGACCCGTTCTCCAACATTTCTTTCGGTGTATCCTATTTTCAGCAGGTTTGGCATGGAGGGGTTAGACAGAATGTAAACATACCCGTTTGTTATGTGAGCCTTGAATAGTTCAGAGCCACAAGCGTCACAAGTGTATTCCTTTTGACCGGCAAGCAGCTGTACCCAAGATTTATTTCCACAGGGACATGTAATTTCAATTTTTACTTCCATAGCAGTTTCCCGATTTTAGCGACAGGCGTTATCTTCGCGCAGCAAAACCGTCTGGCGTTAAAACTGTGCATTTTTTTACGTAAGGTCAACGCGCTTTGGTGTTATTTCCTTAGTCCTAAAATTCGTTCGTGCGTTGCCATTAAGTTGCCAATATGTTTCATGTTCCTGTCGGTAACATTTCCGTCAATTAGTGCGGCTTTATAATCGATCAGGTGTTGAGGAAGTGTGTGAGATTCCTTATTTGACTCTTGAATTAATCGATCCAGTCGGTTGACTAATTTGAGTCGTTTCTGAGGATTGGTTATTTTTTCTTTCCACACATGCTCTGAAACTTCGATGAGGGTAGGGCCGCATGTGGATCCAATTTCCCATTTGGTTTTGTAACCTAAGTCGGGGAGCCGCTCATGTTGAGGATCTACGGAACAGGTCCAAACTTCCTTGAGATGAGCACCACACCGCTCGCAATTTTGTCCCAATGGATTCCAATGGGTGGATTCGATTGTCCATGGCCCAATTTTAACCATTGCATTGATCGTTATCATTTTTTACTCGAACAGTTTGTGGAAACGAATTCTGCCGATTGGAATCCCCGAAGCCGGATTGCTTATAGCAGACTGGGGAGGGGCATTCAATCTTCCAGGGTCCGGAAAGAAATTTGGCGGGGCGGTTGCGCGGCGTTTTCTTATTAAAAACCCTGTCCAAAAGGGTGTTGGACGGCTATTTTCCGGATGTGGAAAAGTTCGACAGACTTTATAACCAAAAGTACCGACAGGAGACATCCGTCATGAGTGCTGAAAAGACAACCAAGTTGACCGTGTTTGAAGGTAAGCATATCCGCAAAGTCCTCCACGGGGGCGAATGGTGGTTCTCTGTTATTGATGTCATTGAGGTGCTGGTCGGAGGGGATCGTCCTCGTAAATACTGGAATGACTTGAAGAAGAAGCTTTTACAGGAGGGCTATGAGCAGTTGTCCGAAAAAATCGGACAACTGAAACTGCGATCCGGTGATGGGAAATTATATGCCACCGACTGCGCTAATACGGAGACGATGTTTCGTATCATCCAGTCCATTCCTTCGCCTAAAGTCGAGCCGCTCAAGCGCTGGCTGGCCCGGGTCGGCAAAGAGCGTATTGACGAGATCGAAAACCCCGAACTGGCTATGGCCCGGATGCAGGAGCTTTATGAAAAGAAGGGCTACCCCAAGGAGTGGATCGATAAACGGCTGAGGGGTATTGCCGTCCGGCAGGATTTGACCGACGAATGGAAAAACCGGGGAGCCCGGACCGCTTTGGAATACGCGCTTCTGACCAACGAGATCATGCAGGGGACTTTTGACCTGAAAGTTGAGGAATATAAGCAGATCAAAAACATCGACCGTGAAAATCTGCGCGATCACATGACCGATATTGAGTTGATTCTGACCATGCTGGGTGAGGCGACCACCACGAAAATTCACCGGGATCGCGATTCGCAGGGCTTGATCCCGCTGACAAAAGATGCCCGGGACGGCGGAGCCGTGGCGGGCAGAACACGGAAGGATATTGAGGCTCAGACCGGTAATCCGGTCATCTCCGCCGGCAACTTCAAGAAACTGTCCGCAAAGAAGTCGAAAAAGTCACCTGCGGATGAGGGATAATGAGAATGAAGGCCTGCTCCTGTGAAGGGTGAGCGCACGAGCACACGGCCCGCATGAGAAACGCGCCCGGCGGTCGAGTTCCACCTGCAAACACCCCCGCCTTCAGCCCTAAAAAAACCTTCTAATGGGCGGGAAATCCGTGCCCATCCGTGTAATCCGTGGTTGTGCTGTCCAAACATCGCAAAATCGGGTTTGGCATCACTCTCCATTCGTGTACATTTGCGGCCTCTTTTGGAAAAGGAATTCCTATGATTTACCGGATTGAAATCGGACTGAAACAGGGTGTGCCGGATGCGCGCGGACGCGGCGTGATCGGCCGGGCAAAAAGTGCGCTGGGCATGAAGATTAAGGCCTGCCAGACGCGCGATGTTTATAAGGTGGACGCCAACATTAAGCGTTCCGAGGCCAAGGCGATTCAGACCGGCTTTGCCGACGCGGTGGTCGCCCGTTCCGCTCTTGGCCGCCTGAAAGCTCCGTCCAGCTTCGACTGGATGCTTGAAATCGGCTTTAAGCCGGGCGTGACCGATAACGTCGGGCGCACCGCCCGCGGCGCGATGGCCGACATTCTCGGCCGCGAACTGGCGTGGGAAGAGCAGGTTTACACTTCGATTCAGTATTTTCTCAAAGGCGATCTGACCCGCAAGGATGTTGAGCATCTCGGCAAGGATCTGCTGGCTAATACGCTGATTCAGACGATTCAGGTTTTCTCCAAGGAAGAGTGGCTGGCGGCGGAGCCGGATATGACCGTTCCGGCCTTTACCGATCATCCGGAGATCAAGGTGAACGTGATTGAACTGCCGGATAATGACGCGGCGCTGATGAAGATTTCCAGCGACGGCATTCTGTCGCTCTCGCTCGACGAAATGCGGGCGATCCGTAACCACTACCTGCGCGGCGACGTTAAAGCGCACCGCGCCGAACTCGGTTTGCCGGAATGGCCGACCGACGTGGAGCTGGAGTGTATCGCCCAGACGTGGTCGGAGCACTGCTCGCACAAGATTTTCGCTGGAACGGTTGAATACAAAGACACTGAAACCGGTAAAGAGGAAATCATCAACTCGCTCTACAAAACCTACGTCAAAGCTTCGACGAAAAAGGTGGCCGAAAAGATCGACTGGCTGGTTTCGGTGTTCACCGATAACGCGGGCGTGATCAAATTTAACGAAGACCTTCACCTCGTTTACAAAGTCGAAACCCATAACTCGCCGTCGGCGCTCGATCCGTTCGGCGGCTCGATGACCGGCATTGTCGGCGTGAACCGCGATCCGATGGGTACCGGCATGGGCGCCCAGCTGGTTTCCAATGTTTGGGGCTACTGCCTCGGCTCGCCGTTCTACGATAAGGAAATTCCGGCCGGTCTGATGCATCCGCGGCGTATCCGTGACGGTGTGCACGACGGCGTGATCGCGGGCGGCAATGAGTCGGGCGTGCCATACAGCCGCGGCTTTGAATGTTTCGACGAACGCTACCTCGGCAAGCCGCTGGTTTACTGCGGCACGATGGGGACTCTGCCGGTCAGCGTCGGCGGGCGGCCTTCCGAGCGTAAAGAAGTGCAGGTCGGCGACTGGACCGTCATGTGCGGCGGCCGTATTGGCAAAGACGGCATTCACGGCGCGACTTTCTCGTCCGAAGAACTGCGCACCGAATCGCCTGCACAGGCGGTGCAGATCGGCGACCCGCTGACTCAGCGCAAGCTCTACGAATTTCTGATGGAAGCGCGCGACCTCGGCCTTTTCCGCTGTATCACCGACAACGGCGCGGGCGGCATTTCCTGCTCGTTCGGCGAAATGGGTAAATATTCCGGCGGATGCGAGTGCGAACTTAAAGACGCGCCGCTCAAGTACGAAGGGCTCCAGCCGTGGGAAATTCTGGTTTCCGAAGCGCAGGAGCGTATGACGCTGGCCGTTCAGCCGGAATGCCGCGAGGCGTTTGAAAAGCTGGCGAAACAGCGCGATGTCGAAGTCGCCTTCATGGGCAAATACAACGACTCCGGCTATTTCACTGTGAAGTATGACGGCAAAGTCGTCGCCAGCCTCGATATGGATTTCCTCTACGAAACCGGCTGTCCGAAACTGCACATGAAGGGCGTCTGGAAGAAACCTGAAATTCCGGTGCCGGAAAAAGCCAAGGGTGGAAACCGCACGAAGCAGTTGCGCCAGATGATGGGCCGCCTGAATATCTGTTCGCGCGAATATAAGAGCCGCATCTACGACGGCGAGGTGAAAGGCCTTTCGGTCGTGAAGCCGTTTGTCGGCGTCAACGCCGATATTCCGTCCGACGCCACCGTTATGCGCATTGAGTACAACAAAGATCGCGGCGCGATTTTGGCCGAAGGGATCAACCCCTGGTTCTCGGACATCGACACCTATCACATGACCGCGTCGGTGATCGACGAATCCATCCGCCGCGTCATCAGCGTCGGTGGCCGCCTCGACCGCATTGCGATTCTCGACAACTTCTGCTGGCCCGACCCGGTGCAGTCCGAGAAAACGCTGGACGGTGAGTACAAGATGGCCCAGCTCGTCCGCTCCAACAAAGCGCTCTACGACTACACGATTGCGTTCGGCACGCCGGCGGTTTCCGGTAAGGACTCCTGCAAAAACGACTCGACGCGCGGTGGCAAGAAAATCTCGATTCCGCCGACACTGCTCATCTCGTCGATCGGCCAGATCGACGACGTGAAGAAGGCCGTCACCATGCCGCTCAAAGAGGCGGGCAGTAATATCTACATGGTCGGCGTGACGAAAAACGAACTCGGTGCTTCCGAATGGAGCCGTATGCTGGCGGAAGAGCAGGGCAATCCGTGGAATTACGGCGGAGACGTGCCGACCGTGGATGCCAAAGCCGCGCTGGTAATTTACCGCGCCATGAACAAAGCGCAGGACGAAGGCATTTTGCTTTCCTCGCACACGCCGGCGAAGGGCGGACTGGCCGTCGGCTTTGCGCTCATCTGTATGGGCGGACAGCTCGGCGCGGAAATCGATCTGGCGAAAGTCCCGACGCCCGGCAAGCGGAAGCTCAAAGACGACGTCGTTCTCTTCTCGGAATCCAACAGCCGCTTCATCGTTTCGGTGAAACCGGAAAATGCCGCGAAGTTTGAAGCACTGTTCGCCGGACTGCCGGTTGCCCAGATCGGAACGGTCACGGCAGATAAAAAGCTGGTCGTGAAAGGCGTCAAAGGCGCAACCCGCATTGACACTGATCTCGAAACACTCCGCAAGCTGTTCAAGAAAACGCTCCATGGAATTTAATGGGTGCAATATTCCAGCTTCAGAATGACTGGGCGCGTTTCAAAACACCGGTCCGCGTGTCTGTAACAAAAACACCGGACGGTGTTTTTCAGTTTAAGCCGGCGATGACGGTTCTGCTTCAGCACGGAAACGAGTGGCTGCGTTTCAGCGACCCGGTTGAAGTGCTGACGGCCCGCACGGCGGAAGAAGTTTCCCAAGCATTGGAAAAAATCGAAGCCAGCGGATTATGGGCCGCCGGATTTATTTCCTACGAAGCGGCTGGAGCGTTTGACGATGCATTGAAAACCCATGTTTCGGGCGGCTTGCCGCTTTTGCAGTTTGGGCTGTTTAAAAATGTAGAAACCCACCCCGGCCTGCGGCCACCCCTCCAAGGGAGGGGATCATATAATTTGAGTGAGTGGAAGCCGTCGGTGAGTCGCGGCGAATATGCTGAAGCAATTGCACAGATCAAGGAACACATCGCGGCGGGCGATACGTATCAGGTGAATTATACCTTCCGGCTGACCGCGGACTTTTCCGGCGAACCGTTCGACTTTTTTTGCGATCTGGCCGAAGCCCAGCGGGGCCGTTACGCCGCCTTTATCGAAACCGAGGAGTTCGCGATCTGTTCGGCGTCGCCGGAGCTTTTCTTCGAGCTCAAAGATGGTGTGATTACGTCGCGCCCGATGAAGGGAACTAGGCCGCGCGGGCTGACGGCGGCGGCTGACCGCGCCGTCGCCGGGGCGCTGAAGAATTCGACGAAGGATCAGGCGGAAAACATCATGATCGTGGATATGATCCGCAACGATATCGGGCGGATTGCCGAGGCTGGTTCCGTGGAAACCGTCAGCCGGTTCGATGTCGAAAAATATCCGACGGTCTGGCAGATGACTTCGACGGTAAGGGGAGAAGTCAAACCACGGAATACACAGAATACACGGAAGATGTCAGACGTAATGCGGGCATTGTTTCCCTGCGCTTCGATCACTGGGGCGCCGAAGGCGAAGACGATGGAAATTATCCAGAGTTTGGAAAAAGGCCCGCGCGGCGTTTATACCGGCGCGATCGGATTCATCGCGCCGGACGGCGCGGCCCAGTTCAATGTCGCCATTCGCACAGCGGTGATTCAGGGCGGACAGGCGGAGTATGGGATTGGCGGAGGGATTGTGTGGGACTCGAATCCTGAGCAGGAATATGAAGAAGCCTTGTCCAAGGCGGCGATCCTGACAAAAAGAATGCCAGAATTTCAATTGCTGGAAACGATGCTGTGGGAGAACGGAGAGATTTTTCTGCTGGAGCGTCACTTGAAACGGCTGGCGGATTCGGCGGAGTATTTTGATTTCAAAATCGATGCCTGTGTCGTCCGTGACAGTCTGTGTGATTTGAATTCGGGCGAACCGATGCGCATCCGGCTTTTGCTGAATAAAAACGGCGAGTTTGTTGTTCAGCACGTTGAGCTGAAGAGGCTGGAAGCCTCTTCTACATTGGCTATTGCGAAAAAGCCGGTAGATTCCGGCGATGTGTTTCTTTATCACAAGACGACGAACCGCGCGGTTTATGAGAAAGCCAAAGCCGACTTCCCGGATGCGGACGATGTCCTGCTGTTTAATGAACGCGGCGAAGTGACGGAAAGTTGTATCGCCAACGTGGTGGTCGAGCTGGACGGGCGCAAGGTGACCCCGCCGGTTGCCTGCGGGCTTTTGGCGGGGTCACTGCGTGACAGCTTGCTGGAGTCGGGGGAAATCACAGAGCGGGTCGTTACGCTGGATGATTTGAAGCGTGCTTCGGCGATATGGTTGATAAATTCTGTTCGCAAATGGCGGAGAGCCGTGCTACGGAAATCTTATGCGTAAAAAGTCAGAGGTTCGGGATATTGTGAAACGGGCTGAGGAGTACTGCGATCAGCAGGGCGTTCGGTTGACGGAAGGCCGTCTTTCAGTGCTTGAGCAGGTGGTTTCTAGCCGCCACCCCGTGAAGGCTTATGATCTGATTGTTGCGGCCTCCGGCGGGCAGAAACCGATGCCGCCGCTGGTTTACCGGGCACTTGATTTCTGGACGGCGCACGGGTTCATTCATCGTATCGAAAGTCTGAACGCCTATACCGCCTGCACTCATCCTGGTTGCGGGCATGAATGTCAGATTTTTGTCTGCTCAGTGTGCGGGCGCGTATCGGAAATCTGCGATGATGCATTGAGTAAGCAGGTTTATCAAAATGCTTTATCACAAGGATTCGAGCTGAAACACCTGCGGATTGAGGCTTCCGGACGCTGCCCGGACTGCAACGCCTGATCCCTTTTCTATTTGAAGATCGGCTCTTTACAGCCTTATTATGTTATAATATAACACATCTATCTTAACCATTAGGGGATTTTTATGCGGAAGCTGATTGTGTTGTTGCTGTTGTGGGTGCCAGGTTGGGCTGTTATGTCGCAGGAGTGCAGCAACCCCGAACATTTACATAAAAAAATGGCACCGTATCTGAGTGTGCACACAGAGGTCAGAGTTCATGGCGACAAAATTTATGAGGCGGATGATTCGAACGAAAAGATTTTTAATCTTAAAACTCATACCCATGCCGATATCGAGTTCTCGCCGGTGCAGGATCTTTTTGTCCGTAGCTCGCTGAAATTGGAACAAAAGCATTCGCATGATCACGGGGGCGGCGGCCCCGGGCCAGAC
>JBIIYG010000023.1:0-26846 GCA_044346945.1 Pontiellaceae bacterium | reverse complement strand
CCGGTTTCATTCATAAATTTTTGCAAGGTTCCCGGACGGATTCCACACATTCCTTGCAAATTTTTATCCCGTAAGTTCTGCCATCCGATCTGAAAACATTGGATCAAATGACTTTTTCAGCACCGACGAAATAATCCGTGAAATCCGCAGTCAGCACCCCGAGCTTCCGGTAATCGCCATCTCCGGCGGCATGAAAGCGATCCCTGTGAACTTCCTTCCCCATGCGAAAAAATTCGGTGCCTGCCGTGTCTTTGAGAAACCCATTTCGCTCACCGAACTGCTGAAAGCGGTTCGCGAACTGCTCCCGTAACGGACGCCCTACTCGGCTTTGCCGGATTCCGGCTTTTCAAAATAAATCGCGCCATCCTGAGGACAGACCGTGATTTTGAATTTCCGCAGAAGACGGGCGCCGATACGTGTGCCGCCGACAGACTTCGTCACCTCAGGAGCCGAAAAAAGCAAATCCGCATCCAGCTGAACAGAAGTCACCGCCGCCGCGCCGTCTGTCGCGACCTCAAAATCGCCCGCCGGATCAATCAGAATCAGACTTTCCTTCCCGTCCACCGCGCCGCGGACCGAGCAGGCGGCGGCGTGTTTAACCAGCGGAACCCGGGCGATAAGCATCGCCGGATCGCACATATACGGCGAGGGCCGGGGCGACGGCGTGAACAGCGCCACCCGCTCTTCGGCATAATCCAGATGAATCTGGTCAAACTTTTTCAGCAGGTCCCAGCCCAGAACACCTTTCGGCGACGGATCATCAATTCCACGCGCCAGCAAACCGAGCGGGCCGGCGGCCATCCGCACATAAACCAGCGGATTTTCGATATAAATCTGATCCAGCCGGATCGTCGGAATAACCGAAAGACATCCGGCAATCTCGTCCCCCGGACATTTAATCACCGGAGGTTTTGTCTCACCAACCGGCTTCGCACCCAGCGTCTGCGCCAGATCAAACTCCATCCAGCTGGCGGCCGAGCAGAAATCCAGCAGAACCGGAGACTGGAAGCCGTAGCTCCGCCGCAATGCGATCACCGGGCGAAGCGGCTCGTCCGCCTTCATCGAAAACTTCCCGCCCTGGTTGGCGTGCAGGCGGCATCCGCCACGGTATTCAATCCCGGCGGGTGTCTCATAAATACTGTAGCCATAGCGGCGGGGATCCTGCACGGATGACAGATAGGCCGTCTGTTTTTTCCAGGACACCGGCTTCACCTCATCACTCTTCCAGCCGGCGGTCAGGAAAACGGTCGCCGCGAGAAAAACATACGCTTTTTTATTCATCATTTTCCCTTTCTGTCGGCTGAAGGACGGCGGCCGTCCAGTGTATCCAGCAGATAGTAAATATCATGGCTGTCGTCCGAGACTGAACAGATCAGCAAACCCTCAACCACCGAAAACCGGATACGCATCCACGCCGGAAGCGACGGATCGCTGTACTGCCAGACCGGCCACGCGCCGTATGAACGAACCGGCTTGATGCCCTCCGGCGGAGAAACCGTCAATTGCCAGCGCAACAGAACGGCCCGCGGCCCGACGGCGCTGACGGCCACCCAGGTATCCCGCCGGTCACGTCCGCCCAGCCCCGCTGTGGCCAGCGTCAGCGGACTTTTTTTTGCGATCTCAAAAAAACGTCCGGCGGTTTTCCAGCCGTTGGAAATATGGAGCCGCTCCAGAACCGACAGGTCGGGCGTCCCGCTGTGATAGAGAATCTGCGCATGCGCCGGAACCGGACAAAGAGCCCGCCGCTCTGCGGACGGCATATAGACGATCCAGCCGAGCACAGAAAGTGTGAGCAGGAGCGTCAGCGCGGCGACCATCCCGCGGCGGATCATGCCTGAACCGTCCCGCGAAGTTCCCCGATGGAGCCGATTCCTTTCGCAGTCATCCATTGTTCCATCCCTTCAATCACCCGCACAGCCGTCGAAGGATCCGTGAAGCTGGCGGTGCCGACCGCCACGCCGGTCGCGCCGGCAATGATAAACTCAAGCGCATCTTCCGGAGTATAAATTCCGCCCATTCCAATGATTGGAATTTTAACGGCTTTCGCGGCCTCCCAAACCAGCTTGATCGCGATCGGCTTGATCGCCGGACCGGAAAGTCCGCCGGTGCGGTTGGCCAGCTCCGGCTTGCGGGTTTCAATATTGATGGCCATGGCCGGATAAGAATTCATGATCGAAACCGCGTCGGCGCCGCATTCCTCGGCGGCGCGGGCGAAAGCTTTGATGTCCGCCACGTTCGGCGCCAGCTTGATAATCAGCGGCTTCTGCGTTTTGGCGCGAACCGCATCCACCACACTGCGGAACAGGTTCACGTCCGTCCCGTAAAGCGCGCCGCCCTCTTTAACGTTCGGGCAGGAAACATTCACTTCCAGCGCGTTGATCCGGGACTGGTCATTAAAAATCTCGGTGACGCGGCTGTAATCTTCAATAGTTTTTCCCCAGATATTGACGATCAGCGGTACGCGGTAGTGATCGAAAAACGGCAGATACTTTTTGATGAATCCGTTGGCTCCGGGACCGGGAAGGCCGATCGCGTTCAGCATCCCGCTCGAAACCTCGAACGTGCGCGGCGTCGAATTACCGACGTGCGGCTCAGTGCAAATACCTTTCACTGTGATTGCGCCGAGGCGGTCGAGATCGACCAGGTCGGCATATTCCGGGCCATAGCCGAATGTGCCGGAGGCAACCGTCACCGGATTTTTCATCTGGAGTGTGCCTATTTGTATACGCATTTCGGGTTTTTTATTCATCCCAGAGAATCTCCCGCGATTCAAAAACCGGCCCGTCTTTGCAACAGCGGGCCCATTCCCAGCCGTCGGCGGTTTTGCGCTTGATGACACAGGTGAGACAGGCGCCGACACCGCAGGCCATGTTGCGATCCATCGAAAGCCAGGCGGTAAGTCCGCGCTGAACGGCCCGCTGTCCGACCGCTTTGAGCATGGCGTTCGGGCCGCAGGCAAAGAGTTCCAGAGATTGGATGTCTTTCTGCGCTTCAATCCACGGATCCAGCGCGGCGGTGACAAGGCCTTTCTGCCCCGACGATCCGTCGTCCGTCGTGACGCGCACATCCCAGCCGAGCGCTTTAAATTCATCCACGCACAGAATGTCTATCGCACTGCGTCCGCCGAAGAAGGCAATGCCTTTAACCGGAAGCCGCGCGGCCTGAAGATAGAGCGCGGCGTTGCCATAGCCGCCAGCCACCAGCACCGGAGTTTTGCCCTTTCCAATTTCCGGAAACCCGGCGCCGAGCGGGCCGAGAAGATTAACCGGCTCGCCCGGCACAACGGTCGCCAGCGCGGCGGTGCCTTTGCCGACGGATTTATAGAGAATGGATACGCCTTCCGCATCCGCTTTAAAAACGCTGAACGGACGGCGCAAGACCGCATGTTCCAGGCGCGGAATTCGAAGATGGACAAACTGTCCGGGCTGAACCTGCGGACCGATAACGGGCGCGGCGAGCCGGAGCAGACGGTAATCGCCCTGAAAGAGACGATGTTCGGTTACGGTGGTTTTTTCCTGTGTCATCGGGGGCGGATTCTGCGCAGTTTCAAAAGCGAGGTCAAACGCTTTCCGCCCAACCCGAGAACCCCTTTCAGCCCTTCGGCTCAAGAGTCCACTGGACAGCCCTCTGCATCAGCTCGGCAGAACCGTGCAGTCCAAGCTTGGCCTTGATACGGGCCCGATAGGTTTCGACCGTTTTTATACTCAGATTCATGGCGTCAGCGATTTCGGCGGTGCCAAGGCCCTTGCCGATCTGCTCGAAAACCGAAAGTTCCCGATCGCTGAGTCCAGTGACCGGATCACAGCCCGGATCAGAAAGCCGCACGGTTTTCATGATTTTCTGCTTCACGGCTTCGCTGGCGTAAACGCCGCCGTCCAGAACACAGCGCAGGGCCTCAACCATACGGGAAGGATGCTCGTTTTTACCGACATAACCGGAAGCTCCGGCGCGCAACACGCGCTCCGCATAGAGCATTTCGTTTTGCATGGAAAGCACGAGGATTTTGATAGCCGGAAACTGCACAGAGACATCTTTCAGCAGATCCAGGCCGGAGTCCTCGCCCAGCGAGAGATCAATGAGAATCAAATTCGGAGAGGTTTCCGCGCAAAGTCGCAAAGCCTCTTTTCTTCCGCAGGCCTCACCGCACACCGCAAGATCATGCTCGCATTCAATGAAGTCACGTAATCCCTGTCGAACCACCGCATGGTCATCAACGATCAGGATTTTACGCTTACCGCCGGAAGAATTAATGCCGCTCATGCGGCGCATACTACAAAATCATACAAAGATTACAACGTATCTTTCTCAAAAGTTGGAAAGCCGGCTATTTCCGCTCCGCCGCTTTAACTTCGTTCCAAACAGCGTCGAGCTCCGCAAGAGAGCATTTTTCGACCTCACGGCCCTCGGCGTGCAAACGGTTTTCCAGACATTGGAAGCGCCGCATGAATTTTGCAATGTTCTCGTTGAGCAATTCCTCGGATTCGTGACCGAGATACCGGCTTAGATTGACCGTCGAAAAAAGCAGATCGCCCAGCTCCTCGCGAATCGCTGCGGCATCTTTCTGTTCCATCGCCTCTTTGACTTCCGCCAGCTCCTCTTCGAGCTTTGCAATCACCCCGCCGATCTCATCCCACTCAAAACCGGCCCGCGCCACACGCTTCTGTACCAGATGGGCTTTGGCCAGCGCGGGCAGATGGCGCGGAACTCCTTCCACCAGCGAGCGCGGCTTATCAGCATCCTTTTCCGTTTTCTTAATCTTTTCCCAATTGCGAAGCACTTCACCGGACGTGTTCGCCTGAACATCACCGAAAACATGCGGATGACGCCGCACCAGCTTATCGGCAATTCCGTTCACCACATCGTTGAAATTAAATTCGCCCGCCTCGTCACAAATCTGCGCCTGAAAAACAACCTGGAGCAACAGATCGCCCAGCTCGCCGCATAGCTCCGCCCGGTCGCCGCTCTCCATCGCATCAATCACCTCGTAGGCTTCCTCAATCAGGTTGGACTTGAGCGAGTCCAGAGTCTGCTCACGGTCCCACGGACAGCCGTCCGGGCCACGCAGTTGACGCATAATTTCCAACAGACGGTCAATCGGTGTTTTTTTCATCCTAGGGGTCAGTCCTATAATTTAATGTTTTTGATGCGTTGAAATTCTTCAAAGCCCCGCTCGCCCTTTTCTGCGGACTCAATCCGCCGCAAGGCATCTGAAAAATTCGTCGCGGAGCCCATCTTTAACCGCTCTTTAATCCACCCGTTCCTTACACAGGTGTTTTTACGCACCAGCCAGGCCAGCGCAACCTTTTTTGGGCTCCCTTTTTTCTGCTCAGCCAGATGCTGATCGGCAAGGCCCAACGTTTTCATGCCCAGCCCCAGAATTCGTTCCGCCTCTTTTTCATCATGCTGTTTGATTTCCGATCCACTGAAGGACTCGCGTCGCTTAGACTTCAATGTACAGCCTAAACGATCCGTCATCTCCTTCCGGAATTCACTGCCTCCAAAACACCAGCCACGACGAATTTGGCTCCACTCTTCATCTACCGTCCAAGGCTCCGCACTGTTCTGCATCTCCAGAACCCGCCGCTCTACCGTCGCTCGATAGTTCCGTCGGTCGGCGGACGTATCACTCAGACCCAACCCGTTCAGAACGCGCTCTACACAAAGCCACTCTGGACGTTTTCCTGCCCGTAAATACCCCGGATAACTGCTCCACACATACTCTTCAAGCTTGCTGTTCTCGAAATCAAAACCCCGAACCCGCGCCGGGTTCAGATGAATATAACCCGCAACGGTTGAAAAATAATCTCCGCCCCCATCCACCGGTAATGCCTTGTAACGTCCCTGAAACAAATGTCCCCACTCTTTATGCCGCACATTAAACCGCTTTGTGTAGGTCCCCTGCAGCCACTGCATGCCCGCCACTAAATTCGGCTCAGGGGTTTCGATCAGCAGATGATAGTGGTTCCCCATTAACACAAAAGCATGCACCCGCCATCCGCAGCGGACACATGCCTCTCCCAACGTATCCAGAAACATCTCGTTATCCCGCCTGTCCCGGAACACCGTCTGCTGACGGTTTCCCCGGCACATCACATGATAGGTTGCTCCCGCATATTCCATTCTCGGTTTTCTTGGCATGTCCGCAATCTATCATTCGCTTCGCACCCGTCAAAACCTAAATCATTAATTTATAGGACTGACCCCTTATCCCCTTCTCCAAAAAATGGGGAATGAACTGCCATCCTCCCGCATTGACGATCCTTTCAAAAAAACGCAGGGTTCTTTTCCGCAAAATTACAGGAGCATCTCGATGCGTAATATACGCTGTGTCATTCGGCAAAACTGGAAACGGGCAATAATCGCACTGTCTCATTTTTCCGTGCGCGCATCTCATCGACGAATGGCGGGATACGCCTCCGTGGTGATCGCGTGCACCGGGCTGGTAAACGCCGCTGAACCCTGCCAAACCGGGCAGAAGGGATATGTCGGATTGGAGCAACAATCGGGGGTTTGGTGGTTCAAGTCGCCCGAGGGCAAGCCGTTTCTTTCCATCGGCATCAATCATGTGCAGGTGTTGTATTGGATGTCGCCTAATAACCTGTCATTCGCGATCGACACATACGGCCCCGGTCTCTTCTCGCCAAAAGGGGCGTTTTGTGACGGCTCACCGGCCGCCGACAAATGGGGTCTGCGCATCGCGGACAACTTTAAAAAATGGGGTTTCAATACATTGGGTGTGCATAATGCGTTACATAAAAGCCTTGGGCCGGTCGGCGACTACTATGTGGTCGAATTAAACATACCTGTTCCCTGGACATGGAACATGCCGCGCTCCACCCTCATCCGTGAATTCAAGAAAAACCCTTTTGATGTATTCGATAACGCATTTGCCGCAACCGTCAAAACCAATGCGGCGGAAGTGGTAAAAGCATACGCCAACGATCCTCGTGTCCTGGGATACGCATATTCGGATGGCCCGCCCTGGACGGTTCACGATGATCCGCAGACCGCCGACTACCGTTCCCTCACGGTTGCCGAAAAAACAATCCATCCCTGGGTTCTGGCGCTCATGTCGCTGAACGCGGAAACCAAAGGCAAGCAGGCCTGGCTGGCAATAATGCGCGGGCGATATACTTCTGCGGAATCGGCTGGAGCAACCTATGCGTTCAAAGCATCGACTTGGGATGAGCTGGCCTCAAACACCACCTGGAGTTCCATTTCCGACGCACCACGCGCCACTGAGGACAGTCAGGCGTTCCTGACCGAACTTATGCGCCAATGGTATAAGGTCCGCAAAATCGCGATCCGGGAATACGACCCCAACCACCTCATTCTGGGCGACAAGCTCAACATGGACAGAGACTCTCAATATCCCAAGGCGCTGATTCAATCCCTGAAGGCCATGAACGACTTCGTGGACGTCATTTATATTCAACATCTGACGTTATTGTTCGACAAGCAGCGCGATACACTGGAACTGCTTTATCGCGAGTCTCAAAAACCCATCGTCAACGGCGATACGTCCTGCTACTACCCGTGGAAGGACAACGACATAACAAACGTCGGGTATTACAGCCATCTGGGACAAACGTACGCCAGAGAAGTAACGAGCCTGTTTTCTCTGCCATACTACATCGGCTGGCACCATTGCGGCTACATGCGCGGGCTTCGTCCGCCCTACGTGGCCGCTCTGAAGAAGGGGGATCAGAAGGCCATTGAGCTTAATCAACGAAACAAAACCACATACAGGGAAGGCTTCATCACCGAGTTCGAAGAGCCGATTGATGCGATTCTTACCCCCTTGACCAATGCCATTGCGCAATGCGAAGACCTGCATCGCGCATCCGCCACGTCGAAAGATCGGTAGAAAACGTTTCCCGGATATTTGCGGAGCGCGCTCCGATTTTTTTACGTCAAACCCGTTCAGGCTGGCATCTTCTGCCTGTAATCGCCAGCAATCATTCTGTTGGCGTTACATTCATAGCGACCTCACAAAACAAAAAGGCTGAACCGGAGTTCAGCCTTTGCTCAGGTTCCGCAGCTTGAGTTAGCGGCGACTGACCAGACTCAGCAGATCCTTAGCGGACATGTCACCGAGAGCTTCAAGCACCACTTTGGCGCCGGTGAAATCCTCGTACGCTGTGTAAGCATCCGGCAAAGCGATTGCGGTGGCCCCGGCGGTCAGTGCGCCCTTGCAGGCGGCTCGCGAACTGACGATGGCGATCAGCGGAATGGTATCCTGTCCGCGCTGTTTCAGGATTCTCAGCCAGTGGTCGGCGCGCGGAAAAATCGGATCGACGCTGTCCATGGCGACCAGATCGACACCCAGCTGATCGAGACCGGTCTTTTTCATCAACTCGGAAGCAACCGCTTCCGGCCAGGCGGAAAGAGCAACCACCTGAATATTCTGTTCCTGCGACGCTTTGATCAGCGCCGGAAGGTCTTTATTGAGAACCGTCTTCTCCGCCAAAGCCTTAACCAACTGACCCTCGGCCTGTTCAGTAAGCTGGTCGCCGGTGGTGAGGTTTCTGCCGGAAGCATCAATCATCGCCTGAATCGCTTTTCCCGGACGGGGAGTCAGACCGCAACGGGCGAACAGCGCCGGGGTCACTTCGATATCCTTGCTCTTCATCACCTGCTTGAGCACATCAAACATGATCTGACGACCATTGACGGCCACATACTCGAGTTCGAAGAAAAGGACTTCCCGCGCCTTGGGTTTTACGGCGGCCGGTGTGGTTTCTGTCTTGGCTTTACTCATTACAATCTGCTCCGGTTGATTACATATTTTTTTATAAAAACGGGGGGCAGTGTATGCACCCGCACCCGCACAAGTCAAGCCCCCGAAAAATATCCCCCCTCCGAGACAGGAAAAGGGTTGCAAGCCGTGATTCGGATTGTGATTATGCCCGGAATTTTGGCGTAATCACGGAACTTTCAAGCGGACACAAAATGAAAAAAGCGATCATTGCACTCGAGGACGGCACCTGTTTTACCGGACGGGCTTTCGCCGGTTCCGGTGAATTCTACGGCGAGCTGGTGTTCAACACCTCCATGACCGGCTATCAGGAGATTCTGACCGATCCTTCCTATAATGGACAGATCGTCACCATGACCTACCCGCTGATCGGCAACTACGGCGTGAACCCCGACGACGTGGAATCGCGCGCCGTTTTCGCCAAAGGACTGGTGGTGAGCGAATGCAGTCGCATCACCAGCAACTGGCGCTCCACCATGAGCCTGCCGGAATATCTCGAAAAGGCCGGCGTGGTCGGTGTCGATCAGATCGATACGCGGGCCGTCACCATTCATATCCGGGACAAGGGAGCCATGAAGTGCGTGATTTCAACCGAAGACCTTGACTGCAAGAGTCTTGTCAAAAAAGCCAAGAAGTCCGCCGGACTGGTCGGCCGCGACCTTTCCACCGATGTCAGCGCGCAAAAACCCTATGTGTTTCCGGAAGGCGGCAAAAAGAACGCCCGCTTCCGCGTCGCCGTGATTGATTGCGGCATTAAAACCAACCAGCTGAGAATCTTTGATGAACTCGGCTGTGAATGCCGCGTATTCCCGAACACCGCTTCGGCCAAAGAAATTCTCTCCTGCAAACCCGACGGTCTTTTCCTTTCCAACGGCCCCGGCGACCCGGCGGGCGTCCCGCAGATTGTCGCGACCGTCAAAGAGCTGATCGAATCCAGACTTCCAACCTTCGGAATCTGCTTCGGCCATCAGATGCTCGGTCAGGCGCTCGGCGCGAAAACCTATAAACTCAAATTCGGCCACCGCGGTGCCAATCAGCCGATTCAGGACTTGCGCACCGGCAAGGTGGAAATCGCCTCGCACAATCACGGCTTCTGCGTTGATCCGGCCACCATCGATCCGGAAATCGCCGAGGTCAGCCATATCAACCTCAACGACAACACCGTCGCCGGACTGCGGCATAAAAAACTGCCGATGTTCTGCGTGCAGTACCACCCCGAAGCCTGCCCCGGCCCGCATGACCCCTACTACCTCTTCGAGGAGTTCATTGCGCTGATGGAAAAGGAAAAAAAATCATGAAGCACAGCGAATGGATTGCTATTTTAGATTACGGCTCGCAGGTCACTCAGCTGATCGCCCGCCGTATCCGCGAACAGAAGGTGTACTGCGAAATCATCCGCTTTGACACCAAAGCCGCCGATCTCGCCAAACGCGCCCCGAAAGGGATCATCCTTTCCGGCGGCCCGGCCAGCGTCACCGACAAAGGCTCGCCGCTGTGCGACCCGGCGATTTTCGAACTCGGAATTCCAGTGCTCGGAATCTGCTACGGCATGCAAATGACCGCGCAAACTCTCGGCGGCAAAGTGCATCGCGGCACGAAACGCGAGTACGGCAAGGCCATGATGCAGGTCACCAGAGACTGCGCCTTATTTCAGGGTCTGGAAAAAAATCTTCAGGTCTGGATGAGCCACGGCGACAAAGTGGAAGCCCTGCCTGCCGGATTCGAAGCCGTTGCCGTCAGCGACAACTGTCCGTACGCCGCCATGCAGAACGCCGGAAAGAAAATCTACGGCGTGCAGTTCCACCCCGAGGTCGTCCACACGCCGCAAGGCGCGCAGATGCTCGGCAATTTCGCCTACAAAGTCTGCGGCTGTTCCGGCGACTGGAAGATGAGCAAATTTATTGAAGACAATATCGCCGCCATCCGCGCCAAGGTCGGAAGCGACCACGTTCTGCTCGGACTGAGCGGCGGCGTGGATTCCTCCGTCGTGGCCGCCCTGCTCCATAAAGCCATCGGCCCGCAACTCCACTGTGTTTTCGTAGATAACGGACTGCTCCGCTACAACGAAGCCCGCGAAGTCGAAGAACTCTTCGGCAACGCCTTCGGCATTGACCTGCACACCGCCCACGCTCAGGACATTTTCCTCGATCAGCTGGCAGGCGTCACCGATCCGGAGAAAAAGCGTAAAATCATCGGCAAGACCTTTATTGACGTCTTCGCCGAGAAAGCGCGCAGTCTAAGCGGCAAAGTCAAATATCTCGCGCAAGGCACGCTCTATCCTGACGTCATCGAAAGCGTCTCGCCGATCGGCGGACCGTCGGCCACGATTAAGAGTCATCACAACGTCGGCGGACTTCCGGCCGACCTGAAATTCGATCTCATTGAACCGCTCCGCGAACTCTTCAAAGACGAAGTGCGCGCCGTCGGCCGCGAACTCGGCCTGCCGAGCTACGTCGTTGACCGCCAGCCCTTCCCCGGCCCCGGTCTGGCCGTGCGCATTCTCGGCGATATCACCCGCGAACGTATTGACCTGCTTCAGCTCGCCGACCTGCGCGTCCGCGAGGAAATTCTGAAAATGGAAAATCACCTCGATGTCTGGCAGTACTTCGCCGTCCTGCTCCCGATCCAGACCGTCGGCGTAATGGGCGATGACCGCACCTACGAAAACGTCGTCGCCGTGCGCGCCGTGCAGAGCCTCGACGGCATGACCGCCGACTGGTTCAAACTGCCGTACGAAGTCATGGACAGCATTTCGCGCCGCATCATCAACGAAGTCAAAGGCGTCAACCGCGTCGTTTACGACATCTCTTCCAAACCGCCTTCCACGATTGAATGGGAATAACCTATGCCTAAAAGAACAGACATTCACCACATCCTGATCATCGGTTCCGGCCCGATTGTGATCGGCCAGGCCTGCGAATTTGACTATTCCGGAACGCAGGCGTGTAAAGCGCTCCGCGAAGAAGGCTTCCGCGTCACGCTGATCAACTCCAATCCGGCCACCATCATGACCGACCCGGCCACGGCGGACGCAACCTACATCGAACCGATCACGCCGGAGACGGTTGAAAAAATTATTGCCAAGGAACGGCCCGACGCGCTGTTGCCGACGCTCGGCGGACAGACCGCACTCAACACCGCTATGAAGCTGTACAAGAGCGGCGTGCTGAAAAAGTATAACGTCGAGATGATCGGCGCCAACTACGACGCCATCATGCGCGGCGAAGAACGCGATATTTTCAAATCAGTCATGAAGGAAGCGGGTATTGAAACCCTGAAGAGCTTCCATGTGCACAGCCTCGATGAAGCGGTTCGCGTGGCGAAAGAAGAACTGCCGTTCCCGATTATTGTGCGCCCCAGCTTCACCCTCGGCGGAACCGGCGGCGGCATTGCCAATAACATGGAAGAGCTGATGCAGATCGCCGAGCGCGGCTTGAAGGCCAGTCTCAGCAGTGAAGTCCTGCTTGAGGAATCCGTTTACGGCTGGAAAGAGTTTGAGATGGAAGTGATGCGCGATAAGAAGGATAACGCCGTCATCATCTGTTCCATCGAAAATATGGATCCGATGGGGATTCACACCGGCGACAGCATTACCGTCGCGCCGACCCAGACGCTGACCGACCGCGAATATCAGGCGATGCGCGATGCCTCCATCAAGATCATGCGCGCCATCGGCGTCGAAACCGGCGGATCAAACGTCCAGTTCTGTATTCATCCTGAAACCGGCCGCATGGCGGTGATCGAAATGAACCCGCGCGTATCACGCTCCTCGGCGCTGGCCTCCAAAGCCACCGGCTTCCCGATCGCTAAACTGGCCGCCAAGCTGGCGGTCGGCTACACGCTCGACGAACTACCGAACGACATTACCAAAGAAACGCCCGCCTGCTTCGAACCGTCTATTGACTACTGCGTCGTCAAAATGCCGCGTTTCGCCTTCGAAAAATTCCCGTCAGCCGACGCGCACCTCGGTGTCAGCATGAAGTCCGTCGGCGAAACCATGGCGATTGGACGCAATTTCAAGGAAGCCCTCCAGAAAGCGTTCCGGAGTTTGGAAATCGGCGTGGACGGTCTAGACCTGAAAGCCGAAGCCAAAGTTCCGCTTGCCCGCCTGGACGAATGGCTGACCCGCACGAAGACCGAGCGGTGCATCGCCATCAAGGTTGCCCTGAAACAGGGTTACTCCGTTCAGAAGATCGCCGAGATCACTAAAATTGATCCGTGGTTCATCGATAACATTCTGCAAATCGTCGAAATGGAGCGCGAGATTCTCGACGCGCCGAAAGATAAACCGCTCGATATCGATCTGCTCAAGAAGATCAAACTCAACGGGTTCTCCGACGCGCAGATCGCCGCGCTTCGCGGTCAGGATCCGATGGCGTTCCGCGAAGAGCGCAAAAAAGCGGGCGTCATTCCGGTTTACCGTCTGGTTGACACCTGCGCCGGTGAGTTTCAGGCGGCCACGCCGTATTTTTATTCCAGCTACGGCGACCTCAACGAAATCCGCCAGACCGGACGGAAGAGCATTATCGTTCTCGGCTCCGGCCCGAACCGGATCGGCCAGGGAATTGAGTTCGACTACTCCTGCGTCCACACCGTCAAGGCTCTGCGCGAAATGGGCTACGAAGCCATCATGGTGAATTCCAATCCGGAAACCGTTTCGACCGACTACGACACCTCTGACAAACTCTATTTCGAGCCGCTGACCTTCGAAGATGTGATGAACATCTACGAACAGGAAAAACCGCTCGGCATGATCGTTCAGATGGGCGGACAAACTCCGCTGAATCTCGCCGACCGCCTGCTCGCCGCCGGAGTTCCGATTCTTGGAACGTCGCCGAAGAGCATCGCCATGGCCGAAGACCGCGAACTTTTCCGCCAGATGATCATCAAGCTCGGGCTCAAACAACCGGAAAGCGGCACCGCCAAGACGATGGATGACGCGCTGAAGATCGCCCACCGCATCGGCTTCCCGGTGATGATCCGCCCGTCGTTCGTGCTCGGCGGACGCGCCATGATGGTCGCCTACGACGAAACCGAATTTGTTCCGTTCACCCACGCCGCATTCAACGCCAGCCCCGGCTTCCCGGTACTGATTGACCGCTTCCTCGAAAACGCGATCGAGATTGACGTGGACCTGGTCTGCGACGGCAAAGACGTTTATGTCGGCGGCGTGATGCAACACGTCGAAGCCGCCGGGATTCACTCCGGCGACAGCGCCTGCTCGATTCCGCCCTACTCGCTCGATCCGGAAATCGTCAAAGAAATCGAAGCGGCCTGCACCCGCATGGCGCTCGAACTGAATGTTAAAGGATTGATGAACGCACAGATGGCCGTCAAAGGCACTGAAATTTACGTCATCGAAGTCAACCCGCGCGCTTCGCGCACGGTTCCGTACGTTGCCAAAGCGACCGGCGTTCCGCTGGCGAAAATCGCCACCCAGGTTGCCATCGGCAAGACGCTCAAGGAACTCGGCCTCGTCGGTTTCCGCCCGAAACTGAGCTGGTACGCCGTCAAAGAGGCGGTCTTCCCGTTCAACCGCTTCGCCGGCGTTGACCCGATCCTCGGCCCGGAAATGAAATCCACCGGCGAAGTGATGGGGATTGATAAAACCTTCGAACTGGCCTACTGGAAATCGCAGATCGCCGCCGGACAGATGATTCCGTCCGAAGGCTGTGTATTCCTCAGCGCCACCGACCGCGACAAAGGCTGGATGGTTGAAATCGGCAAAGCGCTCGTCGGTCTCGGCTTCACGCTGACCGCCACCGAAGGCACCACCAAGGCGCTGAACGAAGCGGGTCTCGCCGTGACCGAAACGCATAAACTGGCCAGCGGACAGCACCCGAACGTCATCGACATGATGCAGGACGGAAAAATCGCAATGGTCATCAATACACCGAGCGGCCCCGTCTCGCGCATGGACGAGATCAAAATCCGCTCCGAGTGCATCCTGCGGAACATCCCGATCGTCACCACCGAGTCCGGCGCCCGCGCCACGCTCGGAGCGATCAAGGCGGTTTCCGGCAAAGAATGGGGCGTCCGCCCGATTCAGGACTATCACGCCTGATCAGGCGTGCTTCGCAATAAAAAAGGCCGGACGCAAGTCCGGCCTGTCGGGTTCCAATGTCTGGAAAACCTATTTGGTCTTTTTGGGAACCAGCATCATGTACACGTTCCGTCCCATCAGCTTGGGAGTCTGCTCGACGGTCGCGACCTCGGTGCAGTCGGCAACAATGCGTTTCATGAGCTCGAAGCCCAGCTCTTTGTGGGCGTTTTCACGACCGCGGAACATAAGAGAAACCTTCACGCGGTCGCCGCCAGCGATGAATTCATGGGTGTGGCGAAGCTTGGTCTGGTAGTCGTGGTCGCCGATATTGACGTGAAATTTGACTTCTTTGAGCTTGGCGGCGGTCTGCTTCTTCTTCGCCTCTTTTTTCTTCTTCTCCTGCTCATACTTGAATTTGCCGTGGTCCATGATGCGGCAGACCGGCGGTTTGCAGGTGGCGGAGATTTCTACGAGATCAAGCCCGGCTTCATGAGCGCGAACCAGCGCCTGACGGGTTGGAATGATGCCCATCTGTTCGCCGTTTTCGTCAATACAGCGGATTTCGGGCACGCGAATCTGGTTGTTCATCCGCGGGCCGAATTCTCTGCGCGGACGCTCTTTATAATTCTGATTGCTAATGACTTCCTCCCGGTTGCTTTCTCGAATCAGGCTTTACTTTGCACAGCCTTTTGAATTTTTTCAACAAAATCAGCGGTTTTCATCACTTCCTGCGCACCGCTGCGGTCACGGACGGCGACGGTGCCGCTCTCGATTTCCTTGGCGCCCAGCACCAGCATGTACGGCACTTTGTCCATCTGCGCGTTGCGGATTTTCGCGCCGATTTTGCCAGCCTTGCGGTCAACCGTCGCACGGATATCCTGCCGGCGAAGTTCCGCGCACAGGGCGGCGGCGGCTTCCATCTGATCCTCGGAAAGCGGCAGAACCCGCACCTGCTCCGGCGCGAGCCAGGCCGGAAACGCCCCGCTGTAATGCTCAACCAGAATGCCGAAAAACCGCTCGATACTGCCGAACAGCGCGCGGTGCACCATGTAAGGCCGGTGTTTCTCGCCGTCTTCGCCGATATAGCTGAGGTCGAAACGCTCCGGCAGGTTAAAGTCGAACTGGATGGTGCTCATCTGCCACTCACGACCGATGGCGTCTTTGATCTTCAGGTCAATCTTCGGCCCGTAAAACGCGCCGCCGCCTTCGTCGGTTTCATACGGAAGCCCGGATGCCTTGAGCGCGGATTCGAGCGAAGCGGTCGCCTGCTCCCAGCGGGCGGGATCGCCGACGGCCTTTTCGGGCCGCGTGGAGAGATAGGCCGTGATGTTTTCGAAGCCGAAGGTTTTCCAGATAAAGGTCGAGAAGCGCAGAACTTCTTTGATTTCATCCTCGATCTGTTCCGGCGAGCAGAAGATATGCGCATCGTCCTGCGTGAACCCGCGGACGCGCAGGAGTCCGTGGAGCACGCCGGCCTTTTCGTAGCGGTACACCGTGCCCAGCTCGGCCCAGCGCAGAGGCAGGTCGCGGTAGGAACGGATGTCGGATTTGTAAATGTTGATGTGGAACGGACAGTTCATCGGCTTGACGTAATAGTCCGACTTGTCGATTTCCATCGGGGCGTACATGCCTTCCTTGTAGAAATCGAGATGGCCGGAGGTCTGCCAGAGATTGGCTTTGCCGACGTGCGGCGTATACAGAATCTCGTAGCCGTTGCGGAAATGCTCCTGCCGCCAGAACTCCTCAATCAGCGAGCGGATGCGGGCGCCCTTCGGGTGCCAGTGAATCAGGCCGGGGCCGACTTCTTCATGCACGCTGAACAGATCGAGCTCTTTGCCCAGCTTGCGGTGGTCGCGCAGTTTGGCCTCTTCGAGCTGTTTGAGATAAAGGCCCAGCTGTTTGTCGTTCGTAAACGCGGTGCCGTTGATGCGCTGAAGCATCGGGTTGGTTTCTTTGCCGCGATAGTAGGAACCGGCCACCGTCAGCAGTTTGAACGCGCGGATTCTGCCGGTGCTTTCAACGTGCGGGCCGCGGCAGAGATCAAAGAAACTTCCGCATTTGTAGAAACTGATCGCCTCGCCTGCCGGAATATCGTTCAGGCGTTCGAGCTTATATTTCTGCCCGGCCAGCATGTTCACCGCTTCGGCGCGGCTGACTTCGATCCGCTCAAACGGCAGGTCTTCCGCGACGATTTTCGCCATCTCGGCCTCAATCGCCGGAAAATCCTCCGGGGTCAGGCGGCGGGACAGATCGAAGTCATAATAAAAGCCGTCGTCGGTCGAAGGACCGATATCGAGCAGGACGTTTTCGTAAAGCCGGCAGACGGCGGCGGCCATGACATGAGCCGTGCTGTGCCGGAGTGTTTCAAGCTGAAGATCGTTTTTCATAAATAAGCCGCAGACTGTACCTTTGCAGACATGGCGTGTCAACCAGCGGAAACCCGCCGTTTTGGCTTTGCCGGAGGGGCGGAAGTCCGTATGGTGTCTGACCATTTTGGAGGAATAATCATGGCCGCTCTGACCGAAGAACAACTGCTCGCCCACCTCGAAGCCGAAACCGTTCCCTGCGCCGATCTGCTCGAACAGCTGGACGCTTTGTGCGCCGACGGCAAAGAAGTCCGCGCTCTCGAATGGGCCGAACTGATGAAGGACACCCTGTGCGACCGCAAACTGCTCGACGAGGCGGTTCTGACCTACGAATGGATCGCCCTCAAACAGGGCACCTCGCCCGCCATCGCCCAGAAAGAACTGCTTCATATTCTCTCATCCAGCCGCAAAGAGCAGAAATTCATCGAACCCGCCTTCGAAAAAGTCGCCTCCACTCCGGAGGCTTTCTCGCGGCTCAAACATCTGCGGGCGATGCAAAAGGGAATGCTCTGCTACAACAAAACCTGGGGCTTCGGCATTGTCAGCCGCGTTGATCCGTTTTATCAGAAAGTCGAAGTCGCCTTCGAAAAGAAAGGCGATCATGAGCTGTCGTTCTCCTACGCCGCCGGCGCGCTCGACGTGCTCACCGAAGATCACCTGATGGCCATCCGCCACAACCGCCCCGATGAGTTCATCCGGCTGATGAAAGAAAACCCGGCGGAAATCATCCGGATCACCCTGCGGAGCTACGGCCCGCTCTCGCTCAACCTGATTCAGGACCTCTTCATGCCGGACCTGATCGCCACTGAGGCCGACTGGAAAAAATTCTGGGACACCGCCCGTAAAGACCTCAAAAACGATCCGCTCATCGAGATCCCCGCCAAACGCACCGATCCTCTGCGCCTGCGCCGCAAGGCCAAAGCCTACGATCAGTCGTGGTTTGATAAATTCAAAGGCGAGCGCGACGTTCCCGCCGTGTTCCAGGGCCTGGAAGAAATTCAGGCGCAGAAATTCCAGACGCTGGAACCCTACATGAAAGAAGCCGTCGCCAACCGCCTCGCTTTCGCCGTCAAAGGCGGATCGCTCAACCAGCCCGGCTGGATCGCGCAGGCGCTGGTGTATGCTGAACAGTTCGGCATTGATCCCGAAGGCGTTGACTGCGCCGCCGAGCTGACCAAACTGGCGGGCCGCCGCGATCTGCCCGCTCTTCTCGAAGACCTGCCCGCCCGCTTCATGCAGGCCTTCATCAACCGGCTCTTCACCGCGTCCGAAACCGCCCGCAGTTTCCTGCTCCGCCGTCTGCCGGAATTCGGCACCACCGCGCTCAATGAAACCGTCGAAGCGCTCATCCGCAACGGCGCTGAACAGGAACTGACCGGGCAGATCCGCGACACCGTCCGCCGCCGCGCATGCAGTCCCGCTCTACTGCTCTGGATTCTGCGGAACGAAGAACGCGCCGCCGGCTGGCAGTTAACCGACAAAGCCGACCTCGCTTTCCAGACGATCGAACTGATTGAGCAGGAACATGGCGGCGCGGCTCTGCGTGCGCAGAACCAGCTCCGCGAACAGATCGAAAACACCGACTCGCTCAAGAGCGTCCTCGCCGCTATGAGCGACTCGCAGAAGCGCGACTTCATGCGCCGCGTCAGCGAATCCCCGGCGTGGAGCAAACTCGACCGTCAGTCGTTGCAGGCCAAAATCATCAAAATCTGCCCCGACCTGCACGAAATCGTACTCAAGAAAACGGCGGCTCCGGCAAAAGAAAAAAATCCGCGCATCACCTCCGCCCGCAGTTATCAGGCGCGTAAAGATCAGTTCGAACACATCCTCAAAAAAGAAATTCCGGAAAACTCCAAAGAAATCGAACTCGCCCGCAGTTACGGTGACCTGCGCGAAAACTCCGAATTCAAATTCGCCAAAGAAAAACAGCGCCTGCTCGGCCTGCAAGCCGAAGAACTCCAAAAGGCGCTCGACGAGGTCAAACCGACCGACTTCTCCGGCTTCCCGTACGATGTCGCCGGAATCGCCACCGGTGTCGAACTGGTCTATGCCGACGGCAGTCGCGAAAACTATTACATCCTCGGTGAATGGGATCAGGACGAAACCCTGCACATCATCTCATCGCAGGCCGGAATGGCCAAAGCGCTCGCCGGAGCCAAAGCCGGATCCCGCGTCATGGTTCCGACCGCCAGCGGCACAGCCGTCGAAGTCGAACTCGCCGCCGTCACCGCCCTGCCCGAATACATCAAAGCGTGGATTAACGGGTAATAAGGTGGAACGTGCCGTCCCGGCGCGTTCAGCGTACACGGAGTGTCCGCTCCACCTTGGAGGGGCGGGGTCCACCCCGCCCGCTTCGACTCGGGTGGAACCGAGCCCTCCAGATAAAGGACTCTTCCCAAGATTTGGAATCCTGCTACACTACCTCCCGTTCCGGCGGCCATGACGGCTATTACCGGAAACAAAACAAGGAGCGCTATCCTCAAAAAGGAATCGTAATCCGTTGGGAATAAACAACAGCCCTGTCGGTCTTGACGATTTAATCGAAAAAAGTGCTGATGGATAATACTATGTTGGGCGGGAGATGATATGAAAACGAGAACCAAATGGATAATCACAGCATGTGCCGTCGTAGTGCTCGCCATTGCTACAACTCTCGTGCTCTACTTCACTCATCCGAAACCTGTTCGATTTACGTATGACCAATTCGAGCAAACTTACCTCAAGAAGGCCGAGATCGTTATTCGTCCAAACCGTAAACACGGCTCGGATGTCTTGTTGCTTTTCACGGCAGACAAGGATACTTACTACACGTGGAGGAATTGGCCTCTCAAAAAGAACGAGGAACACCCTGGTGGTCTAATCTTCCCAGAGGCATTCTTTCTCGATCTCTACGATGCTCAGGGTTTCGACATCACCACATTGAAGATTCCATCCTTGTCTCTTGACCACCGAGAGGATGCAGATGGATCTTTCATAGTTCTCGGTGTTACACACTCGGCAGACGTATCCTTTTCTGATGCGAAAAAAGCCAAGTCGTTCAGGTTCTCATTCCAATACGAGGTCAAATGAATCGCCCAACAATCGCCTCCACCGTATTCCTCACCTGCGGCGGGTTCGGAATCCGGTGAGACGCGCCGTTCGTTACAAAACCCCGTCCGGATCGACTTGCAGGTTATACGTTTGAAACCTTCCGACCTTTGGAATTTCGCCGAGCCCGATAGCGCAGTCGCCGAGGCCGGAGCCGGAGATTTTCGCCGGGACTTTCAGGGTTTGGAATTCCTCGATGATTTCCGCCAGCGCGGCGTTACAGAGTCCCATCTCTTCCATCAGTTTTTGATTCAGAATCAGCAGGCGGCTTAATTGCGAAAAGTCGTCCATCACCTCGCCGACGCTGGCGTCCATCCGGTCAAAAATGCGCTCGAAATAATCGGCGTTCAAAGCGCGGCGTTCTTCCGCCAGCCGGATGACATCGGCGGTTTTCATCTTTGATCCTGAATAAACCGCCGTCAGCGGAAAGGTTTGTTTGAGCGGTTTGATTTCCAGCGGTTCGGCGCGATAGGCAACGACTCCGCCGAAAACGCTCGCCGCCACGTCGGCGCCGGAGCCGCGTCCCTGTACGCGATGAATCGTCGCCAGAGAGCGTTTGAATAGCTCTTCCAAAGGTAGGGACCGCTCGCCGAGCGGTCCGCGGACGTCTCGGCGAGACGTCCCTACCAACTGCATCAGCGCGGCGTGGGTGGCGACGGTGACGGCGGCGGAAGAGCCGAAGCCGATGTCGCTGGAAAATTCCGACTCGATTTTCAACTCAATGCCCTGCTCCAGCGGGTACTGCCGTACCGCATCCAGCACGAACCGGAAGTCGGGATGATCCGTCAAACCGGCGAGCGGCGCTTCGTAGCTTCCAAGGTCTGAAAGAATCCGGACGGTTTTTTCCAATGTCTGGAAAAGCTGAACTGTAATCCGTTTATCAATTGCACAAACCAAAGCGCGGCGGCCGTGCAGTACAGCGTGTTCGCCCAGCAACATCAGCGACCCGGGCGCTGATGTTGTAATTGATGATTGGGTTCTCATTAAAAATCCAAAATCATAAATCGCCAATCATACAATCCGTGTGCCGAGCGGATCGCCGCGGACGGGCGAGACTTTATAGCCGTATTTGGAGGCGAGCGCCGCCGGCATGAAGTCGGCCAGCACCAGCACCACGCCGCCGTTCTGTCCGCGGACAGATCCGGCTCCGCAGATTTTGGCCGCGCCGCCCGCGGCTTCGACATCGGCGACGAACTGCTGAACTTTCTGCGGCACCACGCCGATGCGGCAGAGCAACCGGTGGTTTTCGCGGAGCAGTGAGCGCATCAGCGCGTCGTTGTTTTCGCGGACCGCTTTTTCAACTTCGCCGGTGACGGCTTCAAAGTCGTTCCAAATTAAATCGTTCTGGAACTGTTCTTTGACCTGCACCACGCATTCGCCGGTGGTGGTTTCCGGCGTGCCGGTTTCGATCAGATACATTTTCATGCGCGGAAGCGGGACCGAGCGGGCCTGTCCGTTCTGAAAGGCGGCGCATCCGCCGTAGAGCGAGATGTAGGAGTCGACGCCGCTGGGATGCCCGTGCTGAAGTTTTTCGGATTCGAGACTGAATTCGTAGTACCAGTCAGGTTTAAAATCCACCCGCAGATAGTGCCCCAGAGCGCGCAGTTCGCTGAGTACGGCGGCGGCGGATGAGCCCATTCCACTGCCGACCGGGATGCTGGATTTGAGTTTGATGACGATCCCGCTGTCCATCTTGCGGTGCAGTCCGTCGAGCAGAGTGATGAAGCCGAACTTGAAGAGATCCACCGGCTTATGCAGAACGTCGCGGATGCCCATTCTCCCTTCGAGAAAGAGATGGTAGTTGTTCAGCGCCCGGCGTTTGAAATCCTGCAAGGCCAGAATAGTGAACGATTCGCGCTCGCTGATGCCGGCCATTTCAAAGGCGATCTGTCCGTCGGCGGTATCTTCGATCGTGGCGGTGACACTGCGGTCAATGGCCATGGCGACGGCGGGTTTTCCGTACACCACGGAGTGTTCCCCGCTCAGAATCAGTTTACCTGGAGCAACCGCTTTCATGCCGGAAATGAAATCATTTCAGGCGCAAAAGCACAATCTTTTGCTCGGCTCACCAGAACCACCAGGCACCGGTGTGGACGGCGTACCAGCCGAGCAGGCCGTTGGTGAAGGCGTGCGCCAGAACGGCGGCCCAGATGTCGCGGGTTCTGACCATCAACCAAGTGAACATCAGTCCACAGAGAAAGCCCATGAGCCATTCGTTATGTTCGAGCGCGAACAGCACGGAAACCAGCGCGCACATTTTCCAGTCAAGCCATCCGATGTCTTTCTTGAAAAACGGACTGCCCTGCATCCAGCGGTAAACAAACCCGCGGAACATGAATTCCTCGATCATGCCAATGACGAACGTGGTTCCCAGCATGTGAACCCAGAACAGCGTCCAGCCGGTCTGGCGCGGGTCGTAGTGATAAAGTCCGTTTTCGCCCAGCTCCAGCGGTTCGCGCAGTTTGCCGAATTTTGTCAGGCCGACCAGATAGCGCTCGTAGAATTCACTGATCCGCGGAAAGGCGCTTTTGAAAAACTCAGACTCCAGCCCGACCCAGAAAACGAAAACGAGCAGGCCGACCGCCAGCGCCAGCGGAACATTTTTCAGCTTCGGGCGTTCATACCACTGCCACGGACGGAACATCAGCAGAAGAATCAGCCCTCCCAGCGTCTGAATGGCGTAGCGCGTTCCGGACGGATCGCCCAGCAGGCTCATCATCAGGAGCCACGCCATGTAGGGAACCGTATGCGCCCAGACGGCTTTCGAGTTTTCCTTGTCGAGTTCCGGAGTCCAATCGGCGGGTAGTTTGGCAGACATGCGGCGAAAGCTACCCGAAGCCCGAAAGCGCGAAAAGCAAAAAGAGCCGCGCAGACCGCCGCTTATTTCGCAGGCCGCGCCGACGGCGGACTCCCCCGGTGTTTACGGTAGAGCCGCGAGAAATAGAGCGGGTCCGTGAAACCGGTCTTTTCCGCGACTTCTTTAACTGGCATTTGCGGAAACGCCTTCAGCAGGCGGTCGGCCTCTTCAATCCGCCGGGCGATCTGAAACTGCCGGAAGCCGCTTCCGGTGAGTTTTTTGAACAGATGGGAAAGACCTGAGGAGCTTCGGCCGATCCGCCGGGCGGCCTCATCCAGACTGAGCGCCCGTTCCGGATGAGCCTCGATTTCTTCAATCAGCGGCTGAATCACATCGAAATCTTTCATACTGACCAGATAGTGCCGGGTGATGAACTCCACCATGAGCCCCAGCATGCGAAGCATATCGTCCACCTGCTGTCTGGACAAAACCGGGGTCTGCGCGTAGGCCTTCTCCAATCCGCCCAAAGATTCCGCCGCCGCGCACTCTTCCAGTATCCGGAACTGACCGACCATCAGGAAGCCGATACACCGCTCCGCGAGAATAACCGGAATCACCGCCTCGGTTAAACGTCCGTGGCAGGTGTAGCACACGGGCTTTTTTTCCTTTCGCGCCCGGTCACACATCTTTTTATCCAGCGCCGCGCAGGCGCGGTTTTTATCCGGGTTCCGGCGCAGTGTCCGGCAATAGGCGCAAATCGGGCGGCCAAGCCCGCTGAACAGCTCCCGCCCGTCGAGCGAGAAAAAGGCGGTTCGCACGTTCAGCAGTGAGGAAAAACTGCTGAGCATTTCCTGAGCTTCCGGCTGAAGCACATACTGAAGCTGACCTGACGGACGATCCATAGACGCATAATCGGTTTTTCGGGCAGGTTTGTCCATGCTTATTGCAGGCGGGTCTATTGGAGAAATCCGCAGGCTCTGATTCAATGTTCCGGAATTAAAGGAGTTCTCTATGACAAAACGTGAAGTCGTCAAAATGGTGCTGGAAGGCAAAAAGCCGCCGTATGTTCCGTGGTCCTATAAATTCACCCACGAACCGGAAGCCATGCTCAAGAAATACTTTGGCACCGAGGATCTGGAAACAAGAGTCGGCAACCATATCGTCCGCCTCGGAAGCGATATCGGCTTTTTCAAAGACATCGGCAACTGCCGACTGCAGGACGTGTTCGGCGTCGTCTGGGATCGCAGTGTGGACAAAGACATCGGCGTGGTCGAAGGCTGTGTCATTCCTGAGCCCACGATGAAAGGCGTCAAATTCCCCAACCCGCTCGATCCCCGCTTTTTTGAAGGCATCGAAGAAAAAATCGCGGCCCGCGCCGACTGTTTCCGCGTTTTCGAACTCGGCTTCTCGCTCTACGAACGGGCATGGACTCTGCGCGGCATGGAAAATCTGATGATCGACATGCTCGAAGAGCCGGAATTTGTCCACGAACTGCTCGACGCCATTGCCGACTACAACATCGCCCAGCTCAACGAAGCCTGCAAATACGACATTGACGCCATCTACTTCGGCGACGACTGGGGCCAGCAAACCGGCCTCATCCTCGGCTCGGCGCTGTGGCATGAATTCATCTACCCCCGTGTCCAGCGGATGTACGCGGCGGCGCATGCCCATGGCAAATACGTCATGATCCACTCCTGCGGCAAAGTGCAGGAGCTCTTCGACTCGCTGATCGAAGCCGGGCTCAACAGCTTCAACCCCTTCCAGCCGGAAGTCATGGACATCTGGACGCTCCTGCCGAAATACCGCGGACGGCTCGCCTTCCACGGCGGCTTGAGCATGCAGAAAACCCTGCCCTTCGGAACGCCGGAAGAAGTCAGAGAAGAATCCCGCAAACTGCTGGCGCTCGGCGCGGACGGCGGCTACATCTTCTCGCCTTCGCACTCGGTCGAAAGCGACACCTCGCTGGAAAACATTCTGGCGTTTGTTGACGAAGCCTTCAAACAACCGGGCTTTAAGCGCTGATCTCCGAAGAAACAAACAAACCGCCGCGCAGAATTGTGCGGCGGTTTGCTTTCCGCATCAGTTCATCAACCAGATCGCCGCGTTCAGCGCGCCGGCGAACGAGACCCACAGAAAATACGGCATCAGCAGACCGGCGGCAAGCCGACTGCGGCGGCTGAACAGTCCGATACAGAACAGCACCGCCAGCCAGAGCAGAATCAAATCCGCCAGCGCCCAGCCGATCCGGTGCAGTCCGAAAAAGAGCGGAGTCCATTGCGCGTTCAGCACAAGCTGTGCGCCGTACACCGCGAAGGCGGCCCGGCGGGTCTCCCGCCCGCCGCGTGTCCAGGCGAAATAACCCGCCAGACCAATCATCAGATAAAGCGCCGTCCACACCGGCCCGAAAACCCACGACGGAGGATTCCACGCTGGCTTATTCAACGCGGCATACCAGCCGCCGGTCTGCACAAACACCGCGCCAAGCGACGGCAGAAACGCGATACAGATAAACAGCAAAAGCATTCCGGCTTTCTTCATGGTTGCGGATTTTATCCGGACAGCCGACACTGCGGAAGTTTAAATTTGGAAACCCGATGCCGATCCTTCTGAAAAACCAAACCGCCGAAGAACTGCACAACCAGCTCGGCATTACGCTCCGCCAGGCGCGGATGATTCAGGCCGTCGTCATCCGTAAAAGCAAACTGCCGGAGGTGCAGGCCGAGATTTCTGAAAAGGCGCTGAAAGCTCTCCGTGCCGCGACAGAGATTCCGAATCTGACGGTCGCGGATAAACAGATTTCGCCGCAGGACGGCTTCGCCAAATATCTGTTTCGCGGCGACGGCCCGGAACCGTTCGAAGCTGTCCGCATTCCGCTTCTGCATCGCGAGGAAGATCAAAAATATATCGTCTGCGTCAGCTCGCAGGTCGGCTGTGCGATGGGCTGTTCGTTCTGCTACACCGGCAAAATGGGATTCATCCGCAACCTCTCCGCGTGGGAAATGGTCGATCAGGTACTCAAAATCCGTGACGACTCGGAACATCCGGTGCGTGGTGTCGTCTTCATGGGCATGGGCGAACCGCTGCTCAACTACGACGAAGTCATCCGCGCCGCGCGCATTCTCTCCGAACCGTGCGGCGGCGCGATCTCCGCCAAAGCCATCACCGTTTCAACTTCTGGAATTGTTCCCGCCATCCGGCGCTTCACGGCGGAAAAACATCCGTTCCGGCTGGTCGTGTCGCTGACTTCCGCCGACCCGCAGAAACGGCGTGAACTCATGCCGGTTGAAGGATTGCATCCGACCGCCGAACTGATGGACGCGCTCCGCGAGCGCCACCAAGCCACCGGCGAACGGATCACGCTGGCATGGACGATGATTTCCGGCGTTAACACCGGCGAAGCGGATGCCAAACAGCTGGCAGAACTGACCCGCGGACTTCCGGTCAAACTGGATTTGATTGATGTGAACGACCCGTCCGGAAAATATTGCCCGCCCTCGCCGGAAGAATTGAAGGCGTTCCGCGACGCCTTACGTCTTCACCTCGCCGCGCCCGTCGCCCGTCGTTACAGCGGCGGAAAAGATATCTCCGCCGCCTGCGGGTTGCTGGCTGGGAAATTCGCTTAATGTTAGGCGTAACCGGCACCGAAATGCGAGCGGACGAGTCTGCTAGAGCGTGTCGTCACGAGATAGTGGTTGACGGCCTGAGTTGAAGTTGTTTACACCTTGGGCATGAAGAAGAACTCGACTCCCGCTTCTCGACGACATGACATTTCTGATCACGCATGGGCGGTTC
>JBIIYG010000022.1:0-26972 GCA_044346945.1 Pontiellaceae bacterium | reverse complement strand
CGGCTGTGAAGCCGCGCTGGCCTCCGCGCGGCTGGGAGCATCCACCCTGCTCGTTTCACTTGAAAAGAAATTTATCGGGCGGATGTCGTGCAATCCATCCATCGGAGGAATTGCTAAGTCTCACATTACATGCGAGTTAGACTCATTAGGCGGAGAGCAGGCGCGCAATACGGATTACACCGGAATTCAGTTCCGAACCTTGAATACCCGCAAAGGCCCAGCGGTTCAGGCCTTCCGTGCCCAGTGCGATAAAGAGCTCTACCCCGTCCGCATGCAGGCCGTTATAGCCGGGCAAAAAAACCTGGCCGTTCTGGAAGGAGCCGTGTCTTCAATCTGGACAGAAAACGGGACATTGCGGGGCGTACAGCTCGAGTCCGGCGAACAGATCGCCGGCAAAGCGGTCGTGCTGACCGCCGGAACCTTTATGCGCGGACGGGTGATGATCGGCCAAACAGTGATTCACGAAGGACGCTGGGGCGAGCGGGCCGTTGATGACATTTCCGCCTCATTGAAACAGCTTGGTTTTGAGCTCGGACGGATGAAAACCGGCACGCCGCCGCGAATTCACAAGGATTCGATCAATTATTCCGTCATGTCCATTCAGCCCGGCGATGAGCCGCCGCCGTTTTTTTCTCGCGCCGCCCGGCGCGACCATCGCCGGTTCCACGTGGAACAATCCGCAGGCGAATCCGCCGACGTTCCACGTGGAACTCTGCTACAGCCTTGGGTTCCAGGAACCGACCAGATTCCGTGCTGGCTGACCCATACCAATGAGAAAACCCACCAGATTATCGCCGATAACCTAAAAAAAAGCTCTCTGTACGGCGGTTTGGTGGAAGGAACCGGCGTCCGGTATTGTCCGTCTATTGAAGATAAGGTCGTTAAATTCCCACAGAGAACCTCGCATCACGTCTTTATTGAGCCGGAAGGCCGCGATAATGTGAGAATCTACCCGAACGGAACCTCCAACAGTCTGCCGGAGGATATTCAGCTCGAAATGATTCATTCCATTCATGGATTGGAAAAGGCGGTGTTTATCCGCCCGGCTTATGCCATCGAGTATGACTACGCTCCGCCAACCCAGCTGTTTCACACGCTGGAGACAAAAACGGTCGAAAATCTTTATTTTGCGGGACAAATCAACGGAACAACCGGTTACGAAGAGGCGGCCGGGCAGGGGTTTGTGGCCGGAGTTAACGCCGCCCGCAAGGTTCTGGGGCTTCCGGAGTTTATTCTGGGACGGAACGAGGCCTACATCGGCGTGCTGATTGACGATCTGGTGCTGAAGGGCACGGATGAGCCGTACCGCATGTTCACTTCACGCGCCGAGCACCGGCTGACCCTCCGGCAGGATAATGTTTATTTCCGTCTGCACGGTCGCGCCAAAGAACTCGGCATCGTTTCGCCCGAAAATCTGGCCGAAACCGAGCGGATGCAGGCGCAGATTAACGAGGAAACAGGGCGGCTGCGCAAAAAGTTCCATGCCGGAGCTTCACTGGCGCAGATTCTCAGCCGCCCGGACAATCATTATGCCGGTCTGCCGGGCGAAAAGCCGGAGCTTCCTCCGGAGGTGATTGAGCAGGTCGAGGTGCTGATCAAGTACGAAGGCTATATCCAGCGCGAGCAAAGTCGCATTACCGACTTCCAGACTCTGGAAAAACAGCGGATTCCGCCCGGCTATGATTATGATGCGATCACGGCGCTCCGGTTTGAGTCCCGTGAAAAGCTGAAAAAAATCAGGCCCGAAACCCTCGGCCAAGCTTCCCGCATCTCCGGCGTTAATCCGGCCGACATTTCCATCTTATCGGTTTGGCTCAAAGCGGGACGATAAATCCGGCTATAAATTCCGCTTCTTTTTCTTCTCTTCCAGATCGGGGCGGGGGCGGGGAACAAATTTTAATTCAATCGGCGCGCCTTCGAGTCCGAACGCCTTGCGGATTTCGTGATCCAGATACCGTTTATAGGAGGATGTCGCGCGCAACGTATTGTTTACGAACAGCTTGACGCGAACGGGCTTCACGCCAGCCTGCGTGGCGTAGTAAATTTTCAGCGGGCGTCCGTTGACGCTTGGCGGCGGATTTTTCTGTACGGCGTCCTGCAGGATGCGGTTCAGCACGCCGGTGGAAAGCTTCAGTTGGACCTGGTCAGAAATGTAGTCGATCAAATCCAGACTGCGCCGGATGTTGTAGCCGGATTTCGCCGACAGAAAGAGCAGGGGGGCGAAGTCGAGGAACGGCATTTCTTTGCGGAGCGCCGGTTCGTACTTGGTCTGCGTGACGGTTTCTTCCTCCTCAGCCAGATCCCATTTGTTGACCGCCAGAATACAGCCTTTCTGCGCCTCAAGAATTTTGGCCGCCAGTTTTTTATCCTGAAGGCGCGGGCCTTCGGTCGCATCCATCAGCAGGACAACGACATCGGCGGTTGTGATGCTTTCTTCGGCGCGCAGATTGCTGTAGTGCTCAACCGCTCCGGAGAGACGGTTTCGTCGGTTGACGCCCGCCGTATCAATCAGCAGATAGTGCCGGGCTTGTGGGCCGCTTCCGATCGAAAACGGGATTTCAATGCTGTCGCGCGTCGTGCCGGGAATATCGGAAACAATCACGCGGTCGTTCTTCAGTATCCTATTGATATAAGAGGATTTACCGGAATTAGGCCGCCCGACGATCGCCACGCGCAACGGGGTGCGTTTTTCTCTGGGCGGAGCCGACGGCAGTTTGTCGGTCGCGGCGTTTAACAGCGCGTCCACGCCCCGGTTATGAAGAGCGGAAACCGGAAAAACCGGGAATCCGAGCTTTGCGAATTCAAGCGCCTGTTCGTCGCGGACGGTGGTGTCGGCTTTATTGGCGGCAATAAATACCGGCCGGTTGGCGCGGTGGAGCAGGCGGGCGACCTCTTCGTCCATTGGAACGATCCCGGAGGTGATGTCCACGACGAAAAGGATGGCCGACGCGTCTTCGATCGCCACCGCCACCTGCTGGTTGGTGCTGTCCACGATCACATTATGCGCCGAACCGGAATCCATGGTTCCCAGCCCGCCGGTGTCGATCAGGTCGAAAAACTGCCCGTTCCACTCAGCTTCGCAAACCACGCGGTCGCGGGTTACGCCGCATTCTTCGTGAACAATCGAAACCCGCCGTCCGACAATACGGTTAAAAAGCGCCGATTTTCCGATGTTCGGACGTCCGACGATGGCAATAGTTCGCGTCTGGGCTGGGGTGTTCATTTTCAAAATTCCTTAATCGAGCGCACATTGAACGGGTTACGCCTTGCAAAAGCAACCCTCTTTCTATAAATTGGTATCAGACCGCAAGCAACAAATGGAGGCTCGTATGGCTCAAATCACCTTCAAAGGAACCCCGATTAAAACCATCGGCGAACTGCCCGCTAAAAACAGTCGCGCGCCGGACTTCACACTGGTGAAGCAGGATCTGTCGGAAACCACGCTGGCTGACTACAAAGGGAAGCGGCTGGTTCTGAATATTTTTCCAAGCATTGATACCGGCGTCTGCGCCGTTTCCGTCCGCAAATTCAACGAAAAGGCCGCCGCGCTGAAAAACACCGCCGTCCTGTGCGTTTCGATGGATCTGCCGTTCGCTCAGGGCCGTTTCTGCGGCGCCGAAGGAATCAAAAATGTGGTGACCGCCTCTGCGTTCCGCTGTGCGTTCGGCGATCATTACGGCGTAACCATCGCGGAAGGCCCGTTGACCGGACTGCTTTCGCGCGCCGTGGTCGTGATCGGCGAAACCGGCAACGTGATCTACACGGAGCAGGTTCCGGAAATCGCGCAGGAGCCGAACTACGACGCCGCGCTGGCCGCTCTTAAATAAAGGAGTGCGGATGAAAAAGCTGATTCTGGGTGCGCTGGGCATCGCCGCCGCCGGAGCGGCGGTTGCCGGGTCGGTTTACGACTTCACGATGGAAACCATCGACGGCAAACCGCTGGCGCTTTCCTCTTATAAGGGACAGGTTCTGCTGATCATCAACACCGCCAGCAAATGCGGGTTCACCAAACAGTACGCCGGCATTCAGCAGTTGTATGAAAAATACAAAGACCGCGGACTGGTTGTACTGGGGTTCCCGGCGAACAACTTCGGCGGACAGGAACCCGGCACGAACGAAGAAATTCAGCAGTTCTGCACGACGCGCTTTAACGTGACGTTTCCAATGTTTGGAAAAATATCGGTCAAAGGCGGCAACACGCATCCACTCTACGGCTGGCTGACCTCGCACCCGAACGGAAAGCCGGTCGCCTGGAACTTCAATAAATTCCTGATCGGTCGCGACGGGAATCTGATCGCGCACTTTGGCAGTCGCACCGCACCGGAAGCGGCGGAGCTGATTTCCGCGATCGAAGCGGCGCTGAATCAGCCATGAAAAAACTTCTGCTCAGTGTTCTGATCGTTGCCGCCGGGCTCGTTCCGGCGGAGGAGGGCGCAATGAAAACCGAAAAAGCCACATTCGCCGCCGGATGTTTCTGGGGGGTCGAAGCGGCGTTTCGGCGCGTGCCCGGAGTGCTGGACGCGCAGGTCGGCTACACCGGCGGAAGCACCGCCGACCCCACCTACAAAGAAGTCTGCACCGGCGCAACCGGGCACGCCGAAGCCATTGAAATCACGTTTGATCCGGCCAAAGTCACCTACCAAACTCTGGTCGAGCTGTTTTTAAAAATGCACGACCCGACGCAGATGAACCGGCAGGGGCCGGATGTCGGCACGCAATACCGCTCGGCGGTTTTTTATCATTCGCCGGAACAGAAGGCCGCCGCCGAGGCCGCCAAAGCCGCGCTGGATAAAAGCGGTAAATATAAAAAGCCGGTCGCCACGCAGATCGTTCCCGCCGGGCCGTTCTACCGCGCCGAGGAATATCACCAGCGCTACTTCGAAAAAAACGGCGGACCGTCCTGCCATATCTTCTGATTCCTGATGCCGGACATGCAGAATTAACACCCGAAAGGTTGCTTTTTCCGGGCAGGTGCGTAGATTGTCCGCCCTTATGTCCGAGCAAATTACGAGAAATGAGAAAATCCGCAACGTCGCGATTATCGCGCACGTTGACCACGGCAAGACCACGCTGGTTGATCAGATCATCAAGCAGGCTCACATCCTGCGCGATAATGAGGCGTTTCAGGAGTGTCTGCTCGACAGCAACGATCTGGAGCGCGAGCGCGGCATTACCATTTTCTCGAAAAACATCAGCATTGTTTACAACGGCATAAAGATCAACGTGATCGACACCCCCGGCCACAGCGATTTCGGCGGACAGGTCGAGCGCGTGCTGAACCTTGCCGACGGCGTGCTTCTGCTGGTGGACTCCGCCGAAGGGCCGATGCCGCAAACCCGTTTCGTTCTGGATAAGGCGCTGGAACTGAATTTGAAGCCGATCGTGGTGATTAATAAGGTCGATAAGCCGGACGCGCGCTGCGACGAAGTTCATAACATGGTCTTCGACCTGTTTGTTGAACTCGAGGCCAACGACGATCAGCTCGATTTCCCGATGATCTATGCCAGCGGCCGCGACGGCTGGGCCGTTGCCGACCTGAACGATCCGCGCGATTCCATTAAGCCGCTGATGGACGCCATCGTGAAACACATTCCCGGCCCGCCGGTCAAAGAAGGTCCGGTTCAGATGCAGGCGACGACGCTGGATTACAACGATTACGTCGGGCGTATCGGCATCGGACGTGTTTACCGCGGTTCGCTCGATCTGAAAACGCCGACCTGCATCATCAAGCGTGACGGCACCGTGCGGAACGTTCAGCTCAAAGAACTGCAAACCTTCGAAGGTCTCGGCCGCGTGAAAACCCAGAGCATTCCCTGCGGCGACCTCTGCGCCATTTCCGGTATTATGGACATTGATATCGGCGACACCATCGCCCACGCCGAACATCCCGAAGCTCTGCCGCTGATCGCGCTCGATGAGCCGACCCTTTCGATGGCCTTCCGCGTCAACGATTCGCCGTTCTTCGGGCAGGACGGAAAATTTGTCACCAGCCGCCACATCCGCGAGCGTCTGCTCAAGGAAACCGAACGCGACGTGGCTTTGCGCGTCGAAGAAACCGGCGGAGACTCGTTCATCGTCAGCGGACGCGGCGTACTGCACCTTTCCGTGCTGATTGAAACCATGCGCCGTGAAGGCTTTGAGCTGACGGTGGCTCAGCCGCGCGTTATTTTCCGCACGCATCACGGCGTGAAAGAAGAGCCGATTGAAATCCTGACGGTGGACGTACCGGATGAATACGCCGGAAAAGCCATCGAGCTGATCGGCATGCGCCGTGGCGAAATGATCCGCATGGATCAGCTCGGTCTGCGCAAGAACATGACCTTCCACGTTCCCACCCGCGGACTGATCGGACTGCGCAGTAAAATGATGACCGCGACGGCGGGCGAAGGAATCATCAACCACCGCTTCCTGCACTACGCGCCGTACGCCGGCGAAATCAACCACCGCAACAACGGGGTGATGATCAGCATGGGCAACGGAACGTCGGTCGCGTTCGCCATCGACGGCCTGCAACAGCGCGGCATTTTCTTCATTGATCCGGGCGAAGAGTGCTACGAAGGTATGATCGTCGGCGAGCACTGTCTCGACAAAGATCTGCTCGTCAACGTCCAGAAAGCTAAACAGCTCACCAACATGCGCGCCTCCGGCTCCGACCGCGCCATGAAAATTGCTCCGGCGCAGAAACTCAGCCTGGAAGAGGCGCTGGAATACATCAAGGACGACGAGCTGGTTGAGGTAACTCCGAATCACGTTCGGTTGCGGAAGCGTTATCTCACCGACAATGAGCGCAAGCGGATGAAGCGCTCCGCCGCGGATGAAGAGACGGCATAAGGTCAGTGCGTCAGCCAGTAAACCACGAACGCCAGACCGAGCAGGGCCAGAAACCCGATCGCGAAAGCCGCCAGCAGACACCCTGCGTACCGGCCATCCAGCTTATATCCGATCTCCTGACTCAGCGTATCCCGGTACGGATTGGGAACCGGAGGATCGCGGCGCCAAGGTCTCTTTTTTGATTCCTGCGTATTCATACAATCTGCTCTTGCGCGCAATGTAAGGGAATCCCCCACGCAAATCAACTGATTTGGTTGCGCACTTTTCGCAAGACTTCCTTCAGCGGCATCCCGCTGGCTTCCGCCAGCTTCCGGCAGTCAGCCGCTTCCGGCGTGATCGAGCAAACCTTACCGTTGAGCGAGCTGATTTTCACCCGCACGTCCCCAACGGTTTCCTCGCGCCGTTCCAGCGCGGTTCGCTCGACGGCATAGCTTCGGATTCCGATGGAGGTCGTCTCCGTAAAAATAATCTCTTCCAGTTCCGGCTGAAGTCCGGCATCGGTCAGCACGGACAGCGTAACCGCTGGCCGGTTTTTCTTCATCTGAATCGGTGTCAGCCAGACATCCAGCGCCCCGGCTTTGAACAATCGCTCCATCACGTAATCGAAAATCTGCGGATTGCAGTCGTCGATATTCGTTTCCAGCACCAGCAGTTCTTCGGGTAGGGACAGACCGCCGGGCTGTCCGCGGCGCGTTCGGCGAACGCGCCCTACCTCGGCGCGCACAACGTTGGGAATATCAAGTTCCCAGCCGCCCGCGCCGTATGCCGTTTTTTCAGAAACAAACCCGGCAGGCCGGTCGCCGAAGCCGTCGCACAGTACGGCAAGAAGGGCGGCGCCGGTCGGCGTGAGCAGTTCCTTTTCAACATCGCCGTGTGTGTACGGAATTCCGGTCAGCAGTTCCGCCGTCGCCGGAGCTGGAACCGGAAGCCGTCCGTGCGCGCATTGGACAAAGCCGGAGCCGGTTCGCAGATTTCCGGCGTACACCTTTTCGACGCCAAGCGTTTCGAGCCCGAACACCGTCCCGACAATATCAATAATGGCGTCCACGCCGCCGACTTCATGAAAATGAATTTTCTCCGCCGTTGTCCCGTGAACCTTCGCTTCGGCTTCCGCCAGTTTCGTAAACACCGCGATGCTTCGCGCCTTCACCTTGTCGCTGAGTTTCGCGGACTGAATAATTTTCACGATGTCCGCGAGATGCCGGTGAGGCTGGTGCGCGGCGTGATCCAGCTCCACATCAAAATGCGTCGCGCGGATTCCGCTCTTGGTGACCTTCTCAATTTTCAGCTGGTATCCGGAAACGGGCAGGGCGCTCACCATCTCACGAAAGGCCTGCTCCGGCAGTCCCGCGTCCAGCAATGCGCCGACGAACATATTCCCGCTGATTCCGGAAAAGCAGGATAGATACAAAGTGGAATGATGGAATAGTGGAATGGTGGAGTCCTGGGCTCGTGCTGTTTGACTGTTTTTCATTATTCCAATATTCCTTTATTCCACCATTCCATCTTCCCTATCTCATCGCATTCATCATACCGGCGAGGCGACCCGCGCCGAACCCGTTATCAATATTCACCACGGCGATTCCGGCGGCACAGCTGTTCAGCATGCCGAGCAGGGCGGCCAGTCCTTCGAAGCTCGCGCCGTAGCCGATGCTCGTCGGCAGGGCGATCACCGGCTTATTCACCAGTCCGCCAACCACGCTGGCGAGCGCGCCTTCCATTCCGGCGGCGACAATAATCACATTCGCGCCGCGGATTTTTTCTTCCTGCGCGAACAGCCGGTGAATTCCGGCGACGCCGACATCAAACACCCGCTCCACGCGGTGACCCATCACTTCTGCGGTCAGCGCGGCTTCTTCGGCAATAGGAATGTCGCTTGTGCCGGCGGTAATCACCAGAATGAAGCGGTCGGGATCGGGCGTGAAAGCTTCTTTGCGGACGATAATCAGTTTCGCGGCTTCATGATATTCCGCTTCCGGCACGAGGTCTTTCACCGCCGCGAAAGTCTCGGCGTTCGCCCGCGTCGCCAGAATATTGTGTGTGCCCTGGTTCATCCGCTCGACAATCTTCGCCACCTGCTCCGGAGTTTTACCGGCGCAGTAAATCGCTTCCGGCGCGCCGCACCGCTCCGCGCGGTGGCTGTCTATTTTCGCAAAGCCCATTTCCTCGAACAGTTTCGGTTTCATTTTAAATCCTCATTCAAACTTCCCATACGGTAGCCGGACAAATCCAGCGCAACGTGATGGAAGCCGAGCGACTTTAGTTTTTCTGAAATCAACTGCGCTGTTTCTGCTTCCGCCAGCTTGGAAATCCATCCCTGTTCGACCTCGATCCGCGCCAGCGTTCCGTGGTGCCGGACGCGAAGCTGTCCTTTGCAAAGCGGGCGGATCAGTTTTTCAGCTTCTTCAACCTGCTTGAGCCGTTCGGCGGTCAGCGGCAGTCCGTATTCGATGCGCGAGGCGAGGCAGGCGGCGCTCGGCTTTTCCCACGTCGGCAGGTTCCATTGTTTGGAAACTTCGCGGATTTCCACCTTGGTCAGTCCGGCTTCTTTGAGCGAACTGCGCACCGACGGAAGTTCGGCGACGGCGCGAGTGCCGGGGCGATAGTCGCCAGCATCGTCCACGTTGGTGCCTTCGACGATCCAGTTGAATCCTCGCGCGGCGGCCCATTGGACCAGCGCCGTGAAACGGATTTTTTTGCAGAAGTAACAGCGTTCAGCGGTGTTGGCGGTGAAAGGCGCGTCGCTGAATTCGTTGGTTTCGAGCAGAACATGCTGTACGCCGATTTGTTTTCCCAGCGCCAGCGCTTCCGCTTTCTCGCCGTCCGTTAGCGTGGCGGAAACGGCGGTAACGGCCAGTACGTTATCCGGGCCGAGCGCCCGCACGGCGGCGGCGGTCAGAAAGGTGCTGTCCACGCCGCCGGAAAAAGCGACGACGACCTTTTCCAATCTCTGGAAAATCCCGTTCAGCTGTTGAAGTTTGTCTGCGGTGTTCATGGTTTATTCACCGACGGAACGGCGAAGCGCCTTTTTTTCTGAATGCTTGTGTTTGGCTTCAAGCATCCGGTCTTTCGCGCGGCGTGAGCGGCGGCGCTTCTGCCGCCGGATTTTTTCCTGCTCCTGCCGTTTCTGACTTTTGATTCCGAGCGTTTTTTCTTCCAGCTTATCGCACAGGTCGCGCCGCGCGAAAAAGCGGTTGGAGCTTTGCAGGCGCGAGGACTGACATTTGATTTCCATGCCCGACGGCGCGTGGCGCAACTGAACGCAGGATGAGGTTTTGTTGATTTTCTGCCCGCCGGAGCCGGAGCCGCGGATGAAGTTTTCGGTCAAATCCTCTTCGCGGATACCCAGTGCGGCCATCCGTTCGTAGAGTTTCTCCCATTTTTCCTGCGTGATCATACGCCGGAAGCTCCGTGTTAATTCTTCACTTCAACCGCTTCGACCTGCTCGATACGCAGAGCCGTGCGGCCGTTTTCGGACGGGCGGAGAATATCGACATCCTTGACCATCCAGAGTTTGTCGAATTCCTTCACGCTGACCACCTTGATCTCTTTGAGCAAGGTTCCGTCAGGAGTTTCCTCTTTCGCGCCGAACAGCCGTCCGGTGTCTTTTTCGATCCAGAGAAGCAGACGGTTCGGGCCGCGCGGAACCGCGACCACATAGCAGTCGCGCCCGAGTTTTTTATCGGTCTTCAGCGTGTCGGCCTGAAAACTCCAGAGAAAGGCGAAACTCAGATCGTCCCACGTCACGCCGAGGCCGTCGATTTCCCGGTTCGGATCAAACCCGGCAACCGCCGCGCCGTTTTCCGAATACTGGAATTCCGGCCCGCCCGGAACCCACTGGATTTCCAGACATTGGAAAAGGCCGGATTTTTCATCGCGGATGCGGTACGTCGCGTTGGCCGGGTCCGCGCCCCAGTTGAGATCCATTTCAATCGTCAGTTCTTTTTTAACAAAACCGTTCGGCGCGCGCTCCTTGAGCGATCCGTTCATACGAACCGGCTGTTTCGGGAGCTGGGCGCGGGCAAAATCCAGAATCTGCGCGGCGGGCGGAAGCTCTTCCGCACGAAGCGAAGCGGCAAAAAACAGCAGAAGAAGCGTACGGAATTTCATGCGGCGCAGTGTACCTGAAGCGCCGGAACAGCCGCCAGTTCCAAACTCCGGAAAAATCCGCCGATTTTTTTTCCAAACACTGGAAAAACCACTATTGTCTGCGCCATGGCAAAATTCATCATCAACGGCGGCAATCCCATCAGCGGAAAATTTTCTCCGCGCGGCAACAAAAACGCGGTTCTTCCCATGCTGGCGGCCTGCACGCTGACCGATCAGCCGGTCAAACTCTGTAATGTTCCCGACATCGCCGACGTCCGCGTCATGCTCGAACTGCTCATGTCGCTCGGCGTATCGGTCGAAAAATCCGGCGGATGCGTAACGCTCTGCGCCAAAGGGCTTACAGTCACGGCGCTCGACGAAGAATTCTGCCGCAAAGTCCGCACCTCCATTCTGCTGGCCGGGCCGCTCACCGCCCGCCACGGCTCGGCGCTTATTCATTCGCCCGGTGGCGATGTCATCGGCCGCCGCCGCCTCGACACCCACTTCTACGGACTGCGCGCCCTCGGCATCGAAGTCAACGACACCGCGCCGTACCACTTTAAACGCAAAGCGCTGGTCGGCGCCGACCTGGTGCTCGACGAAGCCAGCGTCACCGCCACCGAAAACATCCTGATGGCCGCCGTGCTCGCCGAAGGCGAAACCTCCATCTTCAACGCCGCCTGCGAACCGCACGTACAGGATCTGGCGCACCTGCTCGTCAAAATGGGTGCCGACATCGCCGGAATCGGCACCAACCGGATGCACATCCGCGGCGTAAAACAGCTCGCCGGAGCGGAACATACGGTTCAGCCCGACTACATCGAAGCCGGAAGCTTCCTCACCGCCGCCGTGGTCACCGGCGGCTCGCTCGAAATTCCCGAGCCGGGCGACACCGTCACGCTTAACGTACTCGAAAAAGGATTTTCAAAACTCGGCGTTAACTGGACGCTCAAAAACGGCGCGCTTTCTCTAGCCGCCCAAAAAGAACGATCCATCGTTACAGACCTTGGCAACTACACGCCGAAAATCGAGGACGGCATCTGGCCGGCGTTTCCGTCTGACCTGATGAGCGTCATGATCGTGCTGGCCACGCAAACGCAGGGACAAATGCTCTTCTTCGAAAAGCTGTTCGAAAGCCGCATGTATTTTGTGGACCACCTCATGGGCATGGGCGCGAACATCATCCAGTGCGACCCGCACCGCGTCGTCGTCAGCGGATTCTCCAGACTGCACGGCGCGCGGCTCACCAGTCCGGACATTCGCGCCGGGATGGCGATGGTCATCGCCGCCTGCTGTGCCGAAGGCAAAAGCACCATCCAGAACGTGGAAATGATCGATCGCGGCTACGAAGCCCTCGACGAACGCCTCCGCGCCCTCGGTGCCGATATCGTCAGGGAAAAGTAGCGTTCAGCGTCACTCTGCGCGGGCGGAGCCTGCAATAGAGTGAACGCTGTGGTTATTTGATTTTTAATCCCAGTTTTTTTGCAAAGAATGGGCGACTCTCCCTCAGCTCGTTTATATGCCACTTGAGTAGCTCGGTATTTTTTGTGCACACTGCGCTACGCTCTTCACCAACAGGCAACCCGGGTGATTTATCAGCGGGGTATAGCTTTTCGTGCGCATCTTCCATTTCGATTGATTTCGCGTATATCTGTTCAATTTTTTCTTGGACGGCAGGATCGAATAAAAATGCGGCTTCAGAGGCTTCCGAATAGAATTTCAGTGCTTTTTCGTACGTTGTTTTTCCCTCTCTGAGTATTTCTGAAAGGTAGCGTTGAACACATTTATACACGGCGAGCCTTCGTTCATAAGTTTCATGTCGAAGTCTGCTCTTGTTAACCTGATACTGCTGGTAAGCTATGTACACGCCAACGATCGTTATTGCGGGCACCAGTAATGCCGAGAAAGTATTTACCCAGCTCGCTTCCGCAGGAGGAAGCGAGTCGACCATGATGTGAAGGACGTTTGTCATATTTTTGGCAAATAACTTTGTTTGTGCGGCAGTTCGTTTTCAAAAACCGAGGTGAGCATAGCCACGAATTGTGGCGGCTGGCAATGCCGGGGCGACGAAATTCATAGAGACAAGCGAAGCGCGCCCGGCGGTCGCGCTCTTTCTTATCTTCGGTAGGGCGGTGTGTCCTCACGCCGCCGCGGACGGCTGGGGACAGCCGTCCCCACCTTAATATTCAAACCGCTTGGGGCAGGGGGCGAGCATTTGACAACCGTCTTTGGTGACGGCGACGGTGTCTTCGATGCGGATGCCGCCGAATTCGGGATAGTAGAGTCCCGGTTCGATGGTGATGACCATTCCGGCTTTGAGTTTTTGATGGTTCGCCGATGAAACGCGCGGTGCTTCGTGGATTTCTAATCCGACGCCGTGGCCAGTTCCGTGGATAAATCCCTGCGGTACACCGTTCACTGCGCCGGTTTTGAATCCGCGTTTTTCCATTTCGTCTGCAGCGGCTTTGTGTACCGCATCGGTCCAGGCGCCATCTTTCACGGCGTTAAGTGCGGCGGCTTGTGCGGCTTTGACGGCGTTGTACATTTTTTTCAGTTCCGCCGGTGCCGGGCCGCGGCAAACCGTGCGGGTGAGGTCTCCCCAGTAGCCGGTCGCGGTGGAGCGCGGAAAAATATCGAGGACGATGGGCTGTCCGGCGCGGAGCGGGCCGCTTCCGCGTTCGTGCGGATCGGCGGAGTGCGGGCCGCAGGCAACGATGGTTTCGGCGGCGGAGCAATCGTGATCCAGCAGTGCGTGGTGGATCGTCGCCCGGACGGCTTCCGAGGTTAGAATGGTTTTGCCGAGACGAAGAAGTCCGTCGTTGCCGATTTCCGCAGAAGCAATCTGCCGGATGGCGGCGTTCATGGCGGCGACGGCGGCGCGCTGAGATTTTTGCACCGCACAGATTTCGCTGGCGGTTTTAATCTGGCGCCGCGGGCAGACCGGCGCTGTGGCGATTTTGATTTTATATCCGGCGCGTTTGAGTTTTTCCGCCAGTCCCAGCGGAAAGCTCGCGGAAACCGTCAGCGTTTTCTGTTTTACGGATTTTCCGATCCAGTCCGCCGCGCCTTTTTTCCATGAGGAGCCGATCAGTTCCGGATGCAAAACGGTGATGCCGCGTTTCACGGAACGGCGCAGTCTGTTGTATTCCATTTCGGAAACGAGGAGTGTTCCACGGCTTCCTTCACAGATAAGCATCGCCGCTTCAGGGGGTTCCGCTCCGCATAGATAACGGATGTCGGCCGCGTTTTCCGCACTGCGGATAAGTATGTGGACAGATGTCTGTTTTTTCATATTCGTAAAGCTTCTGTTAGAGACCTGTTTACAAAAAAAAGGTGCACTTTATGAGTTTTTCTTTTCCCGAATTTTGAACGGTATTTTGTGGCGGTCCCTCTTTTTTAAACTACATCTTGTGTGTCGGCTTTTTTTTCCCACCGCTTCCGGCTTTCCCCTTGAGGCATCCGGCCCTTGTTTACTAGCTTCTCCTCGTCGCGAAAGCGCAGGGGAGATTCGCTTGTTAACAACCTGTCGATATCTCCCCTTGAATTGTTAATGATTTTTTAACTGTGCCGATTTGGAACCGTATGCGCAAAGATAAAGAGACACTTTGGGGAGAGGCCTGCCGCCATTTGGAAGAGACTCTGCCGAAAGATATTTTCGATAAGTGGATCGCTGTGATTCAGTGCCGCTGTGTCGAAGAGAACCGGGTGACTCTGGTGGTCGGCAACGATTTTTATCAGTCCTGGCTGGAAGAACATTATCTGCCGCTGATCAAAAAAGCGCTGGCTGTTGTTTCGGGCCGCGAAATGCGCATCGATTTATCGGTGGACTATTCTCTGCTGGGCGAGCCGTCGGAAGAAAAGGCGGAGAAGCAGGCTTCCGTCGCACCGGCGAAAAAACCGGCGGAAACCAATCTCAACAAAAACTACACGTTCGATTCGTTTGTGGTCGGGCCGTCCAATCAGTTTGCCCACGCCGCGGCGATGGCTTCGGCGCAGTCTCCGTCCCGGGCATACAATCCTCTCTTTATTCACGGCGGGGTCGGCCTCGGCAAAACGCACCTGATGCAGGCGATCGGTAATTTCATCCATTCAAAAAATCTGCGCGGCAAGGTCTGCTACACCACCTGCGAAGCGTTTGTGAACGAATACATCGAGGCGCTGACATCCAATTCCTTGGCCAAGTTCCGTAAAAAATACCGGACGGTGGACGCCCTGCTGATTGACGATATCCATTTTCTGGCCGGTAAAGATCGGATGCAGGAGGAGTTTTTCCATACGTTTAACGCCATTTTCGAAAACCATAAGCAGATTGTCATGACCTCAGACCGGCCCGCCGGAGAACTTTCGGGTCTGGCGCCCCGTCTGGTGTCGCGGTTTGAGTGGGGGCTGGTTGTGGAATTGGAGAGCCCGGACGTTGAAACGCGGGTGGCGATTCTGCGCAAAAAGTGCGAACAGCTGAATCTGGCGATCAATCAGGATCTGCTTTTCTACATCGCGGAACGGATTTCATCCAATATCCGGCGGCTGGAGGGGGCTTTGATCCGCGTGGCATCTTATGTCTCGCTGACCGGACAGGCGCTGGACCGGTCGAAGCTGGAATATCTTCTGAGGGACACTCTCGATCAGGAAAAGAAACACGCCGTCAGTATCGAGAGCATTCAGAAAACGGTCGCGGAACATTTTGATATCCGGCTGGGTGATCTGGTCGGGCCGAAGCGCCCGCAGAATATCGCCTGGCCCAGACAGGTTGCGATGTATCTGTCGCGGACGATGACTAATATGTCTTTCCCGGTCATCGGCGACGCCTTCGGGCGGAATCATGCCACCATCGTTCACGCCTGCCAGCTGGTGGAACAGCGCCAGACTGAGGATCTGAAGCTTCGTCAGACTCTTTCTTTACTGCGCCAGCGGATAGGCCACGGCTCACAGAAAGCGGAACAGCCGGCCTGAACAACCTGTTCACCGGCCTGTGGATAAGCTGGGTACAGAATCAGTAACTTCGGGTTATCAAAAACAGAACGGATTTACGCTCGATTTTTCCACAGAGATATCCACAGTGCTAAGTGCGGTAATTGGACAGGGTTGAAACGAAAAATAGGCTGGCACCGGAACCTATTTACAGTAGTAATAATAAGACGGTTTATATAGATTTATAACCCTATTGATTCTGGAGGTTGTTAATGAAACTCACAGTTGAAAAAGATGTTCTGCTCGAAGCGCTTCAAAAAGTTCAATCCATTGTCGGACAGAGAAGCACTCTTCCTATCCTGTCCAATGTTCTTTTGAAAGCGGAAGGCACCACAGTTTCTCTGACGACAACCGATATGGAAGTCTGTGTCAAAACCAGCGTTCCGGCTGAAATCAGCGAACCGGGAGGAACCACACTGCCCGCCCGCCGTTTTTTCAGTATCTGCCGCGAGCTTCCAAGCGGCCAGATCGAAATCGAAGTGGACGCCAAAGACGTAGCCACCATCCGTTGCGGTCCTTCCTATTTCAAACTGGTTGGTCTGACGGAAGAGGAATTTCCTCCCCTGCCTGAATTTGATGAAAGCTCGGTCTATACCGTGGATCAGAGTGTCTTTAAAGACATGCTTCAAAAAGTCTGCTACGCCGCATCCTCAGACGAAACACGCTACATTCTGAACGGTGTTTTACTCAGCTTTAAGGACGAGAAGCTGACGGTTGTAGCCACAGATGGCCGCCGGCTGGCTCTGGTTGAGCAGGAAGTGGAATTCTCGGAAGATGCCGCCAAAGGACTGGTTGTTCCTTCTAAAACGATCAATGAATTGATTAAGACCCTTGGTGACGAAGGACTTCTGAAAATCCGCGTGGCGGATACACAGGTTGTTTTTGATTTCGACAGCATTCTGATCGTTTCAAAACTGATCGAAGGAACCTATCCGAACTTCCAGCAGGTTATCCCGTCACAGTGCGAAGAACGTGTGGCAATCGACCGGGAAACCATGTTGAACGCCGTGCGCCGCGTTTCACTGCTGACCGACGATCAAACCGCCTCTATCCGGCTCACATTCGGCAAAAACAAGCTGGAGCTTGTGACGAACAGCCCGGAAATCGGCGAAGCGAGAGAAACCATCCCGGTGAAATACGAGGGGAAAGAAATCACGATTGCTTTTAATCCCGGATTTCTGATGGCCCCGCTCCGTCACCTGGATTCGGATGAGATTTTCTTCGAACTGTCTGATGAACTCAGCCCGGGCGTTATTAAAACCGGCGTTCCGTTTCTGTACGTGTTGATGCCGATCCGGGTGTCGTAAAAGAGGGATTGGTTGCCCGACTAGGATTTGAACCTAGACAAGCAGATTCAGAGTCTGCTGTGCTACCATTACACCATCGGGCAGAAGAACGGAGAATAAGCCAGAGATTCACGTTGAGTGCAAGTAGGGAATAGATAAAAAGCATGAGAGAAGCCGGAAAAAGCCGGGTAGTGGGTCTGCTGGGAGTCGGGTTCGACACATCGGACGGACAGATCAGAATAACCACGGCGGAGCAGTATCAGGTCATGATGGGTTCCGGTGAAACTCATGAGGCGTTGCAGAAGATTTGTAACCGGATCAACGAAACCGTTAAAGCGTCCGGGCGTCCGCTGGAGGATTACACGCCGGAGGAATTCATGGAGCTGGTGAAGGAACTTTATTAGGGCGGATGCCGGTATGAAGATACTGTTTCTCACCAACAAACTGCCGTATGCCGAAGTCGCCGGAGGACACCGGATCATTTACGAACGGATCCGATATCTGGCGGAACATGGATATCAGGTCGGGCTTCTTTCTTTTATCCAGAACGAAAGCGAAGAACAGATCGAATCACTCCGTCCTCTGCTTTCCGAGCTTTACACGCTTCCTCATCCGAACCGGAAAATCCTGACCCGCGCGTTTCATGACTACATTTCTCTAAGCCGCCCGGCCGTTTTCTGGAAGAGTTATTCCGAAGAGATGATCAAAAAAACCGGAGAAGTGTGCGAGCACGGCAAATACGATCTCATTCTCGCTGAATTTTCCGAAATGGGGCAGTACCTTCACAAAAATCCATATCTGTCCGCCATTCACAAGGTCATTTCCTGTCATCGGTGTGTCACTGCGGCGTACGAAAAATACACCGCGCTGGGTGAAATCAAGCTGAAGCTGTATCTCAAAAGTCTGCCGCAACTGCGCGGGCTTCAGAAATATGAATTCGACATGTACCGCAGTGCCGACCGCGTCCTGGTTTTGACGCCGCAGGATCGCTTCACCATGCAGTACTATGCGCAGGATCTCGCGGTTTCCGTGGCACCCGCCGGAGTGGATATAAACTATTTACAGGACAGCCCGGCACTTCCCAAAGAGCCCATCGTTCTTTTGACCGGATTCATGGGCGACCCCGCGAACGAAGACGGCGTGCTGTGGTTCTATCATCATGTCTGGCCGCGGCTCAGCGAACGCCACCCCGACGTGAAATTTTATATCGTCGGCGCAGGGGCCGGGCCGCGCATCCAGCGGCTGGCGCGGCGGGATCCCCGGATCGTCGTCACTGGATTTGTAAAAGACCTCCGTCCGTACCGCGCCCGCGCCCGTGTTTTCGTCACGCCGGTGCGGCTTGGCTCCGGCATGCGCACGAAAGTATTGGAGGCGATGGCCGCCGGACTGCCGGTAGTTTCCACCTCGCTGGGAATGGCCGGGCTGGAGGCTCAGACCGGCGTAAACTGTCTGGTCGCCGACACGCCCGAGCTGTTCACGCAAAGCGTCGAATGGCTTCTCACCGATCACGCTCTGGCCGAGCGAATGGCGCAGACCGCCCGGGAGCTGGTTGAAAAGAAACATGCACTCGAAAGCGGACTTCAGCGGTTCGAAAGCATATTGAGATCGATTGTCGAAGGATGAAATCAGCATGACCTGCAACGTACCGTTTAATCTTCTCGAAGCGTTCATGGCCGACGTTTTTAAATCCGTCGGCGTACCGGAACAGGAAGCGAAACTCTGCGCCGAGGTCCTGATCCTGTCCGACAAGCGCGGCATAGATTCCCACGGTGTCGGGCGGATGAAGCCGATCTACTACGACCGGATCGTTAAGCAAAAAATCCAACAGCCGGTCACAAGGATAGAAGTCGTGCGTGACATGGCCGCCACGGCGGTGGTGGACGGACACCACGGCATGGGCATGGTCGTCGGCAGGCGCTGTATGGAAATGGCCATCGAAAAAGCCCGCACCTACGGCCTCGGCATGGTCGTCGCCCGCAACTCCACCCACTACGGTTTTGCCGCCTACTATCCCATGATGGCCTGCGACGCCGGTATGATCGGCATGACCGGCACCAACGCGCGGCCCTCCATCGCTCCGACGTTCGGCGTTGAAAACATGCTGGGCACCAACCCGCTCGTGTTCGGCATCCCGACCGACGAGGAATTTCCCTTCACCAACGACTACGCCACCTCGATCATTCAGCGCGGCAAAATCGAACAGTATGAACGCGAAGGTAAAGCCTGTCCGCCCGGACTCGTCATTGGCCGCGACGGAAAAACAAAAACCGACTCGGCGCAAATCCTCAAAGACCTCGTCACCGGTGAAGCCGCGCTCACGCCTATCGGCGGCATCGGCGAAGAAACCGGCGGCTACAAAGGCTACGGCTTTGCCACGGTCGTCGAACTGCTCTCCGCCACGCTTCAGCAGGGAGCTTTCCTGCGTCAGCTCAGCGGGATCGGCGATGACGGCAAACCTTGTCCGTACGGTCTGGGACATTTCTTCATGGCGATCAACATCGAACACTTTTGCGACCTCGCGTCATTCAAAAAAACCTCCGGCGACATTCTGCGCGAACTGCGCGGTTCACAGAAAGCCCCCGGCGCCGAACGCATCTACACCTGCGGCGAAAAAGAACACCTCGCCTGGCTGGATCGTAAAGACAAAGGCGCACCGGTTGACGAAGCTCTTCAGAAACAGCTCATCCAGATGCGCGACGAGCAAAACCTCACTCCGTACAAATTTCCGTTCGAGTCATAGGCTGATGTAGGCCCGATGTCCCCATCGGGCGCTCCCGGCTTCTCGTTTAAAAACTCTGCGGAAAAGAAGTTTCCGCTCGCTATTTTCCAACAGTTGGAAAGAATGGATTCCATTTTTCCAATGGTTGGAAACCGGACAATGGCATTACCGTTTACACAGAAAATTCTGCAGGACTGGGCCGGCTGGAAGTCGTTCCGCGACGGCAAACTGCTGTTTGAGCGCGGAGTGGTCGAAAAGCTCGAATACGAGCATCCGTTTATTTCCGGCGAACTGGCCGTCGGCATCCGCGGGATGCGCACAAAATTTGAACTGACCAAAGACGGGCTGGTCGAGAATCACTGTCCCTGTCGCGACAATCAGGAGCGCGGACTGATCTGCGCCCATCTGGTCGCGTTGGGGCTCGAGGCCATTAAGCAGTACAGCGATCCGCAGAGGCAGGAAAAAGCGCAGAAGGAAAAACAGCGCGCGGCGCGGCTGGAGCAGTACGACGAAACCAAATACATCACCCGCGTCCCCGCTAATCATCCCAAAGCGGTTTCGGCGGTTCTTCGTCTGACCCTCGACAGCTACTGGCGCGAGCAGGCCGATGGCGGACGCTTCCCTCTGCGCTGTATGGCCGATTTTCAGGGACGGCGGGTTCAGCTGAACGAAATACCGCCGGGCCTGCCCCTGTCGTTCACGCCGCGCGATGAAAACCTGCTCTTCGTGTTGGAGGACATCTGCGACGGCCCGGCGCGCGGACGACTGGTGGCGAACGAGGCGGACTTTATCAATCTGCTTCAGCTGTGCGTCAACAAACCGATCTTTGAAGAAAGCGGCGGTCCGCCGCTGACCGTGCTGGCGGAGACGATTTCCACGCGGATGAGCATGAAGCTGGACGAGACCTCCGGCGAATTACTGCTCTCGATGCACGCCGAACTGCCGGATCAAACGGAGAGGCCGCTTTTTATCATCGGCGCCCGCGAAGGCTGGGTTTTTTCCGGCGGCATATTCCGGAAACTGAACGAGCTTCTGCCGGTTCCGCTACGCGGCATTTATCATAATTCCACGCGCGTCGCGCGGCCCGCTGTTCCCGGCTTTTTAAATCACGAACTTCCAACGCTTGGAAGTCTCATCCCGGTGGATACGGACGTTTCCGCCGATTTGCTTTCGCTGACACCGGCGGAGCCTCGCTTCCGGCTGGTGGTCAGCGGCAGTCAGGCTTCGCTGGCGGGAAAACTGTACGCCGAGTACGGCGGTACGATTCTGATTGCCGGACGCGAGGAGGCCGCCGGGAAATTCGCTCAGCCGGATCCCGAAGATTTTTTCTGTTACCGTGTGCGCAATCCGGACGCGGAAAAACAGGCGCTCGAAAAACTGGCCTCCTCCGGACTGCGCGGACACCGCGGCGATCTGCTGACATCGATTGTCGGCCAGCGTGAGGTGCTTAATTTTCTGGGCGGCGCCGTGCCGCGTCTGCGCCGCTTCGGCTGGCGGATTGAATTCGAAGGCCGCGTCGCGCCGTTTATGGACGAGGCGGAATTCACCGCGCCGGTGATCCGCATTAACGAGGTGCCGGGCGGCGGATTTTTCGATGTCGGCTACGCCTACGAAAACAGCGGCGGCCAGAGTCTCAGCGAAAGCGAAATTCAGCGCGCGCTCAACATGGGCGAGGCGTTCGTCGAAAAAAACGGCCGCACCGTTCTGCTGGATATCGACGCCATTGAAACCGCCCGCGAGGTGTTCAGCGACTGCGCGTTCGGCTCCGGCGGCGCGGCGGGCACCTTCCGCATGAATGACATCTACGCCGCGTACGTTCAGTCCTCGCTGAACTCGCTCGACGGTGTGGACGTGGAAGTTCCGCCGGACTGGATGCAGAAAGCGCAGAAGCAGAACCGCGAGCAGAAGATCGAGCCGGAACCGCTCAGCGAAAAACTAGAAGAGACGCTCCGTTCGTATCAGAAGGAAGGCGTTTACTGGCTCCGCTATCTGGAGCGAAGCGGCTTCTGCGGAATTCTCGCTGACGAAATGGGGCTGGGGAAAACCCTGCAAACGCTCGTCTGGCTTCAGCTGGAAAGGCATAACGAAAAGGCGCGAGGCAAACCGTCTTTGATCGTCTGTCCGACCAGTCTGGTGGACAACTGGGCCGAAGAGGCCGCGAAGTTCACGCCGCGCCTGCGTGTGCTCAAACTGCACGGCAGTGACCGACACGATCACTGGGAAAAGGTGAACGAAAGCGATCTGGTCATCACCTCCTACGCGCTGATGCGCCGCGACCTCGACGAATATCTGAAACACGAATTCGCCGTGGCGGTTATTGATGAGGCTCAGCACATCAAAAACCGCTCCACGCAGAACGCGGTGTCGGTCAAAAAAATCCGCGCCCAGCACAAGCTGGTGCTCACCGGCACGCCGATCGAAAACAGCGTCGCCGACCTCTGGTCCATCATGGACTTTCTGATGCCCCGCTACCTGAGCAACCACAAAGCGTTCCGCGAACACTACGAACTGCCGATCAGCCGGGGCGGGCCGGACGGCGAACTGGCGCAGATGAAACTGCGCCGCAAACTGCATCCGTTTTTATTGCGCCGCCTCAAACGCGAAGTTGCCAAAGACCTGCCGGAAAAAATCCAGCGGGTCGCGCACAGCGCGCTGAGCAAAGACCAGTATCTGGTTTACAAAGAACTGCTCGAAAGCTCGAAACGCAAAATCAGCGATATGGTCGCCGCGCAAGGCTTCAACCGCTCGCGGATGCAGATTTTCAAAACCCTGTTGCGTCTGCGGCAGACCTGCTGTCACCTCGATCTGCTCAAACTGCCGAACCTTCAGAGCGAATTTCCTTCCGCCAAAATGGAACTCTTCTTCGAACTGCTGGACGAGGCGCTCGACGCGCGGCACCGCGTTCTGGTCTTCAGCCAGTTTACTTCCATGCTCGCCATTCTCCGGCGCGAGCTGGAGGCGCGTGAGCTGAAGTACTGCTATCTCGATGGCGCGACGAAAGAACGGCAGGCGATGGTCCGGCAGTTCAACACCGACCGCTCGATTCCGGTCTTTTTGATCAGCCTCAAAGCGGGTGGAAGCGGACTGAACCTCACCGGCGCCGACATGGTGATTCACTACGACCCGTGGTGGAATCCGGCGGTGGAAGATCAGGCGACCGACCGCGCGCACCGCATCGGGCAGAAAAACACGGTGTACAGTGTCAAACTCATCACCAAAGACACAGTCGAAGAAAAAGTTCTGCAGATGCAACAGCGCAAGCAAGGGGTCATTGCCGCCACGCTCGAAAAAGAAGGCGAATTCATGCAGGCGCTCAACTGGAACGATGTGCAGGAACTGCTGTCACTGTAACCGGAATTACGGCGCGAAGCCTTGTCTGATTATCCCAATGCGACGTCGAGCATCATCATGACGGCGAAGCCGAGCATGGCACCCATCGTGGCGATGTCGGTGTTTTTATTCGACTGCGATTCGGGGATCAGTTCCTCGACCACGACAAAAATCATCGCGCCCGCCGCGAAGGAGAGGGCGTACGGCAGGATCGGGCGCATCAGCAGAACCGTCGCCGCGCCGATGACTCCGGCAATCGGCTCAACCACGCCGGAGAGCTGGCCGTACCAGAAACATTTGCGGCGCGACAAGCCTTCGCGGCGGAGCGGCACGGAAACCGCCGCGCCTTCCGGAAAATTCTGAATGCCGATTCCGATCGCCAGCGCGATGGCGCCCGCCAGCGAAGCGGACGGAAGATCGTACGCCACCGCGCCGAAAGCGACACCGACAGCCAGACCTTCCGGAATATTATGAAGAGTGATCGCCAGCACCAGCAGGATACTGCGCCGCCAGGGGGTGTGAATTCCTTCCGCCGCGCTCATCGGAGCGCCGAGGTGCAGATGCGGAAGAACCAGATCCATTCCGCGCAGAAAAAGGCCGCCAAGCAGAAAGCCGACAACCGCCGGAAGCCAGGAGGGAACGCCGAGCTCTTCGGACATTTCAATGGCCGGAGCGAGCAGAGACCAGAAACTGGCGGCGATCATTACACCGGCGGCGAATCCGAGCATCGCATCAAGGACTTTGCGGTTAATGGATTTGAAAAAGAAAACCATCGCCGCGCCGAGCGCGGTGACACTCCAGGTAAACAGCGTGGCCAGCAGAGCCTGAACTACCGGATGCAATTCGACAAACCACGAGACCATGCGTAAACCCTCCTTTAATCCGTAACCGGTAATGCGTAAGGGGGAATCAAATTACGCATCACCCATTACGCATTCGCTCCACAGCACTTTTTGTATTTCTTGCCGCTTCCGCACGGACACGGATCGTTACGTCCGACTTCCCGGCCGGTGTGACGGATCGGCTGGGGGGCCGGCATGACCGGCGGAGCGCCGTGTCCGGCCTGTTGCTGTTTAGCGGCGGCCAGCGCGGAGGCCTGCTGTTGGGCCTGATTGCTCACCATCATTTTATTGAGCGACTGCCAGAAACCCTGCAACGCCTCCATCGAAGAGCCAGTGCGGAAAATATTCTGCGCGATTTCCGTTTTGATCCGGTCCATCAGATCGCCGAACAGGTTGAACGCCTCGCGTTTATATTCAACCAGCGGGTCGCGCTGGCCGTAGGCGCGCAGGCCGATTCCTTCGCGCAGGCTGTCCATGTTGCGCAGATATTCCTGCCAGTGCTCATCCACCGACTGAAGAATGATCATCTGTTCCAGCTGTTTGATCCGCGACGGATCCTCGTGTGTCACTTTCAGTTCGTACGCTTCTTTCACGCGAGCGAAAACCAGAGCGGTCCGCGCGGCGGCATCCGCTTCGGCGGGGAGATCCTCGGAGCGCATACCGATCGGAAACGTCATATTGGCCCACGCCAGAAATTCCTCGGCGGGCGCACTGGCGTTTTCCTCAATGATATCGGTGATGATTTCATAAAGTTGTTCGCGCGGCTCTTCACTGCGCAGAACGGTCTGGCGGAAGCCGTAGATCACTTCGCGCTGTTGATTCATCACGTCGTCGTACTTCAGCGTGTTTTTACGGATGCCGAAGTTCATCTGCTCAACGCGCTCCTGCGCTTTCTCGATGGATTTATTCAGCCACGGATGCTCCAGCACCTCGCCTTCCTCGATGCCGAGTTTTTCCATAATGCCCGCGATGCGGTCGGAGCCGAACAGACGCATCAGATCGTCTTCAAGCGAAACGTAGAAGCGGGAAAGCCCCGGGTCGCCCTGACGGGCACAGCGTCCGCGAAGCTGGCGGTCAATGCGGCGCGATTCGTGACGCTCGGAGCCGATGACATACAGTCCGCACGGACGTTCCGTCAGCAGTTTTTTCAGCGGGGAGCTTTCGCCGGCCGGAACGGTGCTTAGCGCCAGCGATTTATCCATAATCTGATCGCGGTTCAGCCAGACCACGCCGGGGCCGAGCTTAATGTCGGTTCCGCGTCCCGCCATGTTGGTGGCAATGGTGATTGCGCCGGGCTGTCCGGCCAGCGCGACAATCTCGGCTTCGCGGGCGTGATTCTTGGCGTTAAGCACGTTGTGCGGAATGCCCTGCCGGTCGAGCATGCGGCTGATGACCTCGGACGTTTCGACCGTGGCGGTACCGACCAGCACCGGCTGTTTCTTTTTGTGGCAGTCTTTGATCTGCTCAATCACTGCGTTGTACTTTTCGCGTTTGGTTTTATAAATCTGGTCGTTGATGTCCACGCGGCGGATCGGGCGGTTGGTCGGGATCACCGTCACGTCGAGCTTGTAGATTTCGTGAAACTCGCCCGCCTCAGTTTCGGCGGTACCGGTCATCCCGGCGAGCTTCTTGTACATACGGAAATAATTCTGAATCGTGATCGTCGCCAGCGTCTGCGTCTCGCGCTCGATCTTCACGCCTTCCTTGGCTTCAACGGCCTGATGCAGTCCGTCGCTCCAGCGGCGGCCCGACATCAGACGGCCCGTGAACGTGTCCACGATAATTACCTGATTGTCCTGCACCACGTACTCGACATCCTTTTCGTAGATGCAATGGGCGCGGATCAGCTGATTCACGGCGTGAATGCGTTCACTGCGGTGGGCGAACTCGTCCTGCAGTTTCTGGCGCATCACCAGCTTTTCCTGCGGGGCGAGGCCGACGCGGCCTTCGAGGTCGGACAGGGCGGTGGCCAGATCGGGCATCAGGAAGCTTTCCGGATCTTCGGGGTTCAGCGTCTCGCAACCCTTATCGGTCAGTCCGGCATCATGGCCTTTTTCGTCCACGGTGAAAAACAGTTCTTCGCGGAGCTCGCGCGCCTCTTCCTTGTAGGAATCGGTGATCATCATATTGTTCACCTGCTCCAGCAGGCGGCGGGTGGCGGGCTCCTCGATCAGCTTCGCCAGCTGTTTGTTCTTCGGCATGCCCTGATGAACCTGATAGAGCTTGCGCTGAGCCTGCTCGGTCTCGTCTTTTTCGAGCAGGTCTTTCGCCTCGGCGACCAGCTGGGCGCAAAGCTCCTGCTGACGGCGGACCAGCCGGTACACCGTGCCGTTCAGCGAGCGGTACTGCTCGTCGGCGGAATAGGGCGCGGGGCCGGAAATAATCAGCGGCGTGCGGGCTTCATCAATCAGGATCGAGTCAATTTCGTCAATGATCGCGTAGATGTGGCCGCGCTGTTGCACCATATCCTCAGAACGCATCGCCATATTGTCGCGCAGATAATCGAAGCCGAACTCGCTGTTAGTGCCGTAGGTGATGTCGCAGTCATACTGGGCGCGGCGCTCCGGCGGCGGCATCTGGCCTTTCAGACAGCCGACGGTCAGTCCGAGATATTTATAAACGTGACCCATCCAGGTCGAGTCGCGCTCGGCGAGGAAGTCGTTGGTCGTGATCACATGCACGCCGCGGCCGGTCAGCGCGTTCAGATACACCGGCATGGTCGCCACCAGCGTTTTTCCTTCACCGGTCATCATTTCGGCGATTTTTCCCTGATGCAGAGAGATTCCGCCGATCAGCTGGACATCAAACGGCACCATTTCCCAGACCAGATCGTGGCCGGACACATGGACGGTGGTTCCGCACAGGCGGCGGCAGGCGTTTTTAACCGCCGCGAACGCCTCGGGGAGA
>JBIIYG010000021.1:0-27101 GCA_044346945.1 Pontiellaceae bacterium | reverse complement strand
AAATATCGACCGCCTCTTCCCGATCATTCAGCCGGGTCTTTCTGACTCCGCCTCGCTCGACCAGGCCGTCGAACTGCTCTACCACGGCGGGCGCTCGCTCCCGCACATCATGAGCATGCTCATTCCAGAAGCCTGGCAGAACCACAAAACCATGAGCCCCGAGAAAAAAGCATTCTACGAATATCACTCCTGTCTGATGGAACCATGGGATGGCCCCGCTTCCATTCCATTCACCGACGGCACATGCCTCGGTGCCATTCTCGACCGCAACGGCCTGCGCCCGTCGCGCTACATCGTCACCAAAGACGGCTACGTCATCATGGGCTCCGAAACAGGGATTGTAGATATCGATCCGGCCAACGTGGAACGCAAAGGCCGCCTCGAACCGGGCCGCATGTTCCTCGTCGATATGGAAAAAGGCCGCATCGTGCCGGATGAAGAAATCAAACACGAAATCGCCGCCGGACAGCCTTATGAAAAATGGCTCAGCGAAAACCTTGTCGATCTCTCCAGCCTGCCGCCGGAAGAAGCGACCGGATGTGATCCCGAAACGCTGTTGCAACGCGAGCGCATGTTCGGTTACACGATGGAAGATCTGAACCAGATTCTAGCCCCGATGGCCAAAGAAGGAGAAGAAGTCTCCGGTTCGATGGGTATCGACACCCCGCTGGCGGTACTCGCCGACAAGCCGCAAATCCTTTATAACTACTTTAAACAGCTCTTCGCTCAGGTTACCAACCCGCCGCTCGATGCCATCCGCGAAAAATGTGTCACCTCACTCGTCACCAATATCGGTGCCGAACAGGATCTTTTCGCGGAAACGCCAAAACATTGCAGCCAGCTCAAGCTTGATCAGCCGATCATCACCAATGACGAGCTCGCCCGGATCCGCAAACTCAAGCATAGCAACCTCAAACCCGTCACACTGCCGATGCTTTACAAGGTTTCCGAAGGCGGCGAAGGATTACGCAATGCACTCGAAAAACTGTGTGCCGACGCCTCTGCGGCTATTGAAAAAGGCTACACGTTGCTGATTCTTTCCGACCGGGAAGCCGATCAGGAAAATGCGCCGATCCCCGCTCTGCTCGCAACCGCCGCCGTGCACCATCATCTGATCAAAAAACTTCAGCGCACCCGTTGCGGACTGATTATTGAATCCGGCGAGCCTCGCGAAGTGCACCACTTTGCTCTGCTGATCGGTTACGGCGCCGGCGCGATCAATCCGTACATGGTCGGCCAGATCATGAACGACATGATTAAGCAGGAGCTGCTGACCGGTCTCGATTGGAAATCCGCGAAGAAGAACTTTGTCAAAGCCATCAACAAGGGCCTGCTCAAAGTCATGTCGAAGATGGGCATCTCCACACTGCACAGCTATCGCGGCGCACAGATTTTTGAAGCTGTCGGCCTGAACAGCAGCGTAATCGACACCTATTTTGCCGGCACGGCATCGCGCATTGGCGGAATCGGCCTCGATGGCATCGCCCGGGAAATCAGCGCACGCCATCAGTCCGCCTTCCCGAAACGGGCTTCCGACAAAAACCTGCCGCTCGATATCGGCGGCGCCTACAAGTGGCGGCGCAACGGTGAAGATCACCTGCTTAACCCACTGGCTATCGCCAAACTGCAGGAAGCCGTTCGCACCGACAACGCCGATCGGTTCAAAGAGTTTTCCGATCTGGTCAACCACGACAATCAAGCTGTTTACACACTGCGCGGGCTGTTTAAATTTAAAAACGACCGTCCGGCGATTCCGCTCAGCGACGTTGAACCGTGGACCGCTATCGTCAAACGCTTCAAAACCGGAGCGATGTCTTACGGCTCCATCAGCCAGGAAGCGCACGAAACACTCGCGATTGCCATGAACCGCATCGGCGGCAAGAGCAACTGCGGCGAAGGCGGCGAAGACGAAGACCGTTTCCTGCCGGATGAAAACGGCGACCTGCGCCGCTCGGCCATCAAACAAGTGGCTTCCGGCCGCTTCGGTGTCACCAGTAACTATCTGACGAACGCCGATGAAATCCAGATTAAGATGGCGCAAGGTGCCAAGCCCGGCGAAGGCGGACAGCTTCCCGGCCATAAAGTTAAACCGTGGATCGCCAAAACACGCTATTCCACTCCGTATGTGACACTGATCTCGCCGCCGCCGCATCACGATATTTATTCCATTGAAGACCTCGCACAGCTCATCTACGACCTGAAGAGTGCCAACCCATCAGCCGCCGTAACCGTTAAACTGGTTTCTGAAGTCGGTGTCGGCACCGTCGCCGCCGGCGTCGCCAAAGGCAAAGCCGACCTCGTGCTCATCAGCGGCTATGACGGCGGAACCGGCGCCTCGCCGCAGTCCTCCATCAAACATGCCGGGCTGCCGTGGGAGCTCGGTCTGGCAGAAGCCCAGCAAACATTGATTCTCAACAAACTGCGCAGCCGTATCCGCGTTGAATGCGACGGCAAGCTTCTGACCGGCCGCGACGTCGCCGTCGCCGCCCTGCTCGGTGCCGAAGAATTCGGTTTCTCGACCGGCCCCCTGATTACGCTCGGCTGCATCATGATGCGCGTCTGCCACATGAACACCTGCCCCGTCGGCGTTGCGACACAAGATCCCGAACTGCGCAAAAAATTCTGCGGCAAACCGGAATATGTCATCAACTTCTTCCGCTTCGTCGCGGAAGAGCTGCGACAGATCATGGCTGAGCTCGGATTCCGAACCCTGGACGAAATGGTCGGACACTGCGAACGGCTCGATGTCCGCGAAGCCGTTGAAAAATGGAAAACCAAAGGACTCGATTTCTCAAAGATTCTCTACCAGCCGCCGGTCGACGAAAACACCCCGTTGCGCTGTACCGAAAAGCAAAGTGATGATCTGGCCGGTGCGCTTGACCACGACCTGATCCGGCAGGCTAAACCTGCGCTGGAACGCGGCGAACGGGTCGTCATTCATGCACAGGTTCGCAACATCCACCGCACGGTCGGTGCTATGCTCAGCCACGAAATCTCTAAGCGCTACGGCGAACGCGGCCTGCCCGAAGACCGGATCACCATTCATGCGACCGGCTCGGCCGGACAAAGCTTCGGCGGATTCGGCGCGAAAGGGATCACCTTCCGCATCATCGGCGATGCCAACGACTACTTCGGTAAAGGTCTCTCCGGTGCGAAACTCATCATCCGCCCGCCGGAAGATGCAACCTTCATCGCAGAAGACAACATTCTGATCGGCAACGTCGCCTTCTACGGCGCGGTCAAAGGCGAAGCCTACATCCGCGGCCGTGCCGGTGAACGCTTCTGCGTTCGCAACAGCGGCGTCCATGCTGTCGTCGAAGGCATCGGTGACCACGGTTGTGAATACATGACCGGCGGCAGCGTGGTTGTCCTCGGCCCGACCGGCCGCAACTTCGCCGCCGGTATGAGCGGAGGCATCGCCTACGTACTCGACGAAGCGGGAGACTTCATTGAAAACCGCTGCAATCCGGAGATGGTCGATTTCGATCCGCTCACCAACGACGACATCGCCAGCCTGTGCGAACGGCTTGAAAAACATCTGGAATATACAGGTAGTGCTGTGGCGCGACGGATTCTCCATAACTGGCAGAACTCCGTGAAGAAATTCATCAAAGTCATTCCGGTCGACTACAAACGCGCCTTACAGCGGATCGCCGATGAGAAGAGAACCGGGGAATAAGGAGAAGGCTTTAGGCTATAGGCCTTAGACTTTAGGTATGAGAGATCACAGGAAATTAAAAGGTTTCGAACTGGCGGATACGCTGGCGTTGCTGACGTACAGGGAAACTCAATCCTTCCCCAAAGAAGAAGTGTATGGGCTGACATCGCAGATGCGCCGCGCAGCGGTTTCAGTTCCGTCTAATATTGTTGAAGGTTGCGCGCGGAATACAGAGAAGGATTACATCCACTTTCTGGACAACGCCTACGGATCGGCGAAGGAAGTCGAATATCAGGCATCGATCGCCCGTCGGCTCGGATATTTGGGAACGAACAAACTGGAAGATGATGCGGCGGAAGTCGCGCGAGTATTAAACGCTTTGATAAATGCATTAAGGAATGGTGGCGGAGAAAGCAACTGACCAAACCTTCAGGCCTATAGCCTAAGGTCTAAAGCCTTCTCCGCCTCCAAAGGAGGCACCCATGGGAAAACCAACAGGATTTAAAGAATTCGAGCGCAAGACACCGGCCGAGCGGCCGATTGTTGAACGCATCAAGGACTACAGTGAAGTCTACCGTCCGTTCCCGGAAGACAAGCTTCGGGAGCAGGCCGCGCGCTGCATGAACTGCGGCGTTCCCTTCTGCCACATCGGCTGCCCGCTCGGAAATATTATTCCCGAATTCAACGACCTCACCTACAAAGGTCACTGGAAAAAAGCGTGGGAAATGCTTTCCGCCACCAACAACTTTCCGGAATTCACCGGACGTCTTTGTCCCGCGCCGTGCGAAGAAGCCTGCGTACTCGGCATTAATGCGCCGCCGGTCACCATCGAGAATATCGAGAAGGAAATTATCGAACACGCCTTCCGCGAAGAGTGGGTCGTTCCGGTCGTACCGGAAACCCTCACCGGAAAAACCGTCGCCGTCATCGGCTCCGGACCGGCGGGTCTGGCTGCGGCTCAGCAGCTCAACCGTGCCGGACACACCGTTACCGTCTTTGAACGCGCCGACCGGATTGGCGGACTGCTCCGCTACGGCATTCCGGACTTCAAACTCGAAAAATGGGTCATTGACCGCCGCGTCAAAATTCTGGAAGCGGAAGGAATCACCTTTAAAACATCCGTCGCCGCCGGAACCGATCTTTCCGCCGAAGAGCTCAAAGCGTTTGACGCTGTCGTACTCGCCATCGGCTCCACGATCGGCCGCGATATCCCGGTGCTCGGCCGCGACCTCAAGGGCATTCACTTCGCTATGGACTTCCTGCCTCTGCAGAATAAAACCTGCGCCGGAGACTTTGCCGAACCGCAGATTTCCGCCAAGGGCAAAAATGTTGTCGTCATCGGCGGCGGTGACACCGGCTCTGACTGCGTCGGCACCTCCATCCGCCACGGCGCGAGAAGCGTCGTCAACTTCGAACTTTTCCCCGAACCGCCGGGCAACCGTCCGTCGCATCAGCCGTGGCCCTACTGGCCGATGAAACTGCGCACCAGCTCCTCGCACCGCGAAGCGGGTGAAGATCCCCGCCGCTACTGCATGCTCACCAAAGAATTTAACGGACACAACGGAAACGTCACCAGCGTGCGCACCGTCAACGTTGAATTCACCCGGGAGCGTCAGACCGGCAAATCCAACATGGAAGAAGTACCGGGTTCGCAAAAAGACTGGCCCGCCGACCTCGTCCTGCTGGCGCTCGGCTTTACCGGTCCGGAACGCGACAACGCTGTCAAAGCACTTGGTGTCGAACTCGACAAAGCGGGCAACATCAAGACCGACAAAAACTATCAGACCTCCGTGCCGAATGTTTTCGCCGCCGGCGACTGCCGCCGCGGACAATCGCTCATCGTCTGGGCGATCTCCGAAGGCCGCGAAACCGCCCGCTGTGTGGATGAATATCTGATGGGCGAAACCAGTCTGCCATCCCGCGGAACGGATGAACTCCCGCGCCGCTAAGCGCGAGAGGAAAGCTTGAGACCACAGGTCAAACCCGAAGATTCCAACCATTGGAACTTCGGGTTTTCTTTCTGTCGGCCAAATGAAAGGTTATGCCTGTTTAAAAAGACCGGCCCGCAGTCTCATTTGAGATAGCAGACGACTTTTTGATCGAGTGCGCTGGCCCAGAGGTTGATGGTGTTGCCGCCGGGAAGATCTTTGGTTTCGATGACGTGTACGGCATCGGCCCATTTTTCAGCAGACGGGACCAGTTCCAGTAGACGGTTGAGTCCTTTGAGGAAAAATTCTTCGTTGAGGAAGTTGTTTCCCTGTTTCGGGAAGAGCGCGAGATAGAGCATGTTGTTTTCAACGAGCTCGTTGAGGAAGTGCGTTCCGAGCGATACGTCCGGCACGAGGTGTTCGTGCATGGCGACGATTTCGCACAAGATATTAACGTGACTGATGTCGTTGAAGCTGACAGGAATTCCAAGCTCTGGACTGCTGGTGCCCCATCGTCCGGGACCAAGCAACATGACCGAGCTTTCCGGAGCCGCCGTGCGGTTGATTTCTCCAATCAGCCGGGCGACCGCGTAGCGTTCCTGCAACGGAAGTTTTCCGTACAACGAAGGAACCACATAGATCAGCCGATCCACCGGAACCAGCCGGCTCTGCCCGACCACTGCGCCGCGAGCTTCTATGATGCGTTTCTGCTCGGGCACCCGGACTTCCGGCAGTTTCACGGTGCCTAGCCCCTGTACCTGTAGAGGACGGCACTGAACCAGATTGATGCGGTAGGTTGTTTCATCCACAAAGTTGACGGTGAATTCGATGTCTACCGGGTAGTCGTAGGCTTCGTGCAGGATAGAGAGAATGTCGCGCATGTCCTGAACAAACGGAGTTTCCTTGAGCAACCGGTTAAAGGTTAGAAGCCGTCGTTCCGCCCGCTGTCCGTCGGGCAGGACAACGAAGTCGGCGGCGGCGAACATATCCAGAGGCAGATCCTCCGGCGGAGTCCGCACCAGATCACTGAAGGCTTCGGATACCGGCTGGTTGGATTCGAGGTCGAGACAGTCCACGCGCCGCTGTGTGTATTGCATGGCCGCTTCAAAATTGCCTTCCGGCCGTTTGTCGGGCGCGTTGAGCGCGACGATGCGGGTGTGGTCGTCGTCGGAGCGGTCCACGGCACGGGTGCCGAGCCCGAAAACCAGCCGCATGACACCCGCTTTCGGATCAATGTCGGGGCTCCACGCATACGGGTTGAACGAAAAGGCGACGCCTGCGGCCTGCGGATAAAAGTAATGACCGTAGGCCGCGCCGGAAACGCGCATAACGAGCAAGGCCATCTGCTCGTCTTTGTCGAGCGCGCCGCGATGAGCGCGGTAGTTCAGCGCCCGCTCGCTCATCGAGCTGGCGTAGATCGTTTTGATGGCGGCGAGCAGATCCTGCCGGCGGCGCTCGCGCGGCCCCTGATTGGCGCAGAAGACGCTGTCGTATTTGCCGGCATAGGAGTTTCCGTAGTTGTCTTCCAGCAGGGATGACGAGCGGACGATGAACGGTGACGGGCCGAAATAGTCGAGCATTTCGTCGAGCTGATGAAGGATGTAGTCGGGAAAGTCGCCGCGAATGATCATATGTCGGGCTTCTTCGGCTCCTTCAAGAAACCGCTCCGGATCGCGCTGGTTCTGCCGGACTTTCCAAATGCCGTTGCGCACGAGGAAGGTGTAGAACACATCGGAGCCGATATAGAATGAGTCGTGTTCTTCGAGCAGACTCGCGAACCGTGATTCGGCGCGCTTGAGGATGGCGCGGGCCAACAGCATCCCGACCGTCTTCCCGCCGATCAGGCCGGTGCCGATCATCCGCCGCCGCACGTCGAGAATATCCTCCAGCGTCAGGTTGCGGGAAATCAGCCGTTGCATCCCCTCGTCGCGGGAAATGATCATCCGCGAAAGCTGTTCATAAAGAAGCTTTCCGCGTTCGGGGATATCCGGACGGTAGGTTCCAGCCTTGATCATTTCACGGGCGCGAACAAACGCCGTCTCCCAGAAATCGCCACTGCTGTCTGCGCTCAGCCCCGACCATCGGGCCGAGGTGAGAATTTCTGAAATGATGTTGCTGGAACTGACCGCATGAAAGGTGTCGTCCTCGAAGCGCCACTCGTGAAGCATGTTGATCGTCGGCGAATGACGGTGCTGTGTCTTCATCGGGCGGACATACAGGCGGCCCTTGTGCGAATAGACGTCTAAAAAAAGCTGGGTGGTGCGGGTAATGGGGCCGAGCGCGCGCTGGGTATGATAGTTGCGGAACAAAGCGAAGTAGGTGACGGTTTCGAGGTCGAAAAGATAGGGGCAGGTCAGCATGAAAAAATTGCCGAGCATCTGGTCGGAATACCAGTCCACCGCCAGACAGGAGAGACAATCAAAAACATAGAAGGCCCCCTTCCCGACGCGGCGGATCACTTCGTGGATGCGGGCGATGAATCCTTCGAATCCAATCTGTGGATCGAGCTCATGAATCTCGGTTGCGAGCCCCGGCGGAAGCAGTGGGTCGTGGCGGGCGAAGCGGAAATAGATCAGCACCCGCCCGTTCTCCTGTGCGGCTTTGGCATAGGGTGTTACGAACGCCTGATACTCGGCGACATCATCCACCTGCCAGACGATATTATCACCCGCCAGCACGCCGCGGATGGTGTGATCCAGATCCACAATCCCTGTGCTCAACGTTGTGCTGAACGGTTTCATAAGAATCTCCCGCCATTCCCGCCTGTTTATTCCACGACATCTCCCGCCAGGACGGACCGGCGCATTTTACCGGTTCAGACGGCGATGAACAGACTGCAAATGCAGAATCAAATCCCCGCCAGCATTTTATTGATGCTGGCGGCGGCTCTACGCCCCTCGCCCATGGCGAGAATCACCGTCGCCGCGCCGAGAACAATGTCGCCGCCGGCATAAATCCGGTCAACAGACGATTTCCCGGTTTCATCCACCACAATATTGCCCCATTTGTTGGTCTGAAGGCCGGGCGTAGTCTGACGAATCAGCGGATTGGAGTCGTTGCCGATGGCCACGATGACCGTGTCGAGTTCGATTTCAAATTCACTGCCCTTGATCTCCACGGGCCGACAGCGGCCCGATTCATCGGGTTCGCCCAGCTCATAGCGCAGGCACTCCATGCCGCGTACCCACCCTTTTTCGTCGCTTAGAATCCGCTTCGGATTCTGCAACAGACGAAAGATGACGCCTTCCTCTTTGGCATGAGCAATCTCTTCGATACGGGCAGGCATTTCCGTTTCGGTGCGGCGGTAGATCAAGTGGACTTCCTTGGCGCCGAGACGAACCGCTGTGCGGGCGGCATCCATGGCGACGTTGCCGCCGCCGAGCACGGCCACTTTTTCGGATTCGAAGATCGGCGTGGCCGCGCGTTCTTTGTTATAGGCGCGCATCAGATTGGATCGGGTCAGATATTCGTTGGCGGAATAGACACCCACCAGATTTTCCCCTTCAATATTCATGAAGCGCGGCAGGCCGGCGCCGGTGCCGACAAACAACGCGTCGAAACCGTCCTGTTCAAGCAGGTCGGAAATCCTGCGGGTGCGACCGATGACAAAATTCGTTTTGAGTTCACACCCCATGGCAATCAGCGTGTCGATTTCGCGCTGAACGATTTCTTTGGGCAGACGGAATTCCGGAATGCCGTAAACCATCACGCCGCCGGGTTTGTGAAACGCCTCAAACAGCGTGACGCTATGCCCCTCGCGGCGGACATCGGCCGCCACGGTCAGTCCGGCGGGCCCGGTGCCGATAATGCCGACCTTTTTGCCGGTGGCAGGTTTGATCGCCGGAATTTCCGTTAGTCCGCTATTCCGTTCCCGGTCCGCAACATATCGTTCCAGGCGTCCGATATTAACTGCCCGGGCAACCGACTTCAGCGACTTGCCGACCGTACAAGGGGCCTGACACTGCGCTTCCTGCGGACAGACGCGTCCGCAGACCGCGGGCAGAAGACTGCTTTCTTTAATAATATCCACCGCCTGTTTATTGTCTCCGTCGGCAATCGCCTGAATGAAGCGGGGAATGTCTATTCGCACCGGACAGCCGTTGACACACGGAGCGGTTTTACACTGCAAACAGCGCATCGCTTCGAGCTTCGCCTGTTCCTGAGAGTATCCCAGCGCAACCTCCTGCATGTTGGAGCGGCGCACCAGCGGATCCTGTGACGGCATTTCCTGTGCCGGAATCGCAAGACGATCCTTTGGTTTAAGCGGGTCGGCGCGGGACTCCATTTCGGCTAGAAGCTTCCGGGCGTCGCGAATCAATATTTCGGGTGGAACATACGTCATGGGTAAACACTCCACGGCTTATAATTTTTCCAGCTTGCAGATGTGCCCGTCGCCTTCCTGTCTTTTATACGAATTGAGCCGGTTGATCATGTTGTCGAAATCAACCAGATGGCCGTCGAATTCCGGGCCGTCCACGCAAACAAATTTTGTTTTTCCGCCGACGGTGACGCGGCAACCGCCGCACATGCCGGTACCGTCCACCATGATGGTATTGAGAGACACCATCGTCGGCACGGCATAAGGTCTCGTGGTTTCGGAGCAAAACTTCATCATCACCGGCGGACCGATAGCCACCGCCAAATCGGGTTTCGGGCTCAATTCGCACAGCTCTTTGAGCGGCTGGGTGACCAGCGCTTTGCGGCCGTACGAGCCGTCATCGGTGCAAATGATCAGTTCGTCGGCGATCGCACGCATCTCATCTTCCAAAATCAGCAGATCGCTGTTACGCGCCCCGATGATAACGATCACCTTGTTTCCGGCCTGCTTCAGTGCCTGAGCGATTGGATACAGTGGTGCCGCTCCAATGCCGCCCCCGACACAGACAACCGTGCCGAATTTTTCAATATGTGTCGGCGTGCCCAGAGGACCGACCAGCGCGGCAATCGAATCGCCGCAGTTCATCTGCGCCAGCTGACGTGTTGTTCTGCCGACCGCCTGAAAGATCACCGTGATCGAACCTTTGGCCGGATCGGCATCCGCAATGGTCAGAGGGATACGTTCGCCGTAGTCCTCGCACAGTTGCAGAATAATAAACTGGCCGGCCTTGCGCTCACGGGCGATCAGAGGCGCATCCAGCTTCATGCGGAACACCGTTTCCGACAGCTGTGCTTTCTCCAGTATGCGATTCATGGGACGTCCTTTAGCAAAATTCCCTTTCCCCGTAAAAGGGAAAGGGAACTCATACTGCCGACGGGCCGCGAATGCAACCCGCCAGCCGGTCTGTTAAATAAGACCTTGAGCAAGCATGGCATCGGCCACCTTGGTAAATCCGGCGATATTGGCACCGGCCACATAGTTGCCCGGACAACCGTATTCGGCGGCTGTTTCTGCGCAGTTTTTGTGGATGTTGACCATGATCGCGTTGAGTTTCTGGTCCACTTCTTCGCGGCTCCAGCTCATACGCATGGAGTTCTGGCTCATTTCGAGACCGGAAGTTGCCACGCCGCCAGCGTTGGCCGCTTTACCCGGGCCGTACAGAATCTTCTTGGCCAGGAACCGTTCGACAGCTTCCGGCGTGCTCGGCATGTTGGCGCCTTCGCTGACGAGGAAGCATCCGTTATCCAGTAAGGCCTTGGCGTCGTCACCGTCAATTTCGTTCTGCGTGGCGCTCGGGAAGGCGCAGTCGCATTTGACACCCCAAGGGCGTTTGCCTTCGAGATACTGTGCCTTGGTGAATTTCTTGGTGTATTCACTGATGCGGCCGCGCTGAATGTTCTTGAGATCCATAACCCAGGCCAGTTTTTCGTCGGTGATACCGTCCATATCAACGATCGTACCGGCGGAGTCGGACAGCGTGACGGCTTTTCCGCCGAGCTGGTTAATCTTTTCAACCGTGTACTGAGCGACGTTACCGGAACCGGAAACCGTACACACTTTGCCTTCGAGGCTGGTGCGGCGGGTCTTGAGCATTTCCTGCGCGAAGTAGGTCGCGCCGTAACCGGTTGCTTCCGGACGAATCAGCGAACCGCCCCACTTCAGACCTTTGCCGGTGAGTACGCCGGTAAACTCGTTGCGGATGCGGCGGTACTGACCGAACATGAAACCGATTTCACGTCCGCCTACGCCGATGTCGCCGGCTGGCACGTCGGTGTCCGGGCCGATATGGCGCTGGAGCTCCGTCATGAACGACTGGCAGAAGCGCATCACTTCACCGTCGGATTTCCCCTTCGGATCGAAGTCCGATCCGCCCTTGCCGCCGCCCATCGGAAGCGTGGTCAGCGCGTTTTTGAAAATCTGCTCGAAACCGAGGAACTTCAGAATGCTGGCGTTCACGCTGGGGTGGAAGCGACAGCCGCCCTTATACGGGCCGATGGCACTGTTAAACTGAATGCGGAAGCCGCGGTTAACCTGCACATTGCCCTTATCATCCTGCCACGGCACGCGGAAGATGATCTGACGCTCGGGTTCCACCACACGGTGCAGAATTTTGGCATCGCAAAGGTCTTTACGCCGAGCCATCACCGGCTCCAGCGACTCCAGCACTTCGCGCACAGCCTGCAAGAATTCCGGCTCACCTGCATTGCGGCGCTCGACGATCTCCAGCACTTCTTTGACTACACTCATTTTTCCTCCATTTTCAGGGTTAGTATGGTCTGCTGATACGGCATCAACTGTCGTATAAATTCAGAAACAACGTGTTCATTTCATCCAAAAAAACCAACAGGTCAACGGTATTTTTATAAACCGGATTTGCCTTTAAAAAAATAAACGGCATTATTGCCGTATAAAAAAAATAGCCTTCGGATAAATCCTTGCAATTCGACCATATGCTGGATGTCACGTTGTCAGGTTATACGGCGGTTTTTTTGAGCAATTTTTTTCAAAAAAAAGGAATGAAAACGATGAATATCCGAAACGACAAAGCCCGCGCCGCAGTTCTGCGGGCACTCAGTGAACTCGACGGACCGGCCGGCGCGACGAAAATCGCCGAGCGACTTCCCGGTATGGGCGTCCGACTTCAGCCTCGCACCATCCGTCTGTATTTGACCGAGCTGGACCGCGACGGACTGACCGCCCTCAGCAGTCGACGGAAGGGTCGCGTCATCACCGAACTGGGTCGCGCTGAACTTCAGCATTCCGATGTCGTCGCCAAAGTAGGGTTCATTCGCGGACGAATTGATACGCTCGGCTACCGGATGACTTTCGACAGCAAAACCGGCGCAGGTTCTGTCATTGCCAACTTCGCGCTGGTTCAATCGCGCGATCTGTCGCGGGTCTTTGCGGAAATAAAGCCGGTTTATGCACGCCAACTCGGGCTGGGTGACCGGCTCTGTCTGGTTCGCGCCAATGAAGTGCTCGCCGGACGTACCATTCCCGGCGGATATGCCGCGCTCGGAACCCTATGCAGTGTAACAGTTAACGGCGTATTGATGGCCGAAGGCATTCCGGTCACTTCGCGCTATGGCGGACTCATCGAAATGAGACAAGGTCGCCCAGTGAGATTTGTTGAGCTGATGGAATATTCCGGCGTAACCGTCGATCCGCTCGAAACATTTATCCGCGCCGGAATGACCGACGTGCGCGGAGCGGCCGGTAAAGGAGCCGGAATCATCACCGCCAGTTTCCGCGAAATTCCCTCCGTCGCGCTCGACGAAGCGCGGCGCGCCTTTGATCAGCTACTGCACGCCGGAATGGGCGGTGTTTTGATGATCGGCCGTCCCGGCCAGCCTTTGCTGGATATTCCGGTTGCCGAAGGCCACACCGGGTTTATCGTTGTGGGCGGCCTCAATCCCGGGGCCGCGCTGGTTGAAGCGGGCATCTCCTGTGAACTAAAATCTCTCTCCGGCCTCGAAGAATTCAGCCGCTTCGGAACCTTCCAGGAAACCTTCCGGCGCTACATGGACGCTCTTCGTTAATTCCGGTAATTCACTCCGTATTATAACCTGCAACTGGGTTTTGCGCTGAACAAGCGGGATATGGGAGCCTGCAGAAACTATGAATGAACTATTTATGGATGCTTTGATCGACAGCGCGAAGATGATTCCCTTCCTGCTGGTAATTTATTTTCTGGTCGAATGGTTTGAGCGGAAGTTCGGCAATACCATCGAGTACCGGTTGCAAAAAGCCGCCAAAGCCGGTCCGGCACTGGGCGCGCTGTTCGGCTGTGTGCCGCAGTGCGGCTTTTCCGTCGTAGCCGCCTCGCTGTATTCGCGCCGGATTATCACCACCGGCACTCTGCTGGCCGTGTTTATTTCCACATCCGATGAGGCCATACCGGTTCTGCTGTCTCAACCCGGTCAGGCCGGAACGGTCATCAAACTGCTGGCGACCAAGCTCGTGATTGGCATTGTCGCCGGAGTTTTAATTGATCTGCTGGTTCGCCGCCGCAAGACGGACGCACCGCTTTCCGAGATCGCGCCGCACGATGTGGGGTGTTGTAATCATCATGTTGCCGGAAAGACCGGCCTGCGGCAGATGATAACTCATCCACTGGTTCACACCGCGAAAATTTTTATGTTTATCTTTCTCATAACACTCGGCCTGAACGGGCTGATTGCCTGGGTCGGCGAAGATCGCCTTGGCGAGGTTCTGCTCCGCCATTCCCTGTTCCAGCCTCTACTGGCGGCATGGGTCGGATTGATTCCCAATTGCGCCGCCTCGGTGGCAATTGCCGAAACATTTCTAAAAGGCGGACTCAGTTTCGGCTCGACGGTATCCGGCCTGTGTTGCAGTAGCGGGCTTGGCCTGCTGGTTCTGCTAAAGGAGCGTCGCGACCTCAAAGACACTCTGCGAATCGTTGCACTGCTGGTCGTTATCAGCACGGTTGCGGGGCTTGCCATTCAATTGCTTTACGGCTGATTGTTCGTCCGCAGTTTTCCGAAATCATAAATTACTCATTTTAGGATGGCGTGCAGGCCAAAAGGAAACCAGAATACTCCGGATTATGAAAACCTGGATGGAATTATGGAACGCCGGACGCGTGTTTAAGGCGGCGTTTAACGAACAGCGCACCGCCATTGGGTGCATTTACAATTCCGCCGATACCGTTTTACGCGTTCCCGAGAACACCCCTCCGGAATACGACGTTGCGATGGGCACGATTCCAGAATCCTATTACACCCTGCGGAAAAACATTTTTTCCACGCTCTTTCAGTCCATGTACCACCTGATGGACTGCGATCCTCAGCACCGCCTGTTTTACGGCAAATTGATTCACCTGTTCCGTATCTGGGTGACCAGCGCCGACAACCTGCTCGACGACGAAGATAAGGTTGTGATTCCAATCCAGATGCCGGGATCGTCGCGCGTGATGCGGCAGGTGGTTTCGATTATGGCCGCCGACCGCATCTTTCAGCGCCTGCTGACGGAAGGAGTGGAATCAAAAACTCTCACCCCCCGGCAGGCGATCGAGCTGTCGGACCGCTCTCTGCAAATTCTTCTGCCGAGCGCGGCGCAGGAAGCCAGCGAAGAAATGGGCGTAACTGAACGCCCGGATCCAGACCACGTGCTGAACGTCATTCACCGCTACAAAACCGGAATCCTGTTCAACGTGGCCTTTCTTGCTCCGGAAATCATCGAGCCGCATCTTGCCGACACCCGCGCCGCCGCACTGAAAGATGCGATGATGCAATTCGGTATCGGCTGTCAGATTCTCGACGACATCCGCGACCTCGCCCGCGACCATCTGGAGCGCCGGCATAATTACCTGCTTTCCGACCTTTGGAAAAATCAGCCGGCGTTTTTCCAAACTCTGGAACAGCGTGAGCTGTCGGTCACCGACCGGCTCTACCTTGAGGTGCTTCCCTTCGCCCTGCCCGCCGCGCGGCTTGGGTTCGGTATGATGCGAGACGGACTGACCGCGCTGGGCGACATGGGACTCGGCATCCGCCCGAAACTGGCCGAACGGCTGGCCGGATCCATGTTCTCAGTACTCGACCTTCAGGATTTGCAGTATGCATAAAAAACAGCACGCCCGCTCCGCTGTCGCGCGGCAGACTGAGGGCGTCACACTGGATCATGCCGCGCGGGTGTACGACATTCTAGCTCCGCTGATGACGCTCGGGCTGGAGCGGCGCTACCACCGCATAGTCATCCGCCAGCTCGCGTTGCGCGGCGATGAGCGGATCCTGGATATCGGGTGCGGCACCGGCACGCTCACCCGCGACATCGCCGCGGCGCTTTCCGACAAAAGCCGTTCCTGCTGTACCGGACTGGATGCCGCCGAAAAAATGATCGAAGTCGCCAGACGCAAAGCCGCAGGAATCCCCAATATCCGTTTCGATGCCGCCGTCGCCGAGCGCCTTCCGTATGACGACAATTTCTTCGACGCCGCCGTTTCGACCTTTTTCTTCCATCACATTCACTTCGCACTGAAGAAAAAAGTTCTCGCCGAAACCGCCCGCGTCCTGAAACCCGGCGGACGGCTGATGGTCGTTGATGTGGACACCCCGACCTCGCGGTTCGGAACGCTCTGCGCCCGCTCCGGACACTGGCTGTTTCAGCAGAACGAAATCGCGGAAAATATCGAGGGCAGACTGCGACAGGCCTTCGGCGAAAGTCCCTTTTCATGGAAGGCGGTTTCGCACCATTCCGGCTACATCACGGTTTTTGAACTCACCAAACCGGCAACACTATGAAACGCGCGCTTTTTCTGATTCTACTGCTCGCCGCGTTCCGTGCGGATTCCGCTGATCTAATCGGTACGGCGGCGGAAAACTATTTCGCCGGGCTGTTCGCAAAACTCGAAAACGCCGCCGCGCAGAAACCGACGGTCGAATCTTTCAGGGATGTCATGAAACCGGTCGCTGAATCGGTGAGCGGGTTTTACGATGCCACGCTGATTGATACCCATTACGTTATCCGCCAAACCTACCTGAAGCGGAACGTTATCGCGCGGGGATTCAATCTACGGAACGTTCGGCCGCTTGATGATTTCTGGAAAGCCATGGATGAACATCCCGCCGCTCAGCTCAGCGAGCCGGGTCACGGAACGATTCTTCAACCGCGGCTGATTTCCATGCGCGTGCCGTTTTTCACAGACGGAAACCTGGCGGGCATTGTTTCGATGATGATCCGAACCGAAGATTTTCTCGCCGCCGTAAAACTGGATCAGTGCCCGGCGTATCAGATCATCTGCCGGGGCGAACCGGCGGAGGAAAAAGGGTCGCTTTCAGCTCACTGCTGTGAAGTGAAGCTTTCGCTTCCTTCGACGGAATGGGTGATCCGTTACGACCCGTGATCCGACGCGATTATTTACCGTTCCGGCTGAGGTCTTTCCACTTGCCGTTGCTCAGGAGCGATTCCTGCCATGCGGAGGCCAGGCGCTGGGCGCGACTGCGGGACAGACTTTCCACAAGATCCTGCCGGATCGCGGGCAATCCCGCTTCTTCACTGGTTGACTTGCGGGATTCCACATACGCCAGCAGAACCCCGTCTTTAACCGGAGCCGGCTGACAAAGCTCGCCCTGCTGGGTGTTGAGACAGAGGCTCATCAACGTATCGGCGTTCGGGTCTTTAAGCTCGGTTGAATAGTCAAATTCCGGCGTGGTTTTCACGGTCAGCAGAAACGGTTTAACCGCTGTTTTAAACGGCGTTCCGGCCTTAAGCGCAGAGGCAAGCGCCTTTTGAATATCCATTGCCTTTTCGGCCAGCGCGCTGACCACCGCCTGCTCGCGGGCTTTGGCTGTCACTTCTTTTTCAACGGTTTCAAACGTCGGAAGGAACGAAGGATAGCGCTGTTCCAGCGACAGGACATAAACCATGTCTTTGCCGATAATCGCATCGCTGAACGAGCTGTAGGCGTCGTTCTCCAGTGAGAAGGCGGCCTGACGGAACGGCGCGGTCGCGTCAATTCCCTTAAGCTCATCGGTCGGATCAAAAGCGGGCAGAGTTTTAACTTTCAGCCCCGCCGAAGCCGCCGCGGCTTTAAAGTCAGGTTTTGCGCCTTCTGCTTTCGGAGCAACATCCACCACAAATTCGGTGGCCTTTTCGGCCGCCAGCTTGCGGGCCGCCGCCTGTTTGAGCTGTTTGGTGATCTCGGCTTCCACCTTTTCAAACGGCTTGTACTCCACCGCCGCGTTCTGGTTGGTGTTTTCTATCCGGTAGCTTTCGATGTTGCGGTTATAAACCTGCAGGGCCGCGCCTTCCGGAACTTCCGCTTTGGCGAGAAAATTGCTGACGGCAAATTCGACATAGGAAACCCGGACTTTGGCCGGCATGCGGAACGCCTCGGGATTCGCGGCGAAAAGAGCCTGAGCGGACTCTTTGGAAACGGTCACGGTCTTCTCGACCTGCGAACGGGGCACCACCACGTAGTCCACCACAAAGCGGTCGGTGTAAAGATGGTAGGCCTTCGTCAGTTCGTAAGGGGAAATCAGCGCGGCCTGTGCCGGACGGTACATCTGCTTATAAATCGCAATCTGCTCGCGGAAAATATCCTCCGCCTGACGGGGCGTCAGACCGACCTGCTGAAGAACCGCTTTATAGATGGCGCCGTCGAAAGCGCCGTTCTGGGCCTGAAACAGCGGCAAAGCCTGAATCTGCTGAACCACTTCCTTATTCGTCACCAGAATCTTCTGCGCCTGCGCCTTGCGCAGAACCGCCACACGCCGCCATGCTTCCTGCCGAAGCTTCGCGTTCACCTCATCGTTCATCGGAATCATCCGGCCGGAGGACATAATCTGCCAGATATAGGCGTTGCGATAGGCATTCTGATACTCGTCCATCGAAACCTTTTTACCGAACAGTTCGCCCGCCGGACCTGCTTTGCGCTGGCGGTCCTCTGAACGCATAGTCGGGGTGAAAAATCCGACAAACGAAACGACGATCACGCCGAGAATGATGTACCAGAGCACTTTGGACTGAATCAGTTTGTGAAAGCGTGTAATCAGCATTGCCATAAAAGACCCCTTGGTTTCCCACTAAAAACAGGGGCACAGCATAGCCATGCCCCTTCGCCCGGTCAACGGGAAAGCCTCCCGCTTACGTCTTCCGCAACCGGGCCATAAACATTCCGTCGCCGGGGCCTTCCCACGGCCAGATTTGCAACCGCCCGTCCGTCATGGTGCCGGTGAGCGGGTTCCGGAACGGCTCGGGCGTAAAGCCGGGCTGTGCGGACAGAAACCGCTCCAGAACTTCCGTGGTTTCCTCGCGGGTGAAGGTACAGACGGCAAAAACCAGTACGCCGCCGGATTTCACGCACTGTGCGGCGTTGTTCAGCATCTTGAGCTGTAAATTCCGCTTTTGCGCCGGATCGCGGACGTCCGCCCGCCAGCGGGCATCGGGATTGCGGCTCCAGGTTCCCCATCCTGAACACGGTGCATCCACCAGTACGCCGTCAAAAACCTTGGTGAACGGTTTGTCTCTGGCCAGATCGTGCAACTGCGTGCGGATGATCGAAATCCCGTCGGCATGCGCCCGCTTTTTACACTCATGCAACGCTTCGGGGCGCACGTCGGTCGCCAGCACTTTTCCGTCGCGACCAATCAAGTCGGCCAGCTGAACCGACTTACCGCCCGCACCGGCGCAGGCGTCCCACCAGTCGGAGCCGGATTCCGGCGCGGCAATCAGGGCGACCGCCTGCGAAGCAATGTCCTGTACTTCGAACTGCCCGCCAAGACCCAGCGCGCCGAGCGACGTTCCGGCATCAATCGAAACGGCGCCGGGAACCTGCGCGTGTTCCGTAAAGGCGATTCCGGCGTCCGTCAGCGACTGTTTAAAGGATTCACTGCGCAGGCGGAGCCAGGTCGGCGGGCGCTGTTGCAGTGTTTGATAGAAAAGGTCTTCGCCGTTTTCCGGAAAATTGACACTTTTTCCAAACTCCGGAAAAACCAAATCCGTTTTGGGCAGGCGGATGCCGGGAAACCAGACGGCGAGTGCGGCCTGTTTTTCTTCCAGCGTTTTGCCGCCAAGCGGAAGCCAGGCGGGTTTCGCGGCGGATTGCAGTGCGACGTGCAGGTCGGTCCGGTCAAAAAGCCAGCTCAGCGCGGCGGCTTCGAGCGGCTTCAGGTTGAGCGGACGGGTCCAGCCAAGCCAGCGGAAGTATGAAAAGAAGCATTCCGACAGAAACCGCCGGTCGCGCGAGCCAAGTTCGCGCCGGTTTTTGAAAAACCGGAGCAATATGCGGTCGGCCGGGTGGCGGTGTTCCAGTACGTGCGGGGTGAGTGTTTCAAGGATTTCGGCGGCCAGACGGGTCTGCTGGTTGATGATTTTTTCGTTTAAATTTTTCAAGGGGTCCTCGCAGATTTTTGTTTTTTTGTTCTAAAAGTTGGACATAATCCGTGCCCCAACCCGCAGAACCGGAAGAGTGCAGGTAAAAGAGGACGAAAGGCAACTGTTATGGCAAAAGAACTCGGATTTGTGATGATCACTCCGCATTCCCTGCGGAAATCGCGTACCGGCGGCATTATCGGCCGGTTCAGCCGGATCGAAGGTCTTGAGTTCGTCGCCGCACGCATGTTCGGGCCGAGTCAGCCCCTGGTAAACGACTATGCAACCCTCCTGCGCAACAATCCGGACATCTCGGCTGATAAGCGCGGCATTCTGGCCGACTACGTTCTGCGCGCCTTCGGCCCGGAAACCGATACTGGACGTCCGCACCGCGTGATGATGCTTCTTTTTGAAGGGGAGAATGCGATTTCAAAAATCTACGCCGCCGCCGGAGGGTTTGACGACATACAGGAATCCGCCGATACCGTCCGCGGAACTTACGGCGACTGCATCCGTGATGCTTCCGGCAACGTGATCTATTTCGAACCTTCCGTGCTGGTCGCTCCGTCAGTCCGGTCCGCGAAGCAGACGCTGGCCGTCTGGATGAAATACGCCGACACCGACGGCGGGCTGGTCAAAAATGCGCTCAGTCTTCCGGACAGCGACGTCCAGCGCACGCTGGTTATCATCAAGCCGGACAACTTCCGCTTTCCCAGCTCGCGCCCCGGCAACATCATTGACCTGTTTTCCCGCTCCGGACTGCGCATCATCGGCGCGCAGGTACACCGTATGAGCATGGCGGAAGCCAAAGAGTTCTACGGCCCGGTACAGGCGGTTCTGCGCGAAAAGCTGGCGGGCCGCACTACCGATAAAGCCTGCGCCGCGCTGGAAGAAGCGTTCGGGTTCCCGATTCCCGCCCACGTCAAAGAGGCGATCCACTCGACGCTCGGGCCGTACTACGGCGACCACCAGTTCTTTGAGATCATGCAGTTCATGACCGGCCTCTGGCTCCCTGACGTTCCGGAATCCGAAATGAAGGCCGACGGCAAAGTCCGCTGTCTGGTTCTGATCTACGCCGGACAAAACGCCGTGGAAAAAATCCGCAACATTCTCGGCCCGACCGATCCGAGCAAAGCCCAGCCCGGCTCCGTGCGCAAAGAATACGGCAGTGACATCATGGTCAACGCCGCGCACGCCTCCGACTCGCCGGAAAGCTGTCTGCGCGAAATGGGCATCATCAAGCCCGAGCGCAATCTTTTGAAAAACTGGTTTGATAAATATTACTCATAAGGAGACCTGCCATGTGGAAAAATGTAACCCCCGCCCCTGAAGACGCCATCCTCGGACTGACAGAAGCCTTTAAAAAAGACCCGCGCTTCGGCAAAATCAACCTCGGTGTCGGCGTTTATAAAGACGAAGAAGGCCACACTCCGATTCTGGAATCCGTCAAAGCCGCCGAAAAACGGATCTTCGAAAAAGAGACCACCAAAAACTATATGCCCATCGCCGGCGAAGCCGTGTACGCCGAAGAAGTGCAGAAAATGATCTTCGGCTCACTCTGTAACCGCTCCGCCACCATTCATACTCCCGGCGGCACCGGCGCCCTGCGCGTCGCTTCCGACCTGCTGGCCCGATTCAGTTCCAAAACCATCTGGATCAGCAATCCGACCTGGGCCAACCACAACAACATCTTCGAAGCCGCCGGCCTGACCGTGAAGAGCTATCCGTATTACAACGCCAAAACCAAAGACCTCGATGCCGAAGGCTACTTCGCCGCGCTCGAAAAAATTCCGGCCGGCGACTGCGTACTCCTGCACGCCTGCTGTCACAATCCGAGCGGTGTTGACCTGTCCGCCGATCAGTGGAAAAAGACCGCCGCCATCGCCGCCAAAAACGGCTGGTCCGCGCTGGTGGACTTCGCCTATCAGGGATTCGGCGAAAGCCTTGAGGCCGACCGCGCCGGAGTCGAAGCCCTCCTGAACGCCGGAGTCGAACTGCTCATCGCCAGCTCCTTCTCCAAAAACTTCGGTCTCTACCGCGACCGCACCGGCGCGCTCACCGCCGTCGCCGCCACGCCGGTTGAAGCCGAAACCGCCATGAGCCACATGAAAGCCATGGCCCGCGTGCTCTACTCCAACCCGCCCGCGCACGGCGGCATGATCGTCACGACCATTCTCAAGGACAAGGAGCTTTCCAAACTCTGGAGAAGCGAACTGGATGCCATGCGTGACCGGATCGCCCAGGCCCGCGCGGAGCTGGCCGCCGGACTGACAAAGCGCGGCGTACCGATGGACTGCTCGTTCATGACGAGACAGAAAGGCATGTTCTCCTTCAGCGGGCTGAACAAAGACCAGGTCGGCTTCCTGAAAGAAGAAAAAGCCATCTACATCGTCGGATCAGGACGAATCAACGTCGCCGGTCTCACGCCGGACAATATGAACTTCGTCTGCGATGCCGTCGCCGAAGCGATGAAGCGGTAATCTCTCCTTACGGAGAATCAGTTCAAAATAATTTCCTGCCGGTATTCCGGAACGGTGCAGTTCCAGCCGGTTTTTCCGGTCAGAAATTTTTTAAAGGCGTTGGCGGCATCCGGCTCGCCGTGCGTGATGAAAACCCGGCGCGGCGGCTTTTTGAGTGTAGAAATCCATTGCGTGAGTTCTTCGCGATCGGCATGAGCGGAAAAGCCGGAAATTTTTTCGATCCGCGCACGCACTGGGTGCATTTCTCCGAACAGCCGGACTTCGGCGGGCCGATCCTGAATCACGCGACCCAGCGTGCCGACGGCCTGATAGCCGACAAACAGGATGGTGCTTTCCGGACGGCTGATGTTGTTTTTGAGGTGGTGCTTGATGCGACCACCGGTACACATGCCGGATCCGGCAATGATAATGGCCGTTCCTTTGATGTGATTAATCGCCTTGGACTGATCCACCGTGCGGGACATGGTGAGCCCCGGCAGGTCACACGGATGCATCCCCTTGCGCAAAAGCTCGCGGGTTTCCGCATCGAACAATTCCGGATGCTTCCTGAAAATTTCTGTGACACTGACAGCCATCGGGCTGTCCACAAAAGTAAACAGGTGCGGAATGCGATTTTCACGCAGGAGCGCATTAAGGTGATAAAGCAGTTCCTGCGTCCGCTCAACGGCAAAACTCGGAATGACAATATTGCCGCCCGCCTTGTGCGTTTCGTTGATGATGCGCGCCAGCTCGCCGGGAATATCTTTCACTTCGCCGTGAGTGCGATCTCCATAGGTGGACTCCATCAGAACATAATCGGCGCTCTCAAACTGTTCCGGATCGTTGATGATCGGCATGTTCCGCCGCCCGACATCGCCGGAAAAAAGAATCGAGCGCGAATCCGCGCCCTTCCCGACCGTCAGTTTGATGCTGGCAGAACCGAAAATATGCCCCGACTCCTGGAAAACGACGCTCATGCCCTCTGCGACCGGCACCGGCGTTTGATAGCTGACCGGCGTCAACAGCGGTACAGTTTTTTCGACATCGGCCAGCGTGTAAAGCGGCTCGTACGGGAACGGACTCGTTTTACCCTGTTTCTCATGCCTCGCCTTTTTGTGCTTAATGTCTTCTTCCTGCAGGAAAGCCGAATCCTTCATGATGAGCTGGGCGATTTCCGCCGTGGCCGGGGTGCAATAGATTTTCCCTCGGAATCCGTCCTTCACCAGCTTTGGCAGACGTCCGCAATGGTCAAGATGCGCATGCGTCAGCAGAACCGCGTCAACGGTCGACGGGGGAACGGGAAAAGCATCCCAGTTACGCTGTTTGAAATCACGTTCCTGATAGAGCCCGCAGTCGATGAGTACACGGACTCCGCCCGCCTCAATCAGATAGCACGAACCGGTGACATTCTGCGCCGCGCCGAAAAAGTTTAATTTGATCTGCATAGCCGCCTCCTGTGCCATGCAGTGTAGCAGGGAATCGCCTGCCGCACAATTAAACCCTTGTGCGCGGCGGCATTTTTGTATTTCCTATGCGGACTGCGGGCGAGTGGTGAAATTGGTATACACGCAAGATTTAGGATCTTGTGCCCTCGTGCGTGCGGGTTCGAGTCCCGCCTCGCCCATTCGCTTTTAACCGGAAAGGAACTTAGTATGTTGCCGCAACACGGAGGAGTGCCGAACTTCAGCCTGCGCATCCCCGGACCGATTCTGCTTCTGTTCGCACTGGTTCTGCTCACCGGCGGCATGCTGACGCTCTCTTTTCACCTGAACGCCGAACCGGGCGATTTGGCGGCCCAAAGCCGGGTGAAGCTTTCGCTGATCATCACCCTGCTGTTGTCGGTCTTTATTCTGCTGGCCGGAAGCGGGCGCTGGCTCCACCCGCACCTCTGGAAACACGGCAACAGCCAGCGTCAGCATCGCCATCGGCGGGGGAAAAATTCTCGCCGGAATCATCGCAGACACTGAGCCGAATTTTTGATTGCCTTGCAACCTCCGGCACAGTACCTTTTCCTCCCTTTCCAACGGACGCGTAGCTCAGTTGGTAGAGCAGCTGACTCTTAATCAGCGGGTCCACGGTTCGAGCCCGTGCGCGTCTACCACTTTTACCTTTGTCTACTCCCTGAAGCAGGCGCAACGGTCTTCATTTCAACAATCACAGGTGACGCAGTTGAAAACATCCTTTCGTCCGTCCTTAGGGAATATACGACTACGGCCGCGATTCGGTCACCTGACCTTTAATATATTTTCATAGCCTGTATTCGAAACTTCAGTGGGAATTTTGGCCGAAGGCAATGCCTGAAACCAGCTTATTGCCATGTCTTTCATTCGCCCGGCCACTTCCGGATTTTCTGAAAGAACATTATCCGTTTCGGTCGGTTCTTTTGTCAGATTGTAAAGTTGGAGCCGAGTGCCATCCGGGTTAACCAGCAATTTCCATTCGCCATCCCGAATCGCCAGCCGAGGACTGCGGAGGAAAAAGACGATCTGCTGCCGTTCGAAGAAGCCAAACTCTACGGCCACAACGCCGTTCACGCGTTGATCGGCTATCTCGCCAGCGGAAAAGGCTGCCGTTACATGTCCGACGTTACTGCACATCCGGATATTCTCAACATCGCGCGCGAGGCATTTTTGAATGAGTCCGGCGCGGCGCTGATAAAAAAATATGCCGGTCTTGATCCGCTGTTCACAACAGAAGGGTTTGAGGCCTATGCGGGCGATCTTCTTGAGCGGATGATGAATCCTTATCTGCGCGACCAGGTTGACCGTGTCATCCGCGACCCGCACCGGAAACTCGGCTGGAATGACCGGCTCATCGGCACCTTGCGGCTCTGCCTCTCTCAGGGCATTCATCCAAAACATTTCGCTGTCGGCACGAAAGCCGCCTTGCAGTGTCTGTCAAAACAGGAGCCGCTTCCGAACAGCTTTTTCCCTTCCGGGATATGGAAAGATGCCGGGTCTCCTTCAGAAGTCGACACGATTTTGAAAGTGCTGGCTTAACAGAAGATTCCCTGCGGAGCCAACTCCGCCGGAGAAATCGCCAATGAGAAAGCTACTCCGGATCAGACCGGAGTAACTCCTTTTTTAAGGATGATGTTTCCGTATTTCGCCAGCTCACCGGTCATGACGCAGGCAAAGGCTTTCTCTGCACGGTCATAAAAAGCGAAACGATCGATCCGCTTGATCTTCGGGGCGTCCGGAGCGGATTTTTTAATGGCCTGCATATAGCTTTTTTCAACCGCCGGATCGAGCTTATCGCCCTCAACAGCGGCCATCATGATCAGCGGATCGGCATAGCTGTCGAGTTCGAACAGCGGAAGGATTCCTTCCAGCAGAGCCGGGATGCGGATGCCATCGGCACGAATCACGGTTTTGCAGAATGTGTGCCCCGGAAAGTGAGCATCGGCCAGAACCAGTTCGTCACCATGGCCCATCTCAGCCATAATTTTCAAAAGCTCCGGACTGATGACCGGAGAAATTCCTTTTAACATGATAAGCTCCCATTATTCTCAGCCGTAAACTGGGCCGTAGGTTTTACAGGCGAGGAAGTCCGCCCCTTCAAGACCTTCGGTTCCGAAAGAACTCCAGGCGCTCGGACGGTAGACTTTGGCGTCTTCGACGTTGTGCATGAAGACCGGAATCCGCAACATGGCCGCCAGCGTGATGAGATCGGCACCGATGTGTCCGTAGCTGAACGCTCCGTGGTTGGCACCCCATTTCGCCATCACTTCGTAGACATCTGTGAAGGCGCCCTTGCCGGTGATGCGCGGTGCGAACCAGGTCGTCGGCCAAGTGTTATTCGTCCGGTTATCCAGCTTCGCATGAACTTTCTCAGGCAGTTCAACCGTCCAGCCCTCAGCGATTTGCAGAACCGGACCGAGGCCTTTAACCAGATTAACGCGGCTCATGGTAATCGGCATACCGCCTTGGGTGACAAACTTGGACGACCAGCCGCCGCCAGGGAAGTATTCCGTTACCGAAGGATGCCAGGTTGTGGCATCCAAACAGGCTTTGGCTTCTTTTTTACTGATTTCCCAGAACGGCTTCATAGCCGGCTGTCCGTCTTTACTCTGCCGTCCACTGCCGTCGAGCGCGGCAGAACCGGAGTTGATGAGGTGGATCAGTCCGCCTGCGGCGGCACCTTCGACTTTATATCCGGTAACGCGTTCAATGGCCGCAGGACTCCAGTAGGTGCGCACATCAGCGAAAACCTGCGCGGTATTGGTCAGCAGGTAGCTGAAGAGCATCGGAATACCGTTGAGGCTGTCATTTTCAGTCGCCACCAGACGGGGCATCCGGATGCCGTTCCAGTCAAAGGAACTGTTGGAGATGGCTTCAAGGAAGTCGCCGTTGGCGAAAGCGTCGGTCCAGTGCCGCTGTCCCTGAAAGCCGGAAAGAATCGCGTTATGGCCGCGAGCCTCTTCCTTGTACCCCATCTTGTCGAGCTGGTCGTTGCCATACATCAGGTCGCGGGCGATCATCGCCATTTTGACAGACTGCTCCCACTCGCTATTCAGCTGTTTACGGGAGCGTTTCGTTTTCACGCTGTTTGGATCGTGCCCTTCCGGACAGTTCTCCTTCACCCACGCGATCGCTTTTTCATACTCGACCTTGTCATAGATACCATCGCGCATGCGGCGGGTGAACTCGGTCAAATCAATCGCCTCAACACGCATGCCGAGGTATTCTTCGAAAAAGTTCTGATCGACGATGGAGCCGGCGATACCCATGGAACAGCCGCCCATGGAAAGATAGGATTTGCCCTTCATCATCGCCACGGCCAGACCAGCCCGGGCGAAACGCAGGATCTTTTCTTCTACATCGGCGGGAATGGTCGTGTCCCCGGCA
>JBIIYG010000062.1:0-9261 GCA_044346945.1 Pontiellaceae bacterium | reverse complement strand
TGTATTGTCTTTTATAATAGAGCTCTTATCTAAAGAAATAAGATAGTTTAAACTACTGTAGATTTGTTCTACGGCTTGCTCCAATTGAGTCTCATAGTTTTGAGAATCTGGAGTACTATCTTTCATAGTAGATTGCCAGATGTTATTAGCTAAAGATAGAAAGTCAACACATCCTGGATATTGAACTTCTTTACAAGCAAGATCACAATAATATTTATGAATAAGAGGAGAAGGAGAAGGTGCCTCTATCCAATTATCAAAGCAAAAATTATCAAAGTTATTTGCTTTTGTTTTAGGAATAAGATCGTAATCTAGATTAGTAGATGTTTTAAAAAGATTTCCAAAATCTAACTTAGAATAATCAATAGTCATAGTGTACTTTTGTTAGGTGATTAAATGTAGGTAAAAAAATAAGCCCAGGTTTTGGCCTGGGCTTTTAGTTTCTGATTATAAATGCGTTTGACAGCCTTTATAAAAAATAAGAGAACCTACAAATAATAACTTTAAGTTTTAGATAGTAGAGTTCTTAATATCAATTGTTTCAGATGAGTTGATCCTATAAGAGATATTAGGCTCTTTATTAAGCCATCTATTTTTTAAACTTTCAAAGTTTCTATCAATGATAAAGTCTCTGTAGCTTATAAGACCATAAGTTTCTACAGCTAGTTCCCTTACTAAAACTTCATTGAATTCTTTACAAGAAGATACGTCTAGTTGAATAAAATTTCCTGTGGGAAATGTATGTAAAGCTATATGTGATTCTGCAATTACTCCATAAGCAGTATGACCTTTAACGCCTTGGCGTCGAATCATTTCTGCTTCTAAATAAGTATATGCCTGTGAATCTTTTAGTCCTTCTTCTTCTAGCTTCTTTAAAGAGTTGTTAAGTTCACTTCTAGTAAATGGAAATTCAATAACTGTAGGAGCTACAATTAAAGACATATCAAGAATTTGAACTAATGTATTAATAAATTGCAAAGATGCTTGAGGCCTATCAAGGGCCTCTCCATCTTTAGCTATTGCGTCAAGAATATAATGCTTTCCGTTGTAGATCATTAAGCTCCTATTAACTTCATTTCTCTGAAGAATTTGAACATATTTTTATTGTATTCAGCATAAATACTAGTCTCAGGAGAAGTTAACTGCTCTTCTGTAACAAGTACTACTTCACCTTCTTGAGAGTCAACAAAAGTAAAAGAAGTAAAATTAGGTACTTCTGCGGCAAACATATAGGTGTGGTAATTGTAAGTAGCTCCAGTTCCTGGAATACTATAAGTGGAAGAAAAGTATCTAATAGAAGATAGATCTTCGGAGTCTAAAACAAGTCCTGTTTCTTCTGCAAGCTCTCTTAAAGCTGCCCATAGATATGTTTCAGTTTCATCTAGCTTGCCACATGGTAAAGAAATAGATGGATCTTGATCAGGTCTAGGTTTCCTAATAGCTAAGTAGTATCCAGGATTGGATTTACTAAATACTAGTACGCCTGCAGCTCTAATAGTATATGAGTTTTCCAGGTCTGCTTCTAGTCCATTATAATTTAAATCAAAATTATCATCTGATAAATCATCTTTAGATGGATCATAAAAGCTTCCGTCAGGATTGATAAGAGTAAAACCTTTAGATTCGTTTACCTCATCTAAATTAAATTCCTCAAATAAAGGAACTTCTTCAGAAGAAGTGAGGTTATTGAAAATATCAATAGAACTAAAAGGTTCGTTAAGGTTAAGGTTAGGTGATGTCATAGAGAGGCCTAGGTTAAGTAAAAGTTGGGCAATATGCCAAGAAATTATAACTTATACTGTGCCTTCATTAGCCTCTCAATTGACATAGAGTCTACGCTTGTAATATTTGCAATTGTAGTTTTACTTAGACCAGAAGTGTAAAGGGCTCTGGCGGTAATTGCTCTAATAGCAGGTTGATTACTATACTTAAGTACTCGACAAAGAGTTGCCTGTTCATGAGAGAATTCAGTTAAAGCTGACTCCTGATAGTTATCAACTCCATTAGAAACAGGTACTGATTCTTGCCAATCTCTAAGAATACTTTCAGATAGTCCAAGTCTAGATGCAGCATTGCGTCGACTCATTCCTCTTGCCATTAAAATATTGGTAAGAGTAAGTGCTCTACGCTTTGTATCTGTATCAAGTCTAGGTGCCTTAATTGAAGACAAGTGTCTCTTCATATTAAGTACAGTTAAAGCTAATTTAGGCCACTTAGTATTAATTTCTGCAGTTGTAATAGTCATATTTACCTTTGGTTTAGTGTCTAGTAAAAATACTGGTTACTAGGTTTAATTATGCAATTGTATTATTATTTGTTTTTGTTCTTGTATTTCTTGCAGGTTTTTTAACTTGCTTTTTAGTTGCTTCAAAAGATGAATCATCTTGTGACTCCTCTTCTTCTTGCTGATAACTAGACAATGCCTGTCCAGAAAATAGAGAAGAGGCTTGATCTAAAATAGGATCAATGGATGCAGTAAAGTCACGAGTTAGATCAAGTCCTTGAGCTAACAGAATACGATGACATGAAGTAGAAATATTGTCTCGAACAGTTGGTCCAAGTCTAGTACTAGCTGGACTATTCATTGCCAAGATCAATACTGCAGCTCCTGCTGCTTTTAAAAGACTAGCAGAAGTAGGAGAAGAAAGCATTACAGTAGTAACACTTTCAGGTAGAACTTTCTGTGCTGTCATTAAACAGAGATTAGCTAAATCATCTGTTACTGCTGTCTTACTACCTTCAACAAGAGATTCAAAAATTTCAGAGAAAACATTTTGATTCATAGATACTCATTGTTTTTCCGGCGGAGCCGGAACGATGATTAAGTTGATATACTTATTTAATTTGCAAGCTCAATAGACTGAGACTTACTAAGATAAAAGCTAGCTTGAAATCTTAAATTATTTAATTCCTGCTTACCTTTAACAAGTAAATAGTAATCTGAATTAAAAAATATAAGATTAGAAATGTGATTACAACAAGGAGTAATTTGTTGATTAATTTCAATAGGTAGATCAATAGTGTAGCAGCCATCAAAAAATTCAAATTTGAATTTATGTAATGAGAAACTATTGTTTGTAATCTGATTAAAAATAAAAGCTAAAAGAAATAAAACTTCTTGCTCGTTTGTTAATAAATTATTAAAGGATTCTTTATCAACAATAGAAGCTGAGTTAGAAATTATTTGCTCTCTTCTTTCTTTAGTTAAAGTATTAAGAGTTTCTGCGATTGTTATATCTGTATGAATCATTTGGATTTATTCCTTTTACTTTAATAGAAGTATTGTTAAAATGTAAAGTTCTAAAGAAAGTATTGTATTTATTTAGTTGCTCTTTAAGCTCATTAATATCTACAGTATTTTCTTTAATTAGATTCATAGTAATCTCATTTCCAATTTCAATGTTTCTATTAATTAAAGCTCTTAAGTTATTTAATTTTCTTTGTAAGAAAATGAATAGTATTAGATTAAAAATAGATAAGAGAAATAAAATGATGTCTAAATACATAGTTTAACCTTTTGTTATATATTTGTAGTACCCACCGGGGGACTCGAACCCCCACGCCTCTCGGCTCTGGAACCTAAACCCAGCGCGTCTACCATTCCGCCAGGTGGGCACATTATTTAGCAACTATAGCTAATTAATTTATTAATAGTTAAATTCTCCTTCTAGAATCGCATCAAGAGATAAAATTTTCCATTCTGCCCATTGAGGACGGGCTTCACATTCAGACCAATCAATACGACCGCCTTCAAATACATCTCCTACAGCCAGAAGTTGATAGTTATCGCTAGAAAACTTAGCCGCTAAGTTGCCAGCAGTGAATACTACAGTCATCTCATCAATGCTATAGCGTTTAACATCCTGATAGCCTCTAGTTGTTGCATTAATAATAAGCTTATCAAGATCATAGCTTGAGTTAATCATAGTTATATTCCAAATGTCTGTTTGTTTAAATAAGGGAATTAGTCTCTTGGATTATCAAGATACTCCATATAGGCATCGTATTGGCGATCTTCAAACTCAACGTTGCTCCGATCCAGCTGATACTGATCCTTTAATTCCTGTCTTGTGGGGCCAGTATAATGAATTCTGGAAGTTGAATAGTAAGTATTGATAGCTTGAATATTATTCATATTTTTAATAGAATCTATTAGTTTTGTAAATCTTCCAGTTCTTTTCTTTGCCTCAAAGCAATCAGCTGCCCAGCTAGTAGCTTGAGCCATTGCTTCCCAGTCAGTTGGATATATAGAACGTTGTTTATTCCAATACTCATAGTTAGCATAGCAATGGTCTTGCCAGGCTATCCATTTGGCTTCATTAGTTTCTAGATTCATAAGTACTCTTTAATTAAATTAGAAGGAACAGTAGTTACTAAGAAAAGAAGTTCCCGACACACGGGGAAAAGATAACTCAAAAATGCTACGAATAGCCTGATCTTTTTCTTCATTAGTTGTGAAATACGCACAAGAAAGTTCAGAAATGTCATATGCACGAGAAGCTATATAATTCCAAGCTAAAAGAGTATCTGCATAACACTGAGTTAAAGCCCAAGAATTTATAACTTCGGTTAGTCTTGGAATTTGATCAAAGAAAAAGGAACAATCAATATAAGTGTTGTTATAAAAGTCAGTATCACAATCTTCCGACTCGGCTCCAGATACCCACGGTCCACTGCATGCATTACAGGAATAGATATTTGCGCAAATAGCAGTAAGTTCTTTTCTTTGTTCTTCTAATTCTATATAGCGGGAATTAAATTTGTACTGCTGAGACCTGAATACACACTCTTGTCCAACTCTTTGTTGGCATATATCTGAATTAGATGAACATATACCATGATTACTATTCCCACAAATGTGAGGTTTACAGGATGGATCTGTAAAAACATCATATACATTTCCAAATTCATCCATGTAATGAATCGGACAATAATTTGTTTCAAGGTCTTCTTCATCTGGGTTTTGAATGCTAGGAGAAGGCCCCAATTCAGCAGGAGTATCTGCGCAACCAAGCATTAATAGAGACATTAAAAGAAAGCTAAAGTATTTCATAAGTTCACATGTGTAAAAACTGTTAATAGAATTAGTCCGCCGGAAGGGATTCGAACCCCTATAGCTGGGATCAAAGCCCAGAGTCCTGCCATTGAACGACCAGCGAGTAATAGGAATAACCCTAAAAGTAGATATTAAAAAGCATATCTAATGGTGCAGTAAGGTAAATATTTATTAACAAGTTTACTAAATTGCTCTACATATGCTTTCTTTAAATCATACTTGTAACAGATTACATCTGGTTTATTGAATTTAGTTTGCTGCAAATCTTCCGACCATAGAAAGGATTCACCTTTAGGATTCCAGTGCATGTTAAGATCGTGAAGATCTTTACTGTGAGTTAGGAAAATAATTTCGCATGCAAGCTGTTCTTTAGCTTCAGTAGAAAGATTAGAATCAAGTAAACTGAATAGTTCAATCCAGTCTTCTTTCATTCCTTTATAGATAATAATAGGACTAAAGTTAAGATGGACTTCATAGCCAGCATCAACTAGACTATTGATGGCTTTAATTCTATCAATAATAGGACTGGTTCTAATATCTACATAACGAGCTATAGATTGAGGCATAAGGCTGTACCTTACGCGTACTCTATCTTCGGGATCCAAAGCTAATAGAGGATCTATATTGACGGTCTTGGTAGCAAAGCTAACCTTTGCTCTCTGAGAAGATTTAATTCCTTCGATAATCTCAATAGGAATATCACTCAGCATGAGATCTAAACTTACATCATTGTTATTACCAATGTCATACGTCCAGTACTTAGCATCACATTGATTAGGTGGCTTAGGCCCCATAGAATCAGAGTGATTAATTATTGAATTAATAACATCTTCAGTATTGATAAAGATAGTGACAGGATTACTATTTCCTTTACGTCTTGCAGTATAGCAATATTGGCATGAGCTAAAGCATCCATTGGCATGAGATGGTGGAATAAAATCAGTAGATCTAAACGATTCTGTCATAGTAAGATTTGAAATCTTACCTATGACAAGATTTTGTCTTTTAACATTAACCCAATTTAAAGGATCAATATTAGAAAGTTCAGGAATCTTCCAATGAGATTTAACTGACTTAACCTCATACTTGGCACCAGCAAGTTCCAATCTACTAGCAATAGCTTCTAATCTTCCAAGTTCTGTTTCACTATAGTCAGACTGCTGTACATAAAGTGTTTTAATATCAGTTAGATCTATCATTATAGTTCCCTGTTAGGTTATTAAAGTAAAAATAAGATATGCACCCGGCAGGACTCGAACCTGCATCGAATCGGTTATGAGCCGATGGCTTTGACCATTAAGCTACAAGTGCGTCAATAGAACTGAATCTAAATGCCAGCTACAGGACTCGAACCTGTCACCTCTTGATTACAAGGCAAGTGCTCTACCAGATGAGCTAAGCCGGCGAAGAATAAATTTATAGAACTATAGAAAATATAATTTTAATTTTACATCCATTCATTAATTTGAGCAGAAGAAAGTAATTCTACTGATTCAATAATAGGATGAATATAAGAATTGTATTTATGAATTTTAAGATCAGTTATGCCTTTACTAATATGATCTAAATCATAACCAGCTTTATCGTATTTAAGTAATTCTAAATCCAATTGATTGATTTGAAAATTATATTTTAAATACTGGTAGGCTAAATCAAAGGCATCATAATCATTGGTTCTAATTTCAAAAGAAAAAATATGAGTTTCAGTTTGAAGCTGAATATAAAAGATGTCCATATTAAACCTTTAGTAAAGTAAATTAAATTTTTAAGTCAAGCGAGTTGGCATATAGTATCTAGGATACTGATTTTAGCATGCAATTCTATAGAAGAACCTAAAGAAGTTCCCGGGGTGCACCAACTTATACGGCCATTGTCATATACATCTCCAATAGCTACAAGTTGATAGTTATAGCCCCAAAATTTAGCAGCTAAATCTCCAGCAGTAAAAATTACTGTTACGTCGTCTAAGTTATATCTTTTAACATCTGTATAACCTTTTGCTATTGCATTGATAACAAGCTTATCCAGATCATAACTATCGTTAATCATATTAGTATGTCTCTTAATTTAATAGTTTATTAGTCAATAATTAAGTACGTCCGACAGGAATTGAACCTGTGCCTGCGGATTAGTCTCCCACTTCTGATTACTCAAAGCAAGATATGTAAACCTTGTTGTGGGCTGGACTATATCTTCACCGTTTTAGGTAAAAGGTGTATAGTCTCTAGGGATCTCTTGTTGCGCTCAAAATTGGGCCATAAGTTTAGTTACTATCAGATTCATCCAATTCAGAGTCTTCATCTAAGTCATCTCTTATTGGTAAGACCAAAGAGTAACCATGTAAAGGTGCACTGCAAGCTTCGATGCACTCTTTAAGGAGTGCATCGAATTCCTCTTTAGTCAAAGTTTCAAGGTAAGCTATAGCCTTATTAGCAAAATCTCCCATAAAAATCCTTTTGTTGTGAAAATATACTAGAAAATATAGTATTCGAGATCTGTAAGTTTTCTATATTGCTATTTAAGATCTAATAATAATATATAGTTACCGCTAGGGACTCGAACCCTATACTGCAAGGGACCATTGTAAAGAGAGCCTCGAACTCTCAACATTGCAGCATAATGCCATTGCGGTAATTTTCTACACCATAGTGTATAGTACGCCCAACAGGACTTGAACCTGTGACCTACCGCTTAGAAGGCGGTTGCTCTATCCAGCTGAGCTATGGACGCTTAAGGTTTCCACACTGGAGCTTCTAGTATGCTTTTTGTGGCTTCAGGAGTACATAATATTATTTCGACTATGTCATTTAAAGCAGTGATAGGTATTACCTGCGAAACTTTACTTATAAAATGACATAGGCCATTAGAGTATAGTGCATACAAAAATTATAGTATGTTTAGCTAAAACAAGATATGAGAATTTGTAGAATCAGATCTGCTTTAAGTATTGAAATTACTCTCCAGTTCCATTTTTATTACCAGCATAGTTAGCCATGCCTAGGCCATAGCCATGGCCAGGTTCTCTTCCACAATCGGAGTATTGCTCACACCAATTTTGGCCGTAACCGTAACCAGAATAGTCAGGATAGCCAAAGCTATCTGAATCACCATAGCCATAACCAGTAGCATCAAAGTCTCCGAAAGCGTCGCCTTCCCCAGAACCGTGGCCAGAATCATTTCCATACCCATCGTGAGTGGAGTTATTACCGTATCCAGTATTGTAGTCGTTCATTAATCACCTTCAGTTGGGTAGGAAATATCTCCATAGCCATTGTAAATAGCGGAACCGTGACTTATTCCAGCTCCGTAACCGTATCCAGAACAGTGCCCTATTTCTTTGTCTAATGGGGAGCCAGAGCCGTAACCAGAACCATATCCAAAACCAGAAGTATTACTTTCTCCGAAACCGTAGCCGGTGCCCCAGCCGACACCACGCCCTGACCGAATTACCGTCACCGCAAACCAGCCGACACCACGACCGTGGCCAGCGCCGGAGCCATAACCCTCACCATCGCTGTCGCCGTAGTAGTAGCCGTAGCCAAAGCCACAATGGTTGCCGGAGCCCGTACCGGTGCCGGTGCCACTGCCGACACCTGTCTTTGTATTATTTTGTCTCATCGTCGTCTTCTCCTCGACAATATTCATCGCCACAGTAATTACCAAAGCCAAAGCCATAGCTTGCAGAATCTACAAGCCCCTGACCAAAGGCGTAGCCCATGCCAAAGCCAGAAATGTCATCCCAGCCAGAGCCTGCTGAACTCCCGCTTCCGAAACCAGAGACACCGTCGCTGTAGCCGCTAGCGTAATTAAAGCCGTCGCCATCAGAGTCGCCAAAGCCTTCGCCGGAGCCGTGTCCCCAGCCGAAGCCGTGGCCATTTCCATGGCCATCGCCATAGCCTGTTTCTGCATTATTCTGTGTCATCGTCACCTCCGCGGCCACTTCCGTAGCCTCGACCGCAGCCTTTGCCTCCGCCGCTGCCATCGCAGCGACTGTAGCCGCTGCCGTAGCCGTCACCTTCGCCATATCCGTATCCGTAGCCTAGATCTGATGAGGTATTAGGGTTATAGGTTTTAGTGTCCATATTATTACCTTTACTATTATTAAATTAAAGTTAATTATAAATCTAATATTTTTATAGATTAATAATAGCCAGTTGCCCCAATAATATCAGATACAGTAGCCTTGCCTGGTCCAACATTAGAGT
>JBIIYG010000059.1:0-2557 GCA_044346945.1 Pontiellaceae bacterium | reverse complement strand
CCCCACGGCGAGCAGTTCGGCGATCCCACGGCGAGCGCCTGCACGATGCCACCGTTGCCGATTGGCGACAGTCTTAGCCCCGAGGAACACCTTGCATGTCGTGAAGTCGCCGTGAGCGACGGCGAACAGTAGGACGGTGAGGGCCGAGGGCGACAGCGACGGCAAGATGCCCGTGGCGATGATCGCCTTCAGTCGTTTGTTGAGCAGCAGCCGTGGCGATTGCTCGCCCTGCTCGCCGGCCGCAGCCTGGGGGCGGTTTTTCATCGCCGTGTCCCCTGCGGCGCAAATGATCCAAACTCATCGAAGGGCTCGGCCGCCTCGGCGTCGGTGAACACCTGCCGGTCGCCGTCGAAGAGCGTATTGAGGTCGCGGGCCTGCCCGTGCCGATGCTTTTTGCAGAGCCACTTCACCGGCATGTTGCCGTTGTGGTCGGGCTCGGCGTCGGGCTGCCCAAGCAGCACCATGTCGGCGTCGAAATCCACCTGGGATGAATGTTTGCCGAGGCTCCCGATACGGCTGTTCGCGTCGATCGCCTTGCCGATGTTGCTGATGAGCAGCGTGGCGCAGCCGCGCTCTAATGACATCACCCGCAGGCGAGCCATCACGCCGTCAACCTCGGTACGGGTGTCAGCAGCGTCGGGCAGCCGCACGAGCTGCAGATAGTCGATCACGGCGAGCCGCGCCCCCGAGGCCGCCACGGCCTGCTCAATCCGATCCGGCGTCAGCACGGGGGGCAGGATCACGAGCCTCTCGGCGATCCGGTGCCGCAGCTCGTCGGCGACGGCCTTCGCGTCGGGCCGCCGGCGCTTGGCAGCGCCCACCGTGACCGGCGAGCCTTCGCCGAGCAGCACACTGCCCACGGCAATCGCCCTCGCAGCCAGCGCGTCGGCCGACATTTCGCCACGGGCCCACAGCACCCGCAGGTCGGGATCGCCAAGCAGCGCCCCCACGGCCGCCTGCAGGGCGAGCGCGGATTTCCCGGCAGCCGGGGGCCCGAGCAACACAGTGATCGTGCCCAGCGCCAGACCACCCGGCAACTCGCCGGCAGCGAGGCTATCGAGGGGCTGAAAGCCTGTGCAGACCGTGGGCGAACTCTCGTGCCGCTCCCACTCATCCAGGGCGTCGATCAGCGTGGGCGGTGGCGGTGCCGGTGGCGATCGCAGGCCGCAGCGCTCGGCCGCGATCCTCAGCAGCTCGCGCTCAACATCCTCTTGCGACCACGGCACAACGCCGTCCTCGACCAGCCGGCGAGCGTAGGAGACTCGCTCCCGCCACTTGCCGAGGTCGATCACCTCGATGTCCTCGACAACATTGGCATCGCCACGGGCAACGGTCAGACGAGCCCTACTGCCGTTGCCGACACCCTCCCACTCGATCGTCAGTCCGCTGTTTTCAGCCCCCACGCGCCACCCCCTCGCCGCGACGGCGAATCACGAGGGGCTCAACGGGCGTTGCCGGCCGCGATGGCTTGGCAACCTTCGGCCGGCTTGCATCCCGCTTCACCGGCTGCTTGACGATGCCGCTCATCACGGCGTCGTGCGACAGGCCGAGCAGCTCCAGGTCACGAGCGATGATTGAGCCCGGAATGATTTCCTCGCGGCTGCCATCGGCACCGTACCGCACATCGCGCCAGTGTGAAATCAAGCAGTCGGGAACACCGACATCGTCGAGCTGATCGGTGGACAGGTTGCCGTAGTTGCCGCTGATCGTTCTCGGGGCCGCAAGCAGCAGCGCCCAGAGTTGTTTCACGACATCGCGGTTCCGTGGGTGAACAAGCCATTCCCGATCCTCGATCACCATCCCGATACGGCCGGGATGGCAGTGCATCGGGTGCTCGTAGAAGGACTCGCCGCCTTGTCCTCTCGCCCGCGCGACATTGTGCGGATGGTTCCATCCGTACAACGCCTTCGCCGTTTGCCGTTCCTCGCGTTGCAGCCGGCAGAGCTGGGCGTATCTCGTCTCGTTCATGTTCGCCTCGTCTGATAGAGTGAAGTTGTTCGCCTCACGCCCCGCGCCGCTCACAACGGCCGGGGCGTTTTTCGTTTCAGCCCTTCGCCTTGCCGTGGCGCTTCCGACGGGCCTTGGCGAGCGAGACATTGGGCTGCCCGCCGCGCTTCAGCGATGCAGGCTTGTTGAACCGGCCAACCGGCCGCCGGTATGCCTGGGGATCGGTGGCGAATCGCTCCAATTCGCTGAGGCGATACCGCACAGCGCCCGAGCGCCCCGCGCTCATCTTCACGAGGGCAGGGCCGCAACCAGCCGAGGCCCACGTTGCCAGCGTTGCCGGCGAGAGCCCGAGGAACTCGGCCGCCGTTGGACGATCCACAAGCCGATCGGGCAACGCCGTGCCGCCCGCAGCGATCACATTCGAAGTCGTCATGTTCTTTTTGCTCCGGTGTCTGCCTCTCCGTGAGGCTTCAACACCAAGCATCTAGAAGCAGCGAAACAGCCCGCAGGGGGTGTGGTTGCTGAAATTCCAGAAAATTTTTTTGGCCTCGCCGGCGCATGAAAAAAGCCCCTGTTTTCCAGGGGCTTTCACGCCTGCTTCGGGCTCAGG
>JBIIYG010000005.1:0-87222 GCA_044346945.1 Pontiellaceae bacterium | reverse complement strand
CAATTTTCTTTTCAGCATACCGGCCTCTGCGGAACAGATTGTTCGTTTACTGCCGTCTCAGATGCTTCAGGAAGAGCTGTTTATGGGGCGGCACGCGCCGAAGTGGGTTTCTATCGTTGCGCCGCTCACCTGCGGACTGGCCGTCGGATTGTCTGCCGGAGCTTTATATTTTGTGTTGCGGAATCTGAAGCGGGTGCTGACCGGCTGGTCTGCGGAGTTTACTGCGGTTTTCGTCTGGGTTTCCGGCGCGGCGGCACTGGCCGTTCTCTTCGAACCGGCGAATCCGGAAATGTGGATTTGTGTTCTGCCGCCGCTCTGGCTTTTTGCCGGCCAGATATGGAACACGCTTCCGAACAGCAGAATGGCGCGCGGACTGCCCGCTGTGCTGGCGGCGGTTCTGCTCGCTCACAACTGGATCGGCGGCATGAGTCTGGTGAAAAGGCCGGAAGGCGATTATTGCCGGCAGAAGGGCGCGTGGATTATCGGTCAGGCCCGGCAGGGCGACCTGATTCTTTCGGCGGATTCCCACAGTTTCACAACCTTTCTCGCTTACCAGACTTCGGCCTCTGTCGCCGACGCGAAATTCATTAATCTGGATCAGTGGACTGCGTTGAAGTCCGGAGCTCCGACGCGGATTTTTGTTTTCAGCGATGTCATCAACCCGCTTCCGGCGGTTCTCCACCGTGCGCCGCCAGCGGTGCAGTCACTCGAAGAGGTCGCCGTGCGGCTTCAGCCCGGATTGAAGCCGGTACATCAGGATCAGTTTGGAGCGGTTTACCAATGGATGGAACTGTGAACAACAGGAACGGCCCCGCTTTGTCCCGGATATTCTGGCTGGCGGCGGCTGTACTGACTGCCGGTCTGTTACGTTTTTTCCGGCTGGGGCATCAGAGCCTGTGGGCGGATGAGGTCGGCACATGGGTGAATGTGCTGAACCACAACAGTTCGATTGCTCACTTTGCGTTTCATGCGAATAACGCGCCGCCGCTTTACTTCTGGGCTCTTTATCCGGTTCTTCAAATACTGGGCTCCGGTGAATTCGCACTGCGGATTTTGTCGGCGGTTTGCGGAGTTTTGTCAGTACCTGTGCTCTGGATGGTGGCGCGGCGGTTTTTTCCAAAGGGAGCCGCGGCGGAACTCGCCGCCTTTCTTCTGGCGCTCAATCCGCTTCATATCTGGTTTTCGCAGGAAGCGCGTCCGTACGCTTTTTTCGTTCTCCTTTTTCTGGCGACCTGTCTTCAGTTTCTTCACGCAATGGATAAGCCGGACCGGCTGTGGCGGTGGTTTTGGTTGACCGTGTTTTTGGTATTGTGCGCGTTGACTCACACACTTGCCATCATCCTTGGCGGTCTGTTTTTCTGCTGGTTTTTCTTCGCGGGCCCGAACCGGAAATCGCTGACGGGTCTTGCGGTGTCCGGCGCGGTTTTCTGCGCGGTGGTGCTTCCGGTTGTATTCTATATTTCCCGGATCGGCGGAGTCGCCCCGGCTCCCCGGCCGTTCAGCGGCTTTGAAATCCCGTACACGTTTTTCAGTTTTTTGGCGGGGTATTCATACGGACCGCCCGTGCGGGATATTCAGATGCACGGACTGTCCTCGGCTCTCTCTGCGTATGCGCCGCAGGTATTGACGGTGCTCTGTGCGCTGGGACTGCTCGGCTTGACCGCATGCAGGAAATTTTCGCGGGAGCAGTTGCCGGTTTTTATCTGGATTCTTATTCCTGTTCTTATGGCGGCGGCCATTGCCTGGCTGACTCCGCATTCGTACAACGTCCGGTTCACTTTGCCGGCGCTTCCCGGATTCCTGCTGTTGATTGCCGATCTGCTGACAAAACTTTCGCGGTACGGGCGGGTTGCCTTGGGAACTCTGATCGCGGGTCTTTTCCTGTGGGCGGACATGCAGTGGTTTTTTGTTCCGGCGTACGGCAAAGAGGACAGCCGTTCGGCGGTCCGAACCGTTTTGCGCGAATGCTCCAACCTTAAGGCGGTGGCGATCGCCCCGGCATACATGGCCGACACAGTTCGGTATTATCTAAGCCGGTTTGAGCATGTTGCGGAGGTTTGTCCAGTTTCCGGCCCGTTTCCGCCTGAGGCGGAAGCGCTTATGTTGACCCGCTGTCAGCACATCCCGTTTATTGATGGCTTAAAGGCGAAGATTACCGAATCCGGCGATCGTGTTCTGTCAGAGACCGGCTACGAAATCTTTGTGAGGACGCCCAGCCTGCGGATTCAAACTGGGGAGTAATCCAGGCTTCAATTTCACGATCCGTCTGGTACAATAGAAAGACGGTCGAGGTGCGGATTATGGAAAACAAAACAACCATCAAGGTGTGGAGCGAGCGCTGGCGGCTTGGCGCGCTGAATAAGCCCGAACTGATTCAGATCGGACTGGTGTCGGCGATCATCAGTCTGACATTCATGCTGTTCCACATGCTGGGGAATACGGTTGCAGGGATTGGAAGCCGCTCGGCGTTTCAGTGGATGTTTGCCCGCTGGCAGGACACCATTTCGTTCGGGGCCGACTATTCCCACGGCTATTTTATCCCCTTCGTCAGCCTTGGCGTGATCTGGTACAAGCGGAAAGAAATTTTCGCGGTGGATATGCATACCGACCGCCGGGGGCTTGGCGTGGTGGTTTTCGCGCTGTTTACGCACTGGCTGGGGGCGAAAATGCAGCAGACGCACTTTTCGCTGGCCAGTCTGGTTCTGCTCATCTGGGGAGTCCCCTTCTACCTTTTCGGTTGGGGGCTGGCGAAGAAGCTGATTTTTCCCTGCGCCTATCTGACGTTCTGTATCCCGTTGAACTTCATGGACGTTATGGCGTTTCCGTTGCGCCTTCTGTCCACCAAAATGGCCACCGCCGCGCTTCACGGGCTCGGCATTGAGTCGGCGCGGAGCGGAACCGCGATTATGATTCCTTCCATGCCGGACGGAATGGACGTGGCCGACCCGTGCAGTGGATTGCGTTCTTTGCTGGCGATGACGGCGCTGACCGCCGTTTATGCCTATTTCACTCAGAAAACGGTGTTGAAAAAATGGATTCTTTTCGCGACATCCATTCCTCTGGCGGTGATCGGGAATATCGCCCGTATCGTTACCATTGCCGTGGTGTCTGAGGCGATTGGCGGCAAACTGGCGCTGGGACTTTATCACGATTATTCGGGATACATTCTCTTTACCGCATCCATCACGATGATGGTGGTGATCGGCGGGCTGTTAAATCTCGATTGGAAAGAAGGGGTCGAAAAATGGAAAGCCGTGCTTTTACGCCGTACCTGATTTTAATCGGGCTTATGATCATTACGGCGCTGGCGCTGGCGTTCACCGTGGATGTGACGCTGAACGACCAGGCTGGCGTGAAAATGGCTCTTCCGGCGACAATGGCCGACGGATGGGTCGGGGACGAACTGCGCTATTCCCATGACCCGGAAGACCCGAAACAATACCGGGTCAGCGAGCTGGAAATTCCGAATATTGACCCGAAAACCGGCAAGAAGCTTTTCACAATGAGTCTGGCGGAATACGAGGCGCTGGCTAAAGACACTCAGTTTGTGAAGTCGATCTATACCAATGATGCGACGGATCAGGTTTTTGTCTCCATCGTGCTGTCCGGCCGCGAACGCGACAGTATCCACCGTCCGGAGCGGTGTCTGGTCGGGCAGGGAAGCACCATCGTTAATCAGCATTTCTGGAACGTCGTGGCTCCGCAGATCATCGAAGTTCCTCTGGAAGGCCGCCGGAATCCGCTGAAAGTCGCAGTGCTGGAGACGGTTCGCAATTATCGCGGCGCGGACGGAGAGCGGAAAGTTTACTACGCCTATTATGCCTACTGGTTTGTCGGGCAGGGGCGCGAAACGCCCAGCCACTACATGCGCATGCTCTGGCTGGCTTGGGACCGTGTGGTGCACAGCCGCTCTCACAAGTGGGCTTACATCGCGATTTCCGGTGACCGGAAAGATGAGAAATCAAAGGACTACGAAAAGGAAGTCGTCAGTTTTGTTCAGAAGCTTTATCCGCACCTGCTGATCAATTCACAGAGCGGAAATTGACAATCCGGTCTCAGGGATTTACCATCCGCGCCGTAATGAAACATAAATTCAACAGCCTTGAGCTCCTTCTACTCGCCGGGCAAACCCTGCGGGAGTTCTGCGCTTGTTGATCTGACCCTCCAATAAAGATTCGCCGAACCTCTCCGCAGACCGGAGAGGTTTTTTTATTTTCATAGTGGGTTTAAATCAAAAAAAACAGTAAAGGAACAAACAATGAAAACACCGAAATACAAGGCTCCCGCGCCGTTCGAAATGCCGAACCGTCAATGGCCCTCGCGGACGCTGACCGCCAGCCCCGCCTGGTGCTCCGTGGATTTGCGTGACGGCAATCAGGCTCTGCCCAATCCGATGGATCCCGACCAGAAGCTGGAATACTTCCAGATGCTGTGCCGTATCGGCTTCAAAGAGATCGAAGCGGGCTTTCCTTCCGCCAGTCAGGACGACTTTGATTTCTTCCGGCGGCTGATCGAGGAACATCATGTCCCGGACGATGTGTTTATCATGGGGCTGACCCAGTGCCGTCCGCATCTGATTGAGCGCACCTTCGAGGCGTTCCGAGGAGTGAAAAAGGGGATCGTGCACGCCTACATCGCCACGTCCGATCTGCACATGAAGCAGGTTTTCGGAACCGATCAGAAAGGCACCATGAAATCGGCGGTGGAGGCTACCCGCCTGATCCGCCAGCTGGCGGACGCCATGCCCGACAGCGACATCCGCTATGAATTTTCTCCGGAGGAGTTCACCGACACCGACCTGCCGTTCTGTCTGGAAATGTGCAAGGCGGTTTATGACGCGTGGGGCCGGGCGACGCCGGAAAAACCGATGATCCTGAATCTGCCCGCCACGGTGGAACGCCGCCCGCCGAATCATTACGCCGATATGATCGAATGGTTCTGCGCCAGCTTTCCGCACTGTGACAGCGTGAAGATTTCACTGCACGCCCATAACGACCAGGGGATGGCGGTTGCCGCCACCGAGCTGGCTTTGCTGGCGGGCGGCGACCGTGTCGAAGGGACGCTGTTCGGGCACGGCGAGCGCACCGGGAATGTTGACCTGGTCACGGTCGCTAACAACCTGTTCTCGCGCGGTATTGAGACCGGCCTGAACTTTTCCAATCTGAGCGAAATCGCGGCGACTGTTGAGCGGCTGACCGGCATGCCGGTTTATTACCGCCAGCCGTACGCCGGCGAATACGCCTTCACCGCTTTCTCCGGCTCGCATCAGGACGCGATTAATAAGGGAATGCACCGTCTGGGCGAGGCGGTCAAAGCGTTCGGTATGAAATGGAAGGTTCCGTATCTGCATGTGGATCCGGCCGATCTGGGTCGTAATTTTGAACGCCTGATCCGGATCAATTCGCAGTCCGGCAAGGGCGGTATCGCCTGGGTGCTGGAGCAGGATTACGGCATTCAGGTGCCGAAAACCATGCAACCCGAACTGCGCGAAGAGGTGCAGGTTTACAGCGAAGCCGTCGGCCGCGAAATCTCGTCGGAAGAAGTATACAACGTGTTCCGCGAAAAATTCGTCAGCCCGTCCGGGCCGTATGAACTGATCGGCTACTGGCCCCGTCCGGACGACAAGGATCCGGCGTTTATCCACGGCGAAGTCAAAATCCGCATCAACGGTGTTGAAAAAACGGCAGTCGCTGACGGCAACGGGCCGGTTTCGGCTTTTGTTCACGCGGTGCGCGGTGTCGTCGGTATCGAGTTCAGCGTGGCCGACTATCACGAACAGGCGGTGGGTAAAGGCGCGGATGCTCAGGCGCTGGCCTATGTGCCGCTGAAGCTGGACGGAAAAGAAATCGTCTTCGGTGTCGGCTCCGACTCCAACATCGACCAGGCCGCCGTCAAAGCGGTCATTGCCGGGCTGAACCGCATCGCAGGGAAAAAGCAGAAATGAAAAAACTCGCCGTCCTTGGACATCCGATCGGTCACACGCTTTCGCCGGTTATGCACAACGCCTCCATCAAGGCGCTGGGTCTGGACGGTGAGTATGAATACAGCAAGCTCGACGTCCCGCCCGATCAGCTGATGGCGCGTCTCGCGCAACTGCCCGCCGAAGGGTACGTCGGCGTCAATCTCACCATCCCGCTCAAGGAGGTCGCGTTCCGGGGATTGGAAAAGCTGGCCGACAGCGCCCGGATTCTCGGCGCGGTCAATACGGTGGAATTTTCAAACGCCGGACTAGTTGGTCATAACACCGACGGGTACGGATTTCTGAAAGCGCTGGATGAAGCCTTCGGGAAAACGGTTGAAGGCGATGCGGTTTTTGTACTCGGTTGCGGCGGTGCCGGACGCGCGGTTGCGCTGATGGCCGCGCTGAACGGCGCTCAGTCCATCGCGCTGGCGGACGTTGATGCCGGACGTGTGGAGAACCTTTCCGCCGAAATCGGCCAGATTGCTCCGCAGGTCGGAATTTTCCAATGCCTGGTAAAGAGCACGCAGATCGAGCTTTGCCGCGAATCGGATCTGGTGATTCAGGCTTCGCCGGTCGGAATGAAAAAAGACGATCCGTCTCTTCTGCCGCCGGAGGCGTTTCGGGCGGGCCAGCGGGTTTTTGATCTGATCTATATGTATCCCGAGACCTCATGTCTCCGCGCGGCCAAAGCCTCCGGTGCGCAGATTGCTAATGGATTGGGCATGCTGTTGCATCAGGGAGCCAAGGCGTTTACTATCTGGACCGGAATCGAACCTGATGTTGGAGCGATGCGAAGCGCATTAGAAAAGGCGGTGTACTCATGACAGAATTCTGGGCGATCTACTGGCTGACGTTGGTTTTTATTCTCGGTCTTTGTCTCGGCAGTTTTCTCAATGTCTGCATCTGCCGCATTCCGCACGAGAAATCCGTTGTCTTCCCGCCGTCCTCCTGTCCGAACTGCAAGGCGCGCATCAAGTGGTACGACAACATCCCGGTGCTCAGCTGGTTTCTGCTGGGTGCCAAATGCCGCAACTGTAAACTGCCGATCTCCGTGGTCTATCCGGTCATCGAACTGCTCACCGCGTTTTTCTTCCTGACACTCTGGCTGATCTACGGCATCAGCTGGTTCACGCCCATCTACGCGCTGGCGGTCTTTGGTCTGCTTCTCGGCACCTTTATTGACCTTGAACACATGATTCTTCCCGACCGCGTCACCATCGGCGGCATGATCCTCTTTCCGATCATCAGCGCGCTGTATCCGCCGCTTCAGGGCGTCGAGGGCTGGGTGCACGGACTGAAAGACTCGCTGATCGGCCTTGCCGTCGGCTTCGGGCTGTTCTGGGCGATCCGCGAACTGGGAACCGCCGCGCTGAAAAAAGAAGCGATGGGATTCGGCGACGTCAAACTGATGGGGATGCTGGGCGCACTGCTCGGCTGGCAGGCGGTCATCTACGTCACATTCTTCTCCGCGCTCATCGGTTCCGTGGCGGGTGTCGCGTTAATTGCTCTGCACCGCAAGGGCATCCAGAGCGAAATCCCGTACGGGCCGTACATCGCGCTGGCCGCATTCTCCTGGATTCTCGGCGGCTACCGCCTCTGGTATGCGTACCTCGCCCTCATGGGGCTATGATCATTAACTGAAGGCAGGCGGGGATGCCCGCGGTACGTATCGCACTTTGTAGCAGTCGCCCTGCGGGCGACTCGTTCGCCACAGGCGAACGGCTACAGAGTTTCACAATCCGCTTTAATCCAAAAACTGTCCGTTGCGGCTTCCTGTCAGTTTTCCGCCGGCAATCGTCAGCGTTCCGTTGACAATCAGCGTCTCGACGCCGTCGGAAAGCTGATGCGGTTTTCCGTAAGTGGTGTTTTCTTTAACCTTCGCCGGATCGAAAACAACCACGTCAGCGAAGTTCCCTTTCTTCAGCACGCCGCGATCCTTGAGCCGGAAGTGAGCGGCGGGCAGGGAGGTCATCTTGCGGATCATTTCGGGAAGCGGAACCGTCTGGCCGTCCAGCGCGGCGCGCAGAACCTTGGTGAAACTGCCGTAAGCCCGCGGATGCGGATGGTCTTTACTCAGAATGCCGTCCGGAGCCCGCAGGGATGCGTCACTGCCGATCATCACCCACGGCTGAGCCAGAATCTTCCATAGATTCTCTTCGCTCATGCCGAAGAAAATTCCTCCGGTGCGCAGTTCGTCTTTTTCCACAATATGAAGCAGAGCGTCCACCGGCTCCATGTTGAGTTCCTTGGCGGCGTCGGTCAGAACCATCCCTTTAAACCGCTGAAGGTCGGGATGCTCGGTCGAACCGATCATGATGATACCGAAGCCGAACTCACCGCGCCCGGCGAGGATTTCGTCGCGGATTTTTTTCCGGACATTGGAATCCGCCAGCCGCGCCAGCACGGCGGCCTTGCCGTCGTAGAGCGCCCAGTCGGGCAGAGTAATATCCAGATCGGTGCAGGCGGCGGTGTACGGATAGCGGTCGGCGGCGACTTCAATCCCTTCGGCGCGGGCGGCTTCAATTTTCGCCAGCGCCGCGTCGAGTTTGTGCCAGTTATCTTTGCCCGACGTTTTCAGATGCGAAATTTCAATCCGCGCGCCGGACGTCCGGCCGATATTCAGCGCTTCATCAATCGCTTCGAGCAGTTGCTTGCCTTCGCTCCGCATGTGCGACGTGTAGATTTTTTCCTTCGCGGCGCAGACCTTCGCCAGCGCGATGATTTCATCGGACGGCACGGCGGAAGCGGGCGGATAAATCAGTCCGGTGCTCAGGCCGCATCCGCCCTCGTCGAGCGCCTGTTCCAGTGCGCGGCACATTTCTTTCAGTTCATCGGGTGTTGCGCCGCGCGGCTCGTAGCCGCTGATGCCGCGATGCAGAGTGTTATGGCCGATCAACAGCGCCTCGTTCGCGGCGGGCTTCACCTGATCGAAAAGGCGGCGGTATTCGGAAACCGTGCTCCACGTTCCGGGGAACGGCTTATCCTGCCAGTCGGACGGCAGTTTCGCGTCGCCGAGGCGCGGCGCGGCGGATGCACCGCAGTTTCCGCAGACTTCCGTCGTGATTCCCTGAAACACCTTGCTCGAAGCACGCGGCTCGATCAGCAGATAAGCGTCCGAGTGGGAATGAACGTCGATAAAACCGGGGCAGACCATCTGGCCGGTCGCGTCAATAACCTGCTTCGCCTCCGCCTTCGACAAATCGCCGAACGCCGCAATCCGCTCGCCGGAAATGCCAATGTCGGCTCGAATCGCTTCCGCGCCCGTTCCATCCAGCACGCTTCCATTTTTAATCAGCAGGTCGAATTTCATGTAGGTATGTTAACCACTAATCCACACGAATGGACACTAATTTTAAGAATGAGGAATTGATGATAGATGATTCAGATGGTGCCCCGAGTTGGAGGGTCGCGTTCCACCGCGACCGGGGTCCGTCCCTCCCGCCAACATTCCATTATTCCAACATTCCAATCTTCCTCTCTCCGTCGCATACTGCGACGCATGAACATGATTTTCAACGCATCGGCGGGAACCGGCAAGACCTGGCAGGTTACCGGGCTGTATGCCGCGCTGGTGCTGGGCGAAGATCATGAGCATCTGCCGCAGGGCCGCAAGCCGGTTCCGCCGGAAAAAATTCTGCTGATGACCTTTACCGATAACGCCGCCGCCGAACTGCGCGAGCGGGTGTCGAAGAAGATGGTTGAGGCCGAAGAAGAAAACATGTTAGCCCGTTCCGTCCTGCGGAAACTGCCCGCCGCGAATATTTCGACAATTCATGCTTTCTGCGCCGGACTGCTCCGCCAGCACGCGCTGGAGATGGGATTTTCTCCGGCGTTCCAAACACTGGAAGATGAAGACCGCGACGCATTGCTCGACGAAGTGCTGAAGGCAGAAATTTTCCATTGTCTGGAAACGGATTCCGGCTTTCGCGAATTCTGTTCAGGCGTTTCGGTTCTGGGCGATCACGAATACAGTCTGATTAACACGATCCGCTCCCTGCTTGAAAAGGCGGCCAGTCGCGGACTCGATTTGTGTCATGCCGAAGCGATGCTTCCGCCGCCGGAGCGGACGGTCGGTAAGCAGAGTTTCGAGCGCATCCGCGATGAGCTGGCGGCTTTTGATTTGCCGAAGACTGCCGCCGAAGCGCTGGATGCGTTGAACCGCTTTCTGGCGGATTTTCCGAATATTGGAGCGCTGTCTGCCGTTGGCAAATTCGGTCAGGCGAAAAAGGTGAAACATCTTTCCGACGAACTGGCTGAGCAGAAAGAGCGGTTTCTGACGGAAGCGCTGTACGAGCAAAATATTGAAAAGTTCCGCGCCTTCGCCCGGTGTCTGTCGGCCTGCGCGGACGGTTTTGCCGAAGCGAAGCGAGCGCGTGATGCGGTGGATTTTGGCGACCAGCTTTTGTTCGCCCGCGATCTGCTCCGGCGCGGCGAGTTCAAAAATCTGTTCGACTGGATTATCGTGGACGAGGTGCAGGATACGTCGCGGGTGCAGTACGATGTGATTGAAGCGCTCTGGGGCAAAGAGACGCATCTGGTGATTTGCGGCGACCGGAAGCAGTCCATTTATGCGTGGCGCAGTGCCGATCTGCAGGTGATGCCGGATCTCGAAAAAGCGATGGAACAGCGCGGCGGAATCCGGCGGATTGATCTGAAAACAAGCTTCCGCAGTAACGACCGGATCATCGCGGCGGTCAACGGGCTGTTCAGTGGAATTTATGAGCGATACGACGCGCTTGAGCCGCAAGCTGTGCTTGCCGGTGAAAAACCGTGCGTCGAATTTCTGGCGGCAGACGACGAAGAAAGTACGACCGCTGACGAAATGGCCGCCGTCGCCCGGCGTATCCGTCTGCTGGTTGACGGCGGCGCGGAATGGCGTCCGAAGTTTGGACATAACGGCAAAACGTTTGCCGAAGGTGAGCCGTTCAACTACGGCGATATTCTGATTCTGCTGAAACGCTCAACGCATCAGGCGGCGCTTGAGAAGGCGTTGCGCGACGCGGGGATTCCGTACACCAGCGGCGGCAAAGGAAAGGCGCTGTTCGAACAGCAGGAAGTGCGCGATCTGCTTCTGTTTCTGCAGACGCTTTGCCAGCCGGCGAACGATCTGGCGCTGGTTGGATTTCTGCGCTCGCCGTTTGCCCATGTTCCGGACGATGAGATCGTCCGGCTCGGCTGGAACGGCGAGACGTTCAGCCATGAGATTTTACGGAAGCAGTTTTTTGAGAGCGGCCATGCGGCGGCGGAGCGTTTACTGCGCTACCGGAGTCAGACCGGCGAAAAGCTGGCGTCACAATTAATCCGCGAAATGGTTCGCGAAACGGCGTTTGATGCTTATCTCGCCGGGTTGCCGGGCGGCGAACAGCGGCTGGCGAATTTTAAGAAGGCGCTCGACTGGATTCGGGCCGCCGAACGCGGCGGACAGGTGCTTCTGCCGGATGTTGTGCGGCGGTTTGAAAAATATATCAAGACGCCGCCGCGCGGCGGAGCCGCCGAAGCGCTGTTGCCTGATCCGGAACAGAACGCGGCGACGCTGATGACGGTACACGGCGCGAAGGGTCTGACGAAGCGCGTCTGCTTCGTGCCGGATATCAGCTTCGGCGATCAGTCAGACAAAGGGTTTGCTGTGTTTTCCGTCGACACGCTGGAGCTGAAGCTGGCCGGATTGTCCGGCGGGGAAATTAAGAGTCACGGCTGGGACGCGGCGCGGAAAGCGGATAAAGCGGTGCGCGATCTGGAGTCGGTAAATGTTTTCTATGTGGCGATGACCCGCGCCCGCGATCTGGTTGTCGTGTCCGGCGCCGGAACACAAAATCCGGACGGCTGGCTGAAGTTGAGTGAAGAGTTTTTGCAAAGCGCCGGTTCGGAGATATTGCGGAAATTGCGTTTTGCAGAGATACCGGAGATCAGCGGTCAGGAGTCAGCGGTCAGGGGTCAGGAATCAGGAGTCAATTATAAGCCGCTGAAGGTTTTGAAAGGAATCGAGCGAAAGACGGTAACTTCGCTTTGTGAGAAGAAGTCGGCAATCGGCAATCGCCAATCAGCAATCGCCAATCCGTCCCGTTACGGAACGGTCGGTCACGCGGTGCTGGAGGAATTGGTGAAGAGCCGGTGGGCGGGAAATATTCCGGAGCTGGTGGCGCTGTTTAGCGAGGAATTCGGCGAAGTGGAAACCGGCCTGCTGACCGCTCAGCTGGAAGCGACCCGTGAACTTTTACGCGAAGAGACGGCGGGAGCAGAGGCTTTGTTTGCAGAACATCCGTTTGTACTGAAGCGTGGCGATGTGATTCTCGACGGAACAATGGATCTGCTGGCGCGGATGTCTTCCAATGTCTGGAAAATTCTGGACTATAAATTCACCGGCGATTCGCCGGAATTGGCGCTCGAAATCTATTCGCCGCAACTGGCCGCCTACAAAGAAGCGGTGGGAAAACTACATCCTGGCGCAGAGATTTCGGCAAAGCTGGTGCTGATCGGCGAGACGGTCAGACCGGTGCCGGCCTGAGATTTATTTGCCTCTGGCGCGGCTGGCATCCGAGAGGTAGGCGACGATGCCGTCGGCGATGCCGCGAGCCATCCGGTCGCGTCCGGCCGGGTCGCTGAGTATCGCTTCATCTTTCGAGTTGCTGAGAAACGCGGTTTCGACCAGCACGGCGGGGCAGGGCGCGTCGCGCAGAACTTCAAAGCGGGCCCGTTTGACGCCGCGGTCTTCCTGTCCGGTGGCCTTGATCAGGTTGCGGTGTATCCGGTAGCCGAGCGCCATGTTGGCGATGTCGTAGCGGTTTCCGGTCGAGAGAGAGGTCGAGGGTTTGTTCCCGCCGTAGGAGTTACTGCTGTAGCGTCCGGGCAGGGCGAGTACGAAGGTTTCCGCTCCGCGCACGCTCCGGTTGGCGGTGGAGTTGGCGTGAATGCTGACGAGCAGGTCGGCCCGGAGCGCCGCGGCTTTCCGGCAACGGGTGGAAAGATCGAGATCGCGGTCGCTTTCGCGGGTGAGTTCCACCTTGATGCCCTGCGCCTGCAATTTGGATTCAACCCGTTTGGCGATATCGAGCACGATTTGTTTTTCATGCATTTTGCGCGGACTGCTTGCGCCCTTGTCGTCGCCGCCGTGGCCGGGATCGAGGACGACGGTGCGGGTGCCGGTGTTTTTAAGGAACTCCTGCGGTCGCACTGCCGGTTCGATGGTTTTGTTGAAGTCGAGCGTGTCGATCGCCCAGTGCCAGCCGACTTTACGGACCGGCTCGCTCAGCCAGACCAGAGTTCCGTTGATCCACATACTGCGGGATTCGGTCTCGAATTCGATCTTGTTGTACTTGTTCTGAAGCCGGATCCGCTTTTTTGACGGAGTGGATGAGCTCATGGCGTAATAGGAGGCGATGGCGGAGACCGGAACGTAGCTTTTTCCTCGCGAGGTGACGGTGCGGACTCCGGCGTGAGCGGATAGAGCCAGGCAGAGAGGAAGCAGGATGGCGGAGAGAAACAGGGCTCGTCTGTTTGATCGCATGAAATAACCTTTTAAGCGAAGGGGTTCATTTGTATAGTCCGCGAAACTGTTACCACGGAACACCTGATGAAGCGAGGCATATATCACTTTGAACAGCCGCGGGTTCTCCGCCTGGGTCTTTACCTGTTTCTTTTTCTGTCGGTGCTGGTTGCCGGCACGGCGGGATATCACTGGATCGAAGGCTGGCCGCTGGGCGAGAGCCTGTATATGACCGTGATCACCGTCTCGACGGTCGGCTTCGGCGAGGTGCATCCTCTTTCCGACAACGGACGTTTGTTCACGGTTCTACTGATCTTTTTCGGAGTGACTTCGGTCGCGCTGTCGCTGACCGGTCTTTTTGAGTACTTTGTTCTGCGCGGACTGACGGCGGTTTTCGGGAGGAATACGATGGATAAGCAAATCGAGAAGCTCAACCGGCATATTATCGTTTGCGGCTACGGCCGCACCGGCGAATATATCGCCAAAGATCTGGTTGCGATGAAGAAAGAGTTTGTGGTGATCGAAGACGATCCGGCCCGGCTTGAGTTGCTGGAGCGCGAAGGCGTGCTCTATATCTCCGGCGACCCGTCCGACGAGGATCAGCTGGAGACCGCCGGTGTTTCCCGCGCCCGGGCTCTGGTGGCGGCACTGCCGAAGGATGCCGATAATCTTTTTCTGACGATCAACGCGCGCAGTCTGAACCGGGGGCTTCATATTATCGCCCGCGTTCAGGACACGGACAACAGCCGCAAGTTCATCAAGGCGGGCGCGGATCAGGTGGTTTCGCCGTTTTCGACCGGCGCATCCCGTATCGTGCAGATGCTGACGCATCCGGAGGCGGTTGATCTGATTGAGCTGGTGACTCAGCGCGAGAATCTTTCGCTGGAGGTCTATGAGATTCCGGTTGAGGCCTCCAGTGAGCTGGCCGGGAAAACGCTGGCCGAATCGCGGGTTCGCCAGACGCTGGGCTGTATGGTCGTGGCCGTGAAGCGGCCCGGCGGCGAAACGGTGTTCGATCCCGATCCGCAAATGCGGATTGTGTCCGGCGATGTGCTGGTGGCTATCCGTAAACCCCGTTCCACCGAGGGTTGATGAGGCGGATAGTTCCACTGTTTGGAACGGTTCTCCTGCTGGCCGGAGCCGTGCGATCGGCAGACTCCGGCTTTTCGGTGATGACGTATAATGTGCATCAGTACACGCTCGCCGGGCGCGGCGAGAATGGCGCAAAAGACGATCCGAAGCCTGAGAGCGAGCGTGAGGCGATTCTCTCTTTACTGCGGAAGGAGCGCCCGGACGTGCTGGCCCTGCAGGAAATGGGCGGCGCACCGGCCTTTGCGCAGTTCCGCGCCGGACTGCGGGAAGCCGGACTGGATTATCCGTACGCCGAACTGCTGGAAAAGGGGCGGGCGGATATGAATCTGGCGGTGCTCAGCCGTTTTCCTTTCCGGAACGTGCGGTATCACACGAACGACTGGTACAGCATCGGCGAGGCGAAGCTGACGGTTCTGCGCGGATTTCTGGATGTTGAGATTGAAGTGAATCCCCGCTACCGCTTCCGGATGATCACCGCGCACCTGAAGTCAAAGGTGTACAACCCGCTCGGGCAGACCGAAATGCGCCGCAACGAAGCGCGCCTGCTCAACAAGGTGATTCGCGAAATCCTGTCCGCCGATTCAAACGCTAATCTGCTGGTCGTCGGCGACTTGAATGACGACTACAGCTCGGCGCCTCTGCGCGAAGTGGGCGGACGGCGCGGCGGCGAGCTGGTGGATCTGCGTCCGGCTGATTCGACCGGAGCCGTGTGGACGCATTTTTACGGCGCGAATGATGTGTACAGCCGGTTCGATTATATCTTTGCCAGCCGGGGGATGCTTCCGGAGGCCGTCCGCGAACAAACCCGTGTTGTCTGCGATCCGCTCGCGGCTCAGGCTTCGGATCATCGTCCGGTTATGGCGGTGTTCCGGGCCGTTGATCAATAAGGTTTCTGATCGCCGGTCAGGAGAAGGTAGCGTCTCGCGGCTCCGGCTTTGTCCGAGACAGTGATTGTCTTGCCCGTCCCTTTTATTCCAGCCCCCTGCGGCAGAGGTTTCCAGTCCGGCAGTTTGCCCGGCGGGGCATCGGTGTAGTAAATGGTGTAGAGCTGATTAAGCTCAGCTTTCCACGTGATAGTGGTTTCGCCGCCTGCAAAGGTCGTTGCCATTTTTGGCGTGACCGGAAAACTGATCTCCGGAGGTTTTGAAGCGCATCCGGCCAGTAAAAGAGCCGCCAGCAGGAGAAGAGTTTTTTTCATTAGAAAATTTTCCACCATGGTTTTTTCGGTGTCTGCGGAACGACAATTTCCGCCGCCGGAATTTCCTGAGCCGCAAACAGATCTGCCGCGTCGGCTGTCGATGCGGTCGCCGGAGCCGTCGGCACGGGCGGGACTTCGGCGGTCGTCGGCATTTCAACCGGCGGCGCGGGAACCGGCTCGGTTCTCCAGACCGGCTCAATCACCGGTTCCGGTTTCAGCGATGGAATTTTTTCAGGCACCGGAGCCGGTTCAATGATCGGCGCGGGTTCAATGAAAGGGATCGGCTCAACGGCGGGGGCCGGTGTGACCGGCGTTGGCGCGACGACTGGCGCTGGTGTGACAACCGGTGCCGGTACTTTTACCGGTGCTGGCGCAATGACCGGCGGCGCAACAACCGGAATTTCTGCCGCTTTAGCCGTGATTTCCACAGTATTTGCCGAAGGCGGAGCCGGTAATTCAGGAGCTTTCTGTTCGGTCACGACCGGCGCGACGGCTGGCGGCGGAAGCAGATCCAGCTGGCGCCATTTGCTGAGATCGCCCGCCGGATTCGCTTTTAAGAGAGTTCCCTGCGGTAACACCGGGTGAAAGTTCCACCAGCGGACATTGACCAGAGCCGGATTGATTTCTTCGAACAGGTAGCCGTAGCGCTTGGCGAAGAAATCCCAGTAGCGGTACGGAAAGTTGAAGTGGAGCCCGAGGAGGCGGAGCATGACGCGAGGGTCGGTGGAGGTCAGCCGGCTGGCTTTTTCACACCAGATGCTGTTCGGGATCAGTACGTCGGGCGCGCGAGAGCCCGGGTTTTCGATCAGGACGGCGTGTTTGGGCCGGTTGGCGAAAAACGTTCCGTTGGTGTAATCCGACGCCGGGACAAAAACCCAGTTGTCGCCGTTCCACGCATGGATTTTTATGCCGCCACGCACCGTTTGGTAGCTCACCAGCAGGACGGGGTAGCGGCGCGAAATATCCTGCCCGATCTGAAGCGGAATCACATCCCGCGGAATGATCAGCATGGTGATGTCATCGCCCGCCCGCGCCTGCGCTCCGAATGAAGACAGCAGGAAAACAGCGGCCAGCAGGATTATTTTTTTAAACATAGTCGGAGCCTTTTGATTGTCATGCCGTCGCGGCGGCGGGCGCGGGCGGCAGACGCTGGCTGAGTTTGTCATCAATCATCATCAGCGCCGCGCCGTTGTCGCCGATCATTTTCAGGCGGTCAACGATTTCTTTCGAGTTGGCTTCCTCTTCGACCTGTTCGGTGATGAACCATTGCAGGAAAACCTGTGTGGCGTGATCTTTTTCCTCTACGGCGATATTCAGCAGTTCATTGATGGATTCGGTCACAAACCGCTCATGCTTCTGTCCGGCCTGAAACGCGCCGAGTACGGAGCCGAAATCCGCCGGCGGCTCGTCAATTTTCATCAGATGAGCTTCGCCGCCGTGCTGCATGACATAGTCAAACATTTTGGTCATGTGGATGATTTCTTCGTCATACTGGATGCGGAACCAGTGTTCACAGCCCGGCAGGCCGAGTTTATTGCAGTAGGCCGACATCGAAAGGTAGAGATAGGCGGAGTAGAATTCTTTATTGATCTGAGCGTTGAGCGCTTTTTCCATCTTTTTTGTGATCATGATTGAAACTCCCTTTGTTTGCAGGGATTCTAGCCCAACCATGCACGCAGTCAAATCACAACACCTGAAAACAGCCGCTGTCAGGAAGGCGGTGAGTGCGGAGCTCCTGCACTGGTTCGCGGCGAATGCCCGTGATCTGCCGTGGCGGAAAAACCGTACACCGTACCGGGTATGGATTTCTGAAATCATGCTTCAGCAGACGCGCGTTGATACGGTGATTGACTATTATCGCCGCTGGATGAAGGCGTTTCCGTCGTGGAAAGCGCTGGCCGCCGCGCCGCAAAGCGACGTGCTGAAGCTGTGGGAAGGGCTGGGCTACTATTCCCGCGCCCGCAATCTGCATGCCGCCGCGAAGACCGTAGCGGAAGAATACGGTGGGAAACCGCCGTCCAGCGCGGCGCAACTAAGAACACTTCCGGGGATTGGAAGTTATACGGCGGCGGCTATCGCCAGTCTGGCTTTTGGCGAGAATGCGGCGGTGGTGGACGGCAATGTCATCCGCGTCATCAGCCGCCTGTTTGCGTTTTCGGGCGATACAAAGTCCTCGACGGGCCGGAAGCAGATTCAGAGCTGGGCGGACGAGCTTCTGGTAAAAAGCCGCGCCGGGGAGTTTAACGAAGCGATGATGGAGCTGGGCGCGTTAATCTGTCTGCCCAGAAATCCAAAATGTCCGGATTGCCCGATGCGGAAGGTCTGCGCCGCCTTTATAGAAGGAAAGTCATCGGCGTATCCGGTGCTGAAGAAAAAGACGAAGGTCCGGCATATCACGGTCGGGGCGGCGGTCACCATAAACCGGAAAGGCGAGGTGCTGATCGCTCAGCGCAAACAGGACGATATGCTGGGAGGACTCTGGGAGTTTCCCGGCGGCAAGCAGGAGTCCGGCGAGACGGTTCAGGAGTGTATCGCCCGTGAACTGCATGAAGAACTCGGGGTAAAAATCGTTGTCGGAGAACATCTTATAACTGTCAATCATGCCTACAGCCACTTCACCATGACTATGCACGTACATCGCGCCCGGATCGCCGAAGGACGTCCGCGACCGATTCATTGCGCCGATTATGCATGGGTCAGGGTTCCGGATCTTGGAAAATTCGCCTGGTCAAAAGCCGACCTGCAGGTGGTTCGAAAGCTGATGCAGTCAGAATAGCATTCGGATCAGAAACGCCGGCTCAATGCGGAAGGGCGAGCCCTTGCCTTCAAAAAAACCGTGTTCTTCGATGAGGTGAATGCTGAGATCGGTCCAGAGAACGGTTTCGCCGGTTGCTTCATTTTCGAGCGTGGTGACGCGCTTATCACACCGGAAGGGATGCGGCCACGGGCAGATCATTTGTCCTTTGGCTTCGTCAGTTTTCGCATGTTTTCCGGCGGGAAGGTCAACCCACATCCCTAATCCTTTTTTTGCTTCGGCAGTGATTTCCTTCATTTTCGCGGCCAGTTCGCCGAAGGTGTATCCTTCGGAGGAAACGGTCGCGGCATCGCGGTCTATGATTTCGGTCATGCCGCGCCGGTCGTCCCCGAAGAAACCGCCGGAGACGATCTGCGAGGAGTGGAGCATTTCTTCCAGTTTCTGCATGCGGGGTGTTTTTTTCATGGAGATACTCCTGATTACGCGAATTTGTCGAAGAAGATACGGTCTTCTGTGACACCCAGTTCTTTGAGCACAGTGATAGATGCGTCGATCATGCCGGGGCTTCCGCAAAGATAGGCTTCGCAGTCCGATGCCGTTTGGAAAGCGCGCCGAACAGCTTCCGTAACTAGCCCGGTCTCCCCGTCCCACTTTTCGTCCGGATCCGGTTTGGCGATGACCGGAACGAATTTGAAATTCGGCAGTTTTTTTTCAAATTCGGCCATAAGGTCGCGCATGAACAGCTCTTTGACCTTGTTAGCGCCGAAGAAGTAGGTGCATTTGCGGTTGATGCCGTCGCTGATCATCTGATGGAGCAGGCTTTTCATGGGTGCCATGCCGGAGCCGCCAGCGATAAAGATCATCGGGGCTTCCGTTTTTGAGAGGCGGAATCCTCCGTAAGGGCCGTTCAATCTGACGGTGTCACCTTCCTTAAGGTGTTCGAAGCAGTAGGTGGTGCAAATGCCACCGGGCACAAGCCGGATAACGAGCTCTATGTGATTTTTGTCTGATGCGTCGGAGGACATGGAGTAGGCACGGTAGACTTCTTCGGTGTTTTTGCCGTACTTGGGCGTGAGTATCTGAACATACTGACCGGGCGTGAAGAGAATCTCGGCAGGGTTCTTGAGCGCAAATCGGAATTCTTTGATGTCGTGTGAGAGGCTGGTGATTTTTTCAACAACGGTCTCGTATTCCTTGACGAGAAAAAGTTCTTCCGGAATTTCAATGCGGATATTGCTGCGGATCCTGACCTGGCAGGAGAGGCGGATTCCCTTTTCGCGTTCCTCTTTGTTCAGGTGCGGCTCTTCGGTCGGCAGGATCATGCCGGAGCCTTCGAGCACTTTGACCTTGCACAGGCCGCAGGTGCTGCGCCCGCCGCAGGCGCTGGGGATGAATATTTTTTCGGCAACGAGCGCGGAGAGCAGATCGCCGCCGCCCTCGACGGTGATTTTCTTTTCATCATTGATGGTGATTTCGCACGGGCCGTAGTTGCGGAAAAACATTTCCGAAACCGTCAGAAGGGCGGCAAGCACGGCCCCGATGGCGCTGACGACGGCGACCGCGATGAGGATTTCCATCAGCATAAGCGTATTCCTACTGCATGACCCCGGTGAATCCGATAAAAGCCAAAGCCATCAATCCGGCAATGATCAGGGTGATGCCCGGCCCCTGCAGGCCGCGCGGAACGAGATCATTGTTCAGCCGCTGACGGATGCCGGCCATGGCGATAATGGCAAGATACCAGCCGATGCCGCTTCCCAGTCCGTAGCCGATGGTGACGATCAGGGAGTAGTCGCGGATGATCATGAACAGGCAGGCGCCCAGAATGGCGCAATTGACGGTGATGAGCGGCAGGAAGATGCCGAGGGTCTGGTGGAGACGCTGTGAATAGCGCTCAATTACCATTTCGACGAACTGCACAAAGGCCGCGATAACGATGATGAAGATGATGAAACGGAAAAATTCAAGGTGCATCGGCACGAGAATCCAGCGGTAAACCATCCAGTTCAGCGCACAGGTGCAGGTCATGACAAAAATGACGGCGGCTCCGAGGCCGTTGGCGGCTTTGACTTCGCGCGAAACAGCCAGAAAAGAGCAGAGTCCCAGAAAATAACTCAGCAGAATATTCTGGGTGAAGACCGCCGCGATACAAACGGTCAGGGCCTGTCCCATTTGAGCATCGAAGTTCATTTCTGTTTTTCCTCTCTCCGGAATTGGATTTCACGCATGATCCAGACGACAAAGGCCAGCATAAAGAAGGCGCCGGGCGGCATCACCATGATGATCCACTTATCCCACATCGGCGTGCTGAAGTACGGCACCGGCATGCCGAGAAAGGAGCCCATGCCGAGAATTTCGCGGAACGAGGCGATGATCAGCAGAACAAATGAATAGCCGGTCGCGCTGAAAAAGCCGTCAAGTGCTGAGGTGCCGACTGCGCAGTTTTTAGCGCACGCTTCACAGCGTCCCATGACGATGCAGTTGGTAATGATCAGCCCGACATACGGCCCGAGGTTGCGGCTCATTTCCGGCCAGTAGGCCTTGAGCGCCACGTCTACGATGATGACATAAAAGGCGATAATGAGCGTTTCAACCATCATGCGGATGTTGCGCGGCGTAAAGTTGCGCAACAGCGAAACGCTGGCGGCACTGAGTGTTACCGTGAAAATCAATGCAACGCACATCACGACAGTGTTGAGCACCAGATTGGTCACCGCCAGCGCACTGCAAATGCCGAGTATCTGCCGGAAGACCGGATTGTCGTCCCATAAACCTTGTTTTGCCAGTTCCTTCCATTTTGCCATAGCAGTCTCCGCCGGTTTACGGTTGCAGTTTCTGCCGCCACTGCGTGACGCCGTCATCAATAATTTTTCCCAGCCGGACGCTGGTCTGGGTCGCACCGGTGACGGCATTGACTTCATGTTCGCCAGCCGTTTCTCCAGGTCGTTTCATGTTGAGCACTTTTCGCCCGTCGGACAGTTTTTTTCCGCTGAACTGCGCCCGCCAGGAGGCCTTTTCGATTTCAGCGCCGAGACCGGGCGTTTCGTTTTGTTCGTAAAAAGCGATTCCGGTGACGGTTTTCCTGTCTTCCGCTATACCGATCACACCTTTTATTGAAGCCCAGAAACCCTGACCGGACAGAGGAACCGCGTAGGCTTGATAGCCGCTGTTGTTTTTCATAGCCCAGGCGTTACCGGTTTTCTCGGAAGGCTCGGCTACTTTATCCATGAACCGCTGATGAATCTGTACTCCGCTCATTCCTTCTTCGTAAAGGCCGGGCAAAACCTGCAAAACCGCTTTTTCGAGCGCCAGTGTTTCATTTGCCTTCACCTGTTCGCGTGTCGCAATGGACAGCCCGATGATGATCGAACTGAAAAAAGCGGTGACGATCAGCATGTAAAAGACGGAGAACCAGCGGTTGTTTTTCATGGCGCGGCCTCCCCGGTTCTTGCAGGAGATTTCACAGATTTGACAGCATAATCGATGATCGGCGCGAACATGTTGCCGATCAGAATGGCGAACATCAGTCCCCCGTTAAAAATGGAAAAGTTGCGGATCACCAGAGTACAGCTTCCGATAATGATTCCGTAGATAATCCGCCCCTCTTTAGTTTTGGGCGAACTGACCGGATCTGTGGCCATGAAAAATGCTCCGAAAAGAAACCCGCCGCCCAGCACCGCAGGACCCGCGCCGGGAACCGGCGGGACGCCGCACCAGTAGAGAACTTCGTTCAGTACGGCGTATGAGATTATAACCGACAAAACGGTTTCGCGGCTGGCGATCTTTTTGATGAAAAGCCAGATGCCGCCGATGGAGATCAGGACGGCGCTGGTGACGCCCATTGTGCCGCTCATACGGCCTGTCAGCATTTTTCCGGTCAGCATAGCCGAGCGGACCGCTACCGTATCCTCCTCGCCAATATAATGAGGCAAAGATTCACTGACCCGATCTTCGGATGCTTTGGCGATCTTCAGATTGCCGGTTTTGATATAGGCCATCGGTGTGGCAGAGCTGACCGCATCAACGCTGGAGACAGTGCTCCACTGTCCCAGCGCGCCCCACGGCCCCTGTGCAACCGGAGCCCAGGCTCCGGCCAGAGCAATCGGGAAGCAAATATAGACGAAACAGCGGCCCGCCAGTGCCGGATTGAAAATATTCCGTGCAAATCCGCCGAATACCTCTTTACTCATCATAACGGCAAAAACCGTGCCGATGGTGAGAACATGCCATGGAACCGAAGGCGGCATAACCAGCGCCAGCAGGGTTGTTGTTACAAAAACGGCTTCGGTTACGGGTTTGTTTTTGCGGTGTTCAAAAAGATATTCGACTCCGAAACCGACCAGTGCCGCCCAGCCAATCATGGCAAGACTGCGCCATCCGAAGTAATAAATGGCACCTATGGCACAAGGAATAAGGGCAATAAGCACCTGCCGCATGACCTTTTGTTTCATTAATAACGTATGTTTTTGCTTATTCGGCATAACTCGTTCCCCGTGAGAGCCGGTACGCTATACCTTTATTTTCCTTAATAACAGCCCGAAAACAAAGGTTCTGCAGAATAGGGTATTTCCTGCTTTCCCGACGGCTGATTTCCGGCCAGAAAACACCGCATAAGCCGCCGTAAATTGGGTGCGGGTTATAAAAAACGGAAAAAAGGTTGATGCAGGGGGGCAAATGATATAGACAGTAGCCTCTTTTTCCGCGAACGGAAGTTCGCAACCTGGACTGGAGATTACAGAAATTATGGCAACAAAAATACGTTTACGTCGAATGGGCACCATCAAAAAGCCGTTTTACCGCATTGTGGTAGCCGATTCCCGCTTCGCGACCACCGGCCGCTTCCTCGAAAACCTCGGCTGGTACGATCCCAAGCAGAAGGGCGACAATTTCAGCGTCAATGTTGAACGCGTCAAACACTGGATGGGTATCGGAGCTCAGATTTCGCCCACCGCCGCCAGCCTTCTGAAAAAGGCCGAAGCCGGTCAGGGCGTCGCCGCCTCCAAACAGCAGGAGGCTTAAACATGAAGAAGCTTGTGAAGCAGATGGTCGCCGCCCTGGTTGACCATCCCCGCCATGTCAAGATCACCGAAGTCAAAGGGGACAAGAGCGTTGTTTACGAACTGCGCTGTCACGAAAAAGATGTCGGCAAAGTGATCGGCCGCAGTGGGAAAACGGTCGGCGCCATGCGGACTCTGCTCGGGGCGATCGCCGCCCGCGACGGACGCCGCGCGATGCTCGAAGTGGTGGAATAAAGAAATCCCCTGTGGTACAAAAGCGGCCGAAAGGCCGCTTTTTTTGTTATGCAAATTGACGTCATAACCATTTTCCCCGACATGCTCGACGGCTTCACCGGCCAGAGTATGATGAAACGCGCCGCGCAGGCGGGGCATGTTACCTTTCGCGGACTCAACCTGCGTGACTTTACGGAGGATAAGCACCGGACGACGGATGAGCGCCCGTTCGGCGGCGGCCCCGGCATGGTGATGAAGCCGGAGCCGATTTTCCGGGCGGTCGAATCGGTCCGGACGGAAAAATCGCGGGTTATTCTGATGTGCCCGCAGGGACGCCCGTTCACTCAGCGGCGGGCGCAAGAGCTTTCCAAAGAAGAGCATCTGATTTTTGTCTGCGGACATTACGAGGGAGTTGATGAGCGCATTCGCGAAGCGCTGATTGATGAGGAAATCTCCATCGGCGACTATGTGCTGACCAACGGAGTGCTTCCCGCCGCCGTGGTGATTGATGCGGTGGTCCGGCTGATTCCCGGCGTTTTAGGCGGAGAAGGCGCCGCCGAACAGGAATCTTTCAGCGAGCCGCTTCTGGAATATCCTCAGTACACCCGTCCGCCGGAATTCCGGGGTATGAAAGTGCCGGAAGAGCTTCTTTCCGGCGACCATGCCGCCATCGCCCGCTGGCGGCGGGCGCAGGCCGAAAAACGGACGGCCGAGCGGAGACCGGACCTTCTTTGCGGAGGCCGGGCGGAAAATAGAGATGACGCTTGACCGCGAGAGGCAGTTGGGTATTATTCGACGCTCACTTTTGGAATTCGAAGAAAGAGAACAATTATGAACCCGGTAGTTGAAAAAATCAGCAAAGAGCAGTGCACCAAGGAAATCCCCGCTTTCAGTATCGGTGATACAGTCAGTGTGCATGTTCGAATCAAAGAAGGCTCCAAGGAGCGTATTCAGCAGTACAGCGGCACGGTGATCGGCCGTGAAGGCGCTGGCGCGGCCGAAACGTTCGCCGTCCGCCGCGTGGCTTTCGGTGAAGGCATTGAGCGTGTGTTTCCTTTGCAGAGCCCGAACATCGCGAAAATCGAAGTGGTTCGTAGCGGCCAGACCCGCCGCGCGAAGCTCTACTATCTTCGCGGGATGTCCGGCAAGAATGCGCGAATCAAAGAACGTCGCGTGTAAGCCGCAATGGACATGCTCCGTTACGAAAAAGAGGCCTGGCAATCAGGCCTCTTTTTTATTGCCGGAATTGATGAAGCCGGGCGGGGGCCGCTGGCGGGTCCGGTGGTCGCCGCGGCGGTCGCCTTTGAGCGCGAAGCGCTTGAAAACGGCGGAGAGGAAACTTTGGCCGGGCTTACGGATTCCAAGGCGCTTTCAGAAAAAAAACGCGATCAGTTCTATGATCAGCTTCAGCAGTGTGCGTTTGCCCGGATCGGGTGCGCCGTCATCGGGCCGGAAGTGATCGACGAAATCAATATTCTTCAGGCCACATGGCGGGGTATGGCGGAAGCGGTTGCCCGGATCAGCCCCTTGCCGGCGCTGGCGCTGGTGGACGGCAACCCCGTGCGCGGACTGCCTTGCCGATCCAGAAACATCGTGAAGGGCGACGCGCAAAGCCTTTCGATCGCCGCCGCCAGTGTTATTGCCAAGGTCACCCGCGACCGGCTGATGCTGGAGATAGACCGGCAGTTCCCGGAGTACGGCTTTGCTCAGCACAAAGGGTATGGCACCGCAGAGCACCTTGCGGCCATCCGGCGTCTCGGGCCGTGTCCGCATCACCGTATGACTTTCCGTCCGATAGCGGATATCCGGCAGGGAGAGCTGGGGCTGTGAAGCGGTTTTTCCAATGGTTGAAACGGGAAGCGCCGCATTTAAAAACCGGACGGCGGGGCGAGGCGTTGGCGGAAAAATTTCTCAGGAAGGCCGGGTTTGAAGTCGTCGCTCGTAATGTGCGGGTCGGGTATGACGAGATTGATTTGATCGTCAGGCAGGGCGATACGCTGGTTTTTGTTGAGGTGAAGACCCGGAAAAATGAGGACTTTGGCCGGGCGGCTTCCGCCGTTAATCGCGCCAAGCGGAAAAAACTGTCCCGGGCGGCGGTGCATTTTCTCAAGAGACGGAAACTGCGTCCGCCGCATATCCGTTTTGATATTGTCGAAGTCGTCGGCGAACCGCCGGAAATCCACCATATCGCAAATGCCTTCCCGCTGGAAGGCGGCTTTCGAATCTGGTGGTGAGCGGAGTCGCCGCCTACTTGGCGTATTCGATGGCGCGGGTTTCGCGGATGACTGTGACTTTGACTTGCCCCGGATATTTGACTTCGTTCTGAATCCGGGTGGCGATTTCGCGGGCGAGGATCAGCGCGCGGGCATCGTCCACCTGACTGCCTTCCACCATAACGCGGAGTTCGCGTCCTGCCTGAATCGCATAGCATTTTTCGACGCCTTTGAAGGACATGGCGATTTTTTCCAGTTTATCGAGGCGCTGGAAGTAAAGGTCGGTAGTGTCCATACGCGCGCCGGGGCGAGCGGCAGTCATGGCGTCGGCGGCTGAGGCGAGCACCGCGTAAACACTGCTTTTCTCAATGTCGTCATGGTGCGCGGCGACGGCGTTGTAAACCAGTGGCACTTCGCCGTATTTGCGGAGCAGGTTGGCGCCGATGACCGCATGGGAGCCTTCGACTTCGTGATCAACGGCTTTGCCGAGGTCGTGGAAAAGGCCGACGCGTTTGGCCAGATTGACATCCAGATCGAGATCGGCGGCCATCATCGCCATCAGCGAGGCCATTTCCATGGAGTGATCCAGCACGTTTTGTTTGTAGCTGGTGCGGTATTTCAGGCGGCCCAGAATTTTCACCAGCTCCGGCGCGACACCGGAAATGCCGAGTTTGTATAGCGCGTCTTCGCCGGCTTGGCGGATGATTTCGTCCACCTCGGTGCGGGTTTTTTTGACGGTCTCTTCGATGCTGGCCGGGTGAATCCGTCCGTCGGCCAGCAGTTTTTCCAGCGCCACGCGGGCGACTTCGCGGCGAACCGGATCGAAGCTGGAGAGCTGAACCATGCCGGGGGTTTCATCAATAATGAGGTTTACGCCGGATTCCATTTCGAACGACTTGAAGTTGCGGCCTTCCTTGCCGATCAGGCGGCCTTTCATATCTTCCGAGGGCAGGGCGACCTGCGTTACGGTGACGTTGCCGACGTGTTCGCCGGCGTAGCGTTCGATCGCCGTGCAGATCACGTCGCGGGCTTCGGCCCGGGCCTGTTCATAGATGCGTTTCTGCTGTTGCCGGATCAGTCCGCTGATTTCTCCTTCGAGCTCTTTTTCCATCCGATCCATGATCAGTTTACGGGCATCTTCTTTGGATAGATTGCTGACTTCCTGAATGCGGCGGGATTCCTCGTCAATTCGGTCTTTAAGTTCCTTTTGCCGGGTTTTCAGATCCTCGTTCAGCTGTTCGGCGCTATCGATTTTTTCGGTCAGCGTCCGGTCTTTGCCTTCGAGCAGTTCCAGTTTGCGGGCGATGTCTTTTTCGCGGGCCAGTACGCGGTCTTCGAGGGCGATGATGCTTTGCCGCTTCTGCTCCATGTTCTTTTCGGCCTGTTCGCGGGCTTTAAGAAGCTCTTCGCGGGCGTGTACGTCGGCTTCGTGCCGGATGGCTTCGGCCTGTTTCTTGGCTTCATCCAGAATCACCGAGCCGCGATGGCTGGCGGCTACCGCGTTCGTGCGGGTCAGGTAGGCGTGGAAAAAGAAGCCCAGAACGACGAATCCAATATTGATGACGACGGGATTGATCCCGTTCCAGAAGATTTCGATGCTGTCCATAAGGTTGCCTTTGTTTCAGAGTTTTATTTTCGTGCGCTGAGCATAACCCCGATGGCCGGACTTGTCTAACTGTTCATCTCAGTTTTAAGAATTTGCCTGTTGGTGACTATCCAGTCCATTCGGGCGTCATGCTCTTCGGCGGGCAGGGATTTCAGACATTGGAAATCAAAGCAGATTCCGGCCCGTGACGCGCTGTACTGCGGCAGAAGCCGGTCGTAAAACCCGCCCCCGCGTCCGATCCGGTTGCCGGACGGGTCAAACGCCAGACCGGGGACAACGATCAAATCAATTTCATCCTTTGCGGCAAACACCGGATTTTCCGGCTCTGGAATGCCGAAGCGGCCTTTTTTAAGCTTCGGGGTCAGCCGTGCCATCCGGTAGGAGCCGGACATTTCGTCAAAGGCCGGAATAAAAAAGGACTGCTCCGGGTTTTGGAAGATCGGGGTAATGTCCACTTCGTCCGACAGCGGCATATAGACTCCGACGGTTCGGGCGGTTTTGAATATTTCCCATGTCCGAAGAAATTTGACCGCCGCGATGCTCAACGGTTCCAGATTCTGGAACCGTTGTTTCTGTTCCGCGACCCGTGCGCGTATTTCCGCTTTCGTCATTTTTTCTTCTTCCGCATGGAAGTCCAGTGTTCCAGCCGCTTCCTGATCGTTTCCTCGTAACCCTGATCGGTCGGCGCGTAATAAATCCGGTCGGTCGGGACATATTCCTGATCGACGAAATGGTCTTGGCCGTCGTGAGCGTATTGATATTTCAAATCGCCCTTGCCGGGATGCGGAGCGTTTTTCAGATGATCCGGCACCGGCAGGGTGCGCCCGTTTTCCACATCGGCCAGCGCCGCGTCAATCGCCAGATAGCTTGCGTTGCTTTTGGGCGCGCAGGCCAGATAGGTTGTCGCCTGCGCCAGAATAATCCGCGCTTCCGGCATGCCGACAAAGTCCACCGCCTGCATCGCCGAAGTCGCCACCGTCAGCCCGCGCGGATCGGCATTGCCGATGTCCTCCGAAGCCAGAATCACCAGTCGCCGCGCGATAAAGCGCGGGTCTTCGCCCGCATAAATCATCTTCGCCAGCCAGTAGATGGCGGCGTTCGGGTCGGAGCCGCGCACGCTTTTGATGAAAGCCGAAATCGTGTCGTAATGCTCATCTTCATCGTGGTCGTATGAAACCGCTTTTTTTTGAACCGACTCTTCCGTTTCGTGGCGCGTCAGATGGACTCGTCCATCTTCGCCGGGGGGCGTGGTCAGCGCGGCGATTTCAAGCGCGTTGAGCGCACGCCGGGCATCGCCTTCGCAAACCGTCGCCAGATGTGCCAGCGCATCGTCATCGGCGGTCACCAGTCTGTTGAGGCCTGCCGGATGCGCCATCGCCCGCTTCAGGACGGCCTGGATCGCCGCTTCACTCAGCGCGTTAAGCTGGAAGATCTGCGAACGCGAATTAAGCGGTGTGTTGATGAAAAAGAACGGATTGTGCGTCGTTGCGCCGATCAGAATGATGTCGCCGCTTTCGACGTAGGGCAGGAGCACATCCTGCTGGGATTTATTGAAGCGGTGAATTTCATCAATAAACAGAATCGTGTCCTGCTTATGGATTTTTTTCCATCCGGCGGCCTGCTCCAGGAGTTTGCGCAGAATGGCGACATTCGCCAGCACGCCGCTGGTACGCTCAAACCGGCGATCTGTGACCAGCGCAATCACTTCCGCCAGCGAAGTTTTTCCACAGCCGGGCGGGCCGTAGAGAATCACACTCGAAATCCGGTCGGCCTCGATGGCCCGGCGTAACAGCTTGCCCTGACCGATGATATGATCCTGTCCGGCGATTTCATCCAGCGTGCGCGGACGCATTCGCGCCGCCAGCGGCGCGGTTCCAGCGCCCGGCTTTTGTGTATGGGCTGGTTTCTCTCCAAAAAGTTCCATGCCGGGGAGTCTAAGCGGCGGGCGGCCTTTCGAACATAAAAAAACCGCTCCGGATTGACGCGAAGCGGTTTTGTGAAAGCGCCCGTTGCCGGAGGCTCATTTCCGAACCCTGATTTACAAGGTGGGCTCCTTTGGGTGACGGCGGAATACGCCGGAACCGTCCTAAGTGCCCTTTATTATTTTGTTAACGGATCGGAAACTTGTTGCCTGCCGGGCGGGCTTAAATTTTTGAAAGATCAAGTGAGGTTTCGTTCATCCCTTCCTCACGACTCAGATATTACGCCTGAGTGTTTTTATCGTCAAGTGACACTTTTTGGCAGTTGCCCGCACCATCAGTTGGCGGGATTGATTTGATGATATTTTGCAACAACGTTTTGTTCAGGGTTTGCTGTGTTCCAACCAACTCTTTAATAGGGCCGCCGGTGACGAGCTCTTTTGTATCCCAGTCATATACGGCTTCGACCGATCCGGTGATCTGCATTGCATCAGCAGATGTAACGATGACCTTTACAAGGTAGCTAAACCCGTTGATTAGCCTGAATTGGGCAATATCACCTTTTGATAGCGTCTCGAGACTGTTCCAGTTGGGGTTGGGTATCCAATTCATATCAACCACCGAAGGTTTCAAATCCAGATGAGAGAGCATGATCTTCTTTAATCCTCCTGTTTTCAAATTTGACAGTGATGGCATGGGTGTTTTTCAGCGGCGGAGGGCCGTCCTCCTCTGCGGTTTTCATCCTGCTCTCTATTTGATTTTGAAAATAGTTTTGCGCCGCATCTTTATCGTTGGCGGTGATTTCAACTTCAACTTCCGCTTTGATTGTATATTTCATAATGCTCTTCCCGTTTTTGGTATTACTCCGCCATATCTACCGTTACCCGATAAAACTTTTTCTGACCGACGCTGTAGTCCTTGAGATTAAGCGGCGAGCCGGTACCGGACAGGCTTGCGACCGGCAGCCAGTCCCCTTCGGTCAATGATGAGCGGTATTCGACCGTGTATTCCCTGCCTGTCGCGCTGGTGAAATAGAGCTGTGCATAGTTGTTTTGTACCGGTGCGTTACAATTGAACTCAAACCGCGACTGCGCGTTGGTTGGACTAGTGCCGAACCGGTATTCCTGATAGTTCGTATAGCCGTCGTTGTCACTGTCCGCCGATGCAACAACGCCGGTGGCATTGCCGGAATACTGGTTTGCCCAGATATCCGGAATTCCGTCTCCATCCAGATCGCCGGACGTTTGCCAATTCCATGTGATGGAGGAGTTCAGATTGGTCAGAAGTATTGAGCCGGTGGCATTGCCATTGCCAGCGACGGGAATATCGCCGGTTCCCGTCCAGCCGATGCAGGTGTAATTTGTTCCGTTATTGTTTACGACGGACGCTACTGAGCAGGTGACGGCTGATTGCCATGCGTAGACGTTGGTTCCTGCCGGAGGTGTTGCTGCATTTTGCGAGGTCACAACAATGATGTAATTTCTGCTATCGCCTGTAAAAGTTGGGCTTAAAACCGTTGTTGCCGATGCGCCGAAGCATTTTGTTGTTGTGACGCCCAACATGACTAATGCTGAAAGTATGTGGTTTTTCATCTTATCTCCTATTTAGTTTCGGACAGGCCATATGTTCGCGCCGCCAGTTTTTAGGACTTGGTCAATTTTGCCGGTAGACATCTCAACGAACCAAGCATAGCCTGAAAATGCTCCTGCTGTTGATGATGACCAGAACCTGCTGTATCCGGTCGGGACGTTTTGAAAAAAGCCTGTTTGACTATATTGTCCTTGTAATGTGCTGCTATCCGGCAAGCGCCAGTCGCTGTAGCCTGCGTATGTTAAATTATTGCAATAATCCACACCCTGTTGCCACCAAAGGTTAGTACTCGTCGCATTGTAAAGCCACATGCGCCCTGTTTGTCTGTCACCCATCGTAATATCGCCGTTGGCATAAGTGTTTTTTACCCATCGATCATTAATGACGGCCCACGCAACAGCATTTGAGTCCCCACCATCCGGGCGGATGTCGGCGGTGATGTAAGCCTTAATATTTGTGCTTATATTGCCATCCCAGTCTGTGCCCATGTTCCAGACAATCTGCTTGCCTGTACCGGTTATCACGTTTGTGCCCACTGCGCCGGAAAGGCTGGTAGACGTGACCGTACTGGCTCCATCTTTGATTTCGACGGTAACTTTGACTTGATTCGTCTCTGTGCAAGAAACGTCGTACCCGATATCCACCAGCTTTGTTCCCGGTCGTTGGGATGCTGTGACGTTGGTGACTGTGACGGTGGCGTTGGCGGTGAGGGCGGGGCCGGTCAGCAGTAAAATCAGTCCGGTCTGTTGAATCCATTTTTTCATTGGCGGTACTCCTTGTTGTAGGAGTCTGGCCGCCTATTTCCAATCACTGGAAAAGAAGGGGCGCGAACTCCAAGTCCGTGCCTCTTCTGAGGGACCGCGAAGCCCCACCCGGAAACACAAGACAGGGAGCCGCGCCTTTATTGGGCGCGTCTCCGCACGTCTTGCTTCCGAGTTAAAAATTCGCGGTTTTCAGAAGAAGCAATACTGCGCGTTAACGCATTAAATTGTTGTTATTGGTTGTTCGATATTCGTTTTTGATCCCTTTTTAAAGTTCGTTCATCACGGGGCTGAAAATAGTCCTCCGCCCCGCCTTTGGACAGGAATTTTTGAAAGAATCATACCCTTTGCGGAGACTATAGCAGGATTTGATCAAGGCAGGCTGGAAGCCTGCGATACGTACCGCAGGCTTCCAGCCTGCCTTGTCTTTAAGCTGAATTTTGGTGTCCGATAAAGCGCGTTCTGCCTTTTGCGGCTTAGCGCCTTTGCGGGAAATTTCTTTACCCTTCACGGATAACGGCAGAAACGGCGGCGCAGACCTTCTTGCCGACGGCTTCGTGGAACGCATTGACCTTTTCGTCGGTCAGCGTGCCGGACGGCGAGCGGTAAACAAAGCTGTACGCCATGCTCTTTCCCCCTTTTTCCAGCGATTTGCCGCGGAAGACATCAAAGAGAGTCAGCTTTTCCAGTTCGGCGGGCGCGGCGGACTGAACCGCTTTCAGGATTTCTTCGTGGCGGACGGACTCGTCGACGACAAATGCGAAGTCGCGCTCGACGGACGGGTAGAGCGGAATATCTTTCACCTCGCTCCGCTTCCAGACGTTGGAAATCAGCGGCTCAAGATTCAGCTCGGCGGCGGCGACCGGATCGTTCAGGCGCCACTCTTTGCGGGCGGCGGAATTAATCAGACCGAGCACGCCGATTTTTTCTTTACCGGAAAGTACAGCAACAGCGCGTCCGGCCTCGAACGCCGGATTTTCCAAGGTCTGGAAGGACACGCTGGGGACTTTCTGGGCGGCAAGCAGTTTTTCGACCAGTCCTTTCAGCCAGAGAAATACTTCTTCTTCGCCGATGGCGCGCTGTTTATCCAGCGCGCCGCGCCCGGCGGCGCCCATCAGTCCGAGACAGACCTTTTCGGTTTGCACCGTCTTGGCAAATGTCCGGCCGATCTCAAAAAAGACAGCTTCATTGATCTGGCGCGACTTGTTGCGGCCAAGGCTTTCGATCATCTGCGGAATCAGCGACGTGCGCAGGACAGACTGTTCGGCGCTGATCGGATGCGGCAGTTCTTCGCGGGCGGCGGCATCGTCTTTACCGAACAGGTCGAGCAGAGGATGGCTGACCAGCGTGTAGTTCATGATTTCGCGGGCGCCGAGGCCGACCAGATTTTTCCTGCAGGCGGTGATGGCGCGGACGCGGCTGTCGTTGACTCCGGCGACCGTTTCGGCGACCGGCAGTTTTTCCGGAATCTTGTCCACGCCGTTCATGCGGGCGACTTCTTCGATAATATCCACTTCGCGTTCCAGATCGTCGCGGAACGTTGGAATTTCAAGAACGGCTTTTTCCGCGTCGGCGGAGAGGATGGAAATTTCCAGCGATTGGAAAATATTCTTCATCGTTTCGACCGGCACGTTCATACCGATCAAATCGCAGGCGGCCTGCCAGCGGAAGGTAATCTGCCGTTTGACTTTGGGTGCCGGATAAACATCCACGACGCCTTTGCAGACTCCGGCTCCGGCCAGTTCGGCCATCAGCGCGGCGGCGCGGCGGCTCGCCCACTCAACGCTGTCAGCGTTCACGCCGCGCTGAAAGCGGTAGGAGCTGTCGGTGTAAAGGCTGAGCGTTTTGGCGGTGGCGCGGATGCAGGATTGTTCAAACGTCGCGGCTTCCAGCAGAACGGTGGACGTATCGTCTTTGATTCCGGTGTTGGCGCCGCCCATCACTCCGGCCAGCGCGACGGCTTTTCCGGCGTCGGCGATGACCAGCATCTCTTCGGTCAGCTGACGCTCCACGCCGTCGAGCGTGGCGAACTTTTCGCCTTTGGCGGCGTGGCGGACGATGATTTTGCCGTCCTTGAGCAGAGTGTAATCAAAGGCGTGGAGCGGATGGCCGGTTTCGAGCAGAACATAGTTGGTGATGTCCACGACGTTATTGATCGAACGGATGCCGCAGGTTTCGAGACGGCGTTTCATCCAGTCGGGCGACGGGCCGATCTTCACATCTTTCAGAACGCGGGCGGTGTAGCGCGGGCATTTGCCGGAATCCTTCACTTCCACGCTGACTTCTTTTTCTACTGGCTCTGAACTTTCTTTCAGTTCGATGGACGGCATCTTGAACGGCTTGCCGTAGATGGCGGCGACTTCGCGGGCGATGCCGATGATGCTGAGACAGTCGGGACGGTTCGGCGTGATTTCCAGTTCGAAAACGGTTTCCGCCGGGCCCATCACGGCGGCGAGCGGTGTACCGGGTTTCAGCGAAGCGTCGAGGACCAGCAGACCGGAATGGTCTTCGCCGAGGCCGAGTTCGTCTTTCGCGCAAAGCATACCGAGCGATTCGACGCCGCGGATTTTGGCTTTCTTGAGCTTAATGCCGCACGGCAGAGTCGTGCCGACGGTAGCAAACGGATATTTGCCGCCGACCGCGACATTCGGCGCGCCGCAGACGACGCGCAGAGTTTCCGCCGCGCCGTACTCGACGGTGCACAGGCGCAGTTTATCGGCATCCGGATGCGGCTCGATCTGCTTCACCTCGCCGACGACCACGCCTTCAAACGTGCCGCCGAGCGTTTCGATATGTTCGACCTCGAGCCCGGCAAACGTCAGTTTGTCGGAAAGCCCCGCGACCGTATCGTCAAAATCCACATATTCCTTCAGCCAGCTCAGCGCAAATTTCATAATTCAGTTCCCGAAGAATTTGGAATGATGGAACCGTGGAAGGGTGGAATAATGGGCCGATTAAATTCTGCTTCTTCCCGTCGGCATGGGTTTTTCTGCCACCATTCCTGTATTCCAATAATCCAACATTCCTTTGTTTTATTGCGCGGCAGTTAACCATGAACCGCTATTCCGGGCAAGCGCTCAGGCGGGGCTTAATAGCTTGGGAAAGAGGTTCTCTGAGCTTTGGATAATAAGGTATCCTGAAGAAAGAAAAGGAAGCGCCATGAAGAAGATCATCTTTTTTGATGCCAAGCCGTACGATCAGGAGTTTTTTGACGCGGCGAACGCGAAGCACGGCTATGAGATTAAATATATCGGCAACCGGCTGTCGGCGGATACCGCGCCGCTGGCGGCGGGCTATGACGCGGTCTGCGCGTTTGTGAACGACGATCTGTCCGCTCCAGTGGCGGACATCCTGTACAAAAACGGTATCCGGATGATCGCGATGCGCTGTGCCGGATACAACAATGTGGATCTCAAGGCCGTTTTCGGACGGATTCATGCCGCCCGCGTTCCGGCTTATTCGCCGTACGCCGTCGCCGAACACGCGGTCGCGCTGATTCTGGCGCTGAACCGTAAAACGCATAAGGCCTACAACCGAACCCGCGACAGCAATTTCGCGCTCAGCGGACTGCTCGGCTTCGATCTGCACGGTAAGACCGCCGGGATTATCGGTACCGGCCGCATCGGGCAGGTGCTGGCGGGTATCCTGAAGGGGTTCGGAATGCGCGTGCTGGCGTTCGACCGCTTTCCGAATGCGGATTGGGCCGCCAAGGCAGGAGTCGAATATGTTCCGCTCGAAGAACTGTACCGCCAGTCGGATATCATCAGTCTGCACTGTCCGCTGACGCCTGATACCGAACACATGATCAATGCCGACAGCCTCGCGCAGATGAAGGACGGTGTGATGCTGATTAATACCAGCCGCGGCGCGCTGATTCAGACGCAGGATCTGATTGATGCGCTCAAGAGCGGTAAGGTCGGTTTTGCCGGGCTGGATGTGTACGAGGAAGAAGACGAATACTTTTTCGAAGACCGTTCCGGCGAGGTGCTAACGGATGATGTGCTGGCCCGCCTCTTTACCTTCCCGAACGTGCTGGTCACCGCGCATCAGGCGTTTTTCACCAAAGAGGCGCTCACCAACATCGCGGAGACGACGCTGGCGAATCTGGACGCGTTTTTCCGGGGCGAAACGCTGGTCAACGAAATCTGCTACCGGTGCAGTAAGGATTCCTGTCCCCGCGAACAAAAGAGGAAGTGTTTTTGAGATAAGGATTGAAAAGTCCGCCGCCGTGCGCATGATCTGCCGAATTATGGTCGAGGTAAAAGCAGTCATAAAAAATGAGGCGGGGATTCACTGCCGTCCGACCGCGCTGATCACACAGGCCGCCGCCGGATACAAGGGCACCGTGACGGTTTCCGCCCCGTCCGGCCACTGCCAGCTTGGCTCGGCGCTGGAGCTGATGATGCTTGGTCTGGAGCTGGGAACACAGATATCCATTCAGACCGAAGGCCCCGACGAGGCCGCCGCCGCCGCGAAGTTCAAGGAACTCTTCGAGACGGAATTCGACTTTCCAAACGCCGGGCAGTAAGCCGATGTATGCCGCGCCGCCCATTCCGGAAACGCTTTTCCCGAATGCGGCGGAATACCGCAAACTGATTTCTCCGGACGAAGTACGCGAATCCTCCGGACGTTATTTCCCTTACACCGAACGCCATCTGCATGCGCTGTGGTTCGACGGACATCTCCGTCCGCAGAATCTGAAAACCTCTCGCGGCGAACCGGTGAAGGTCGAAAATCCCGGACGCTGGAACCTCGAAGCCGGGCCGGACTTTTCCGGAGCGGTTCTGCGGATCGGTCGCGAACAGCGGCGGGTCGCAGGCGACGCTGAAATTCATATCTCTTCCAGTGACTGGAAACATCACGGACACGTTGGCGATCCGCGCTACGCCAGCGTCCGCTTTCATATCACCTGGTTCGCCGGAAAAATTGACGAGACACTTTTTTCTCCCGGCACGGTTCATATTGCGCTCTCGGAAAGCTGTTCCGCCGATCTGGACAGCATTGATTTGTCCGCCTATCCATATCAGGAGCCGCGTGCATCAACGGATTTTGTTTGGGCCGGCAAATCGCCGAATGAGATTTTGCAAATTCTGGAAAGCGCGGGCGAGGAACGGCTCCGCCGGAAAACCCAGCGGATGGCGTGGCTGATTCAACAGCGCGGCGAAGCGCAGGCACTCTACGAGGAAATCGCCGCCGCGCTCGGCTATAAACACAACAAAGCGCCGTTCCGCAGGCTGGCGCAAAGTCTGCCGCTCGAAGCGCTGGCGGTGTACGGAGCGGACTGGAAAACCGTTTACGCCGTTCTGCTCGGAGTTTCCGGACTGCTTCCGAAACAACCGGCCGCCAACTGGCCCGAAGCGTCTAAAAAAGAACTTCGCTCACTTTGGGACTGCTGGTGGCGCGAACAGCATAAATGGGAAGAGGTCGCGCCTCTCGACAAAACAGAATGGCGGCTTGCCGGAGTCCGTCCGCTCAACCATCCCGTCCGGCGGCTTTGCGCGCTTGCGCAATACGTCTGTTCCGGAAATTTCCAGTTATTGGAACCCGGCTTTTGGTCAACCCGCGCTGGCTGGACGGGAAAAGAAAACCCGGCGGAGCTGGTCGGTAAAGACCGCTTGAACGCCATCGAGCTGAACGTCCTGATTCCCTGCCGTCTGGCGAAAGGGGAGGCCGCGGCGCTTGAAAACCTGCCGGTTGAGCCGTTGAACAGCGTCATCCGCGAAACGGCCTACACGCTCTTCGGCCCCGACCACTCGCCGAAACTTTACCGCACCGCGCTCGCCCGTCAGGGCCTTATTCAAATCTTCAACGACTTCGTTCTGACCGGACGGCTGGGCGAATTAGTTTAGTGAGCGTCTCGGACACAGCGGACAAGGTTGTAGATGCGGATGACGTCACCCTGCGGGCCGCGGCCATGCGGATAGTCTTCCGGATTTCCAGCCTTTGGATCACTGCGCTGTGCTCCGGCGCCGTGAACGTCAAGCAGTTGGTATTCTTCGGATTTCGGCATTTTCATCCAGCCGGTGGCTTTGCCGAAGGCGATATAAACCGCATTTCTGTAGTGCCGGTCCGCTGGGCCGTCGAGGTGCGTGGTGGAACTCCAGTACCATGCTTCTGGGTTACTCATTTTGAAAAACTTTTGATCGATGGCTGGAATGGCTGAATAATCCGCGATGCTTTGCAGTTCTTTGGCGTTCGGCACCCGCCAGTCGCTGTATCCGGCCAGTTCCAGATTGTCGGCATAGGCGAGGGCGCTTTCCCAGTTCATGCTGTCGCCGCTGTCCTCCTTCTGCCACATCAGGCCGGTTGCCTTATCGGTTACGGTGCCGTCTTCGTTGTCCTCGAACTCGTTCTTGCCATAGTCTGGATTGCCGCGCACATAACGCACGACCAGCCGGGTTTCACCGCGCGGACTGCTTTTGGGATATCCCTTGATCCGTCCGTCGGCGAAATTCACTCCGAAAACAGTAGGATTGCCGTTCATTGTGGTGCTGATGTATTCGGTGGACGACCAGCACTGCACGTCAATAAAGCGGGGCTGACCGATTTCATCCCCGTAAAAGAAGTCGAATACTTTGGTATCCAAATAGGGAGCCGAGGTTTCTTTGGATTCGCCGGTTTCTCCGCTGAAAAGAATCAGAGAATAGAGCTCCTTGATGGTCGGAAGCCGCCAGTCGGTGAAGTCGCCGACGCGGCATGTTGCCGCGTTTTTCACTGCTTCATCGTACGTCGAGAGCGTTTTGGACGGGCTTTTGACCCACATCAGACCGGTCACGTTATCGCTGACGGTCCCGTCATCGTTATCGGTGTATTTGGGCTGGTAGCCGTTGTGCTGTGCATCCTGTCCGTGGAAGTCGTCTCCGGCGGAGGCCGGACTGATTTCCTCCCGGTTATCGTAGCATTCCTTCTGAGCGGTATCTACGACCCGGTAGGACAGTTCGCCGGCGGATGCCGTGAATGCGGTCGCGACGAATATCAGAGAGCAGAAAAGATGTGTCTTCATGGAGAACCCCTCCTGTCGTTAATCCATTCAACGTTTCATCCGCCTTTTTATTGTTCCTAAAGACCGGAAATCTTCCGGAACAAATGCCTGAAAGATTGCACAAAACCGCCGGAACGGGCAGGGTTTGCGCATGATCAGGAGTTTCGGACGGTTTGGAATCATACTGGCGGTCTGGGTGCAGGCCGTCCGGCTGTGCGCCGCGCCCCTTTGCTGTATGGATGCCAGACAGCAGGGCAGTTTTAATATCGGGGCGGCGCAGGCTTCCATCGCCCGTGAGTTTCAGGAAGCGCCGATTAACCGCGACCTGCTGATTATCAACTATTCCATTCCCGACCAGACCGCCGCCGGAGTCTGGGCCAAGGACTATCCCGACTCGCTAGCCGCCGGACAGGTGGATACGGTCGAGCTTGGAATTTATATTCCCGACGGACAGCCGGCGAATGTGGCGCTGGCGGTGGAGCTGAAAGGTTCCGCCGGAACTCAGCGGTTCCCCGTTCAGGTCGGCCCGGGCTGGAACACCACCCGCGAGCTGATTGACTGGAATAAAATCGGCAGGCTCAGCGAGACGGTTCTGCTGATTCAGCGTACGGGCGGCGATAATCCGGCCGCCGGACATCTCCGGCTGGACATGACGTTTCAGAAACTGCCGCTATGGCAGAAGCTCCGCGCGACGCTGTGGGGTCGTCTTGGCGGAGTGACGGTTTTCAGTCTGCTGTTGAGCCTGCTGGTGCTGATCCTTCGCCGGAAAAGAAAAACGACGGTGCAGGGAGTTTCCCGCGATCTGACCTATGGCGTCGCCACAGTGCTGATCGTATCGTCGGTTCTGGGCGTGTATTCGCTCGGTAAAACCAATCCGCTCGACTCCGGCTGGTTTTGTTTCTATGTCGCCGCCGCCGGAGCGGTGAGCGGCTTTCTGCTTAAAATGGCGAAGGCCGGACGTCCGGCCTTTGCCGGAGAAACCCTGCGGAGCGCGCTGTTTCCCGGACTGCTGGCCGCCGCCGCCAGTAAAGAAGTCCTCTGGCACGCGCCCGGCACGCTGGATAACTTTTTTCAACTCAGCGGATTCGGCGCCGCACTGTTTGTTTTGATCTATCACGTCGCGAACATCTGTCGGCTTCATATGCGGCGGCGGCCTCTCGGACTGGTCGGCGGAACGATCACGGTCGCCGCGCCGTTTGTATTCGGTCTTCTGCTCGCGCTTCAGACCTTCCATCATTTTCTGATTCAGGCGGCGCTGGTTTTCGCGTTCGGAGAATTTATCGCCAACGCCTCGTCGCTGATTCACCGCGAGCGGCGTCTGCTGTCGTTCAAAGTTCACCGCGCGCTGTTTTTCCTGTCGTGGCTGGTGACCGCCGCGCCGCACATCGCCGGGCTCGGATCGGGAACCGCCGCCGCCGCGCTTCCGGCGGTGCTCCGTCCGCTGGCCGCGATTGCCGCCACGATGCTTTCGCAGGGACTTCTCTGGGCGATGGTTTATCTGATCACCGGCATGGTGCTCGGCGCCATACGGGGGAACGCGCCGTCCGGAACAGTGGCGCAGGACGACGCCGTGCGCGGGCTGAAAAAAGGGATGGTGTTCAGCGGTGTGCTGATGGGCCTTCTGCAGGCGGTTTACGCGCTGGTTCAGACGCCGGGGGTGCGGGCGTTTTGCAGTACCTCGCCGGTTATATTTTTTACGCTGACGGGTGTTCTTGTTTTTCCTCTGCTCAAAACGGTTGTTGAAACGTTTGACGGCAGTCAGTCGTTTTTCGGACGCATGGCCTGCGCTTACCGTGATCCGGTGCTTTATCTGCGCGGACTGATTCTCGGTTTGGCCTGCGCCGCCGGACTGAGTATGGATTTTTCCGGATGGCCGTCTTCTCAGCGGATCGGATTCGGAATCGCGGCGGGCGCGGCGGCGTTCGGCGGCGTAAGCGTTGTCCGCGATCTGCTGTTCGGCGCGCGGGGCATCGGCGGGGTTAAATCCTGGCGCTATTATCTGGTTGAAAGCGGACTGGGCGCGTTCATCGGCGCGGGCATCGGCTTCTATCTCGACGCGGCCCAGCTTCCGATCATTGGAACCAAGTTTGAGCTGTATAACAGCTTCGGCCTAAACCCGGCGGAAATTGTCACCCGCTGTCAGCAGTTGCGCACCACGGCGCCGAATGAATTTACGGCGCTGATCAGCCGCTGGGGACACATCAAACTGTCGGCGGCTTCCGGCGGCGCGCAGATTCTCTTTAACGAAGCGCTGATGGGAGTGATCGGCTGGGGAATCGCCGCGCCGTTGTTTGCGGTCAACAAGGCCTTTCTTTCGGCTCTGCTCAACCGCGACGTTTCTTCGATTAAACGCATCTGGACTCAGGGCGGGCTGACGGATGTGGCCGACGGCGCGGTGTATGTTCTGCGCTGGGGTCTCTGGATGGCGCCGCTGATTTTCACCTTCCTGCGTCCGATGGCCGAGGCCTCCTGGTACAACCAGGACGGACTGATCCGCACGTTCTTCGCCATCTTCAACAGCCTGATCCGCGATGCCGACGGCTTTACCGCGTGGAGCCTGACGGTGTTCAGCTGGATCATCGGCTACGCCTGGTTCCAGATTCTGATCTGGGTTGACCACATGGGTCTGCGCGTCGCCACGCTGGTGAATCTTTCGTTTCTTGGCGTGGACCGGCTGGATGAACGATGCGCGGCGTTTGTCGGACGGGAAGCGACGGCCCGCTTTATTCCCGAGGGCGTGAAACGCTTCACCACCTGGGCGCCTCTGCTGATTCCGTTTTATCTGCCGAAAGGCGATCAATGGGCGCAGGTGTTCAGCGCCGGAGCCGCGATTCAGGCCCGTCAGGCCTTTGCTGTACCGGGGCTGGTCAGCCTGATCGCCGCCGCCGTCGCGCTGGCCGGAGTTGTCGCGGCGTTTTTCACTGTGCGCCGGAAAGTCCGGGAGCGCCGCGAGGCGCAGATCGAGCGCACGTTCCGGCTGGCGAACCGGAAGTATGCGGTGGAACTCAAAAAAAGCGGCGAGATCAACTCGGTTCTGCTGTCGAGCGGCGCGGGGATCAGCCGTTGCGCGTTTGAAAAAGTCGATCCGTCAGGGCGCATTCTTTTCATCGTGGAGACCGGCGAAGACGGCGCGGTGAACAAAGCGTGGCCGGTGCTGGGTAATTTCCCGAAGGCGGTCTTCACGCCGTCCGCCTGCGAGTGCGACAGTGACCGGATCAAAGTGGTCAACATCTCGAACGACGTCTGCGTCACGGTTTCCATCAAACTTCCGTTTCACACCGATGCGGTGGAGCTGTGGACGGTGGAGCTGGAAGACCTCAGCGGCAAAGCCCGCAACCTGAAGGTGGTTCCATACCTTGAATGGATGCTCAGCCGTCCGGACGCCGACCGCAACCATACGCAGTACAACCGGCTCTATCCGGAAATGTCGTACCACTCCGAAATCAATGCGATCCAGGCGTTTCACCGCAGTACCAAACTGTACGGACTGCTGGCTTCGGCGGACGCGCCGTCCGGCATTCTGACCGGGCGGATTGATTTTATCGGACGCGCTGGAACCGTCTGGCATCCGCGTGTGCTGGAGACGCTGGCGTTCCGCCCCGCTTGCGATCTTTCGGCCTGTCCGACCTTTGATCCGATTGGCGCGCTCCTGCTGGATGCTCCGCTCGCCCCGAACGGCAGGAAGACCCACCGGATTCTGATCGGCGGTTCCGAGCACGAGGAACGTATCGCGCAACTGGTGACGCGGCATCTCAGGCCGCAGACGCTTGCGCCGCGCTGTAACTCGGAGGAACCGGGCCGCGCTTTGCGTATCGGCCACGGCGAAATTCTGCCCGGTACGCCGGATCGCTATACCGAATATCTGGACGGCGGCAGTACGTTGCGCGTGCTGACGCCGTTCACGCCCCGTCCGTTCGACCACGAAATGGCCAATTCCATCGGGCATGTGGTCGCTGTCACCAATCATGGACTGCATTCGTCAGCCAGCGGCAACGCCCAGCAGAACCGGCTGACGCCGGACTGGGCGGATCTGTGCGGACATCAGATTCCGGCCGAGGCGATTTATCTGTATGACGAGCAGACCGGCGACTGGTTTTCGCCCTGCTACGATCCGCTTAAGGATAAAACCGCCAGCCACGAGGTTCTTTTCAGTCTGGACGGCAGTGCGGTTTTCAAAATGCGGAAGGGTGGGATCGAAACCGAACTGTCTGTGCATGTGCCGCTGAATGAACCGACGGGCGTTTATATTTTAAAAATCCGCAACACCGGCATCGCGCCGCGCCGTCTGCGTGTCGCGCCGTATTTCCAGATCGCGCTGGCGCACAGCCCGGAACAGGCGGGCGCACTGCTGATCTCGCGCGATGCCGTCACCGGCGCGCTCTATTTTGAAAATCCGCGCAACCGGTTCCGCACGGGATCCTGCTTCGCCGCCATGAGCGGGCCGGTGGAACAGTTCGCGGTGCGCCGCGATCAGTTTTTCGGCGCGGGCCGTCCCTTTGCCGCTCCGTTCATGGTGGAGACCGGCGCGCCCGCTCCGGCGGCGGGCGACGAACTGCCGGTCGCGGCCATGCTGACCTCGGTCGAAATTCCGCCCGGCGGCGAAACGGGGATCACCGTCGTTCTCGGGGAGGCGGACAGCCGTAAACAGGCAGAAGCCTGCGTTGAAAAGTTCCAGTCTTTGGAAAACGCGGAGCAGAGTTTGCAGTCCACGCGCGGCTGGTGGCTGACGTTGCAGTCCACGCTGGAGGTTGAAACCGGCGATCCGGAATTTGATGCGTACGTGAAGTGGATGAAATATCAGACGCTCAGCGAGCGCATCTGGGCGCGCAAAGGGTTCTATCAGGCCTCCGGCGCGTTCGGGTTCCGCGATCAGCTTCAGGATACGGTCAACATGATCTGGGTTGACCCGGCGCTGGCCCGCGAACAGCTGATTCTGCACGCCGCCCAGCAGTTCCCGGAAGGCGACACGGCGCACTGGTTTTTCCTTCAGCAGGACGGGCGCACCGGATTCCTCAGCCGTTCGCATGCCAGCGACAATCTGCTCTGGCTCGGCTGGGGCGTCGGCGAATATATCCGCATGACCGGCGACAAAACACTGCTCGACGAAAAAGTCAGCTATCTTAAAGCCGAAACTCCGCTCGCTCCGCTTCCGTTCGGAAAGCACGGCATGGGCTTCTATCCTCTGCGTTCGCCGCGCAGTGATACGGTTTATCATCATGTGATGCGCGCCGTTGATCTGGTTCTGCACCGGCGGCTGGGTCGGCACGGCCTGCCGCTGATGGGCACCGGCGACTGGAACGACGGGCTCGACGAAATCGGCAGTAAGGGCCGCGGCGAATCGGTCTGGATGGCGTTTTTCCTGACCTGTGTATTAAAGAACCTGCTCCCCGTGATTGGAGAGCGCAACGGCAACAGACGCCGCCATTACTATGAACAGCAGTTGCGCGTGCTGGGCCGGAACATTGAAAAGGTCTGGCGTGGCGACCGTTATCTGCGGGCGATTCACGACGACGGCACGGAAATCGGTGTCGCGGGCGCGGGCTACTGGGAAACCGACGCGCTCGGCGCGGCGTGGGCGGTCTTTGCCGGAGTGAATCCGGAGCGCAGTCGCATCGCGCTCGATACGGCGCTGTCGGTTCTGGAGCGCGATAAAGTGATTTGTCTCGGCTGGCCGGCGTTGCGTGAAAACACGAAACCATATCTGGGCCGGAGCAGTACCTATCCCGAAGGGGTGCGCGAAAACGGAATGTACTCGCATGGCGTCCAGTGGCTCACGCGCGCCTGCCGTCTGCTCTCCGAGCGGTTCGCGGCTCAAGGCGATCAGGAAGCGGCGAAGCACTACCGCGACGCCGCTGTCCGGCTGTGGTATAAAATTTCCGCCATCCCGCACACGCGCGGAGCCGAGATTGAAAACTACGGCGGACAGCCGAACCAGCAGTGCGCCGACTATCTCACTGTCCATGATCCGGGCCGCATGATCTGGAGCGGCTACACTGGCGCGGCGGGCTGGATGCTCCGGCAGGCTTGCGAAAGCGTCATCGGCGCGACGCTGTCAGACAATCAGGTTGTTCTCCCTGCCGATCTCGATCAGCCGCGCGGCGGACTCACCGTCAAACACCTCCGCCGCAACCTCGCCAAGAGTCCTTTTAATCAGGAATTTTAAACAGAAGGTAACGAAGAAGAAGCCCTTGGTTACCTTGGTTTTCTGTTGAAATCTCCCTCGCGCTGATTTGAGCTGAAACCGTTCAGGGACAAGTGTAGAGTGCCGCGCATGAAACGGTTTCTTTTTGCCGCAGGGTTGGGGGTTCTGCTGGGAGCGGGTTGCGCGCACGTTCCTTCGCCGGAAACCGCCGAAGTCGCCGGGTTGTTTAATTTCCCGCAGGTTAAGCCGGAGCATACGCACATGCAGAGGCTTCTGGCCAACGCGATGGGCTATCTGAATCCGGCGCACGGACTGGTTGATCCGGTTTCCGGCTATCCGGTCGAGGGCTGGAATCACGATCCGGCGCGCGGGCTTTATCTGCGGTCGTTCACTCAGCTGACCGCCATCGGCGAGCGGATTGAACTGCTGGCGGACATCGCCGCGGGCTATGCCGATAATCCCTATGTTTCGCGCGAAGAGGCTCTCCGTCAGCTGGAACTGACCGTTTCCAGTCTGCTGATGGATCAATCCGATCCGAAAGTAAGCGCCAAAGGACTGCTTGGAAATTTCCTGGGACTGGAAAAGTCCGGGCGCACGGGGCCGTTGAGTGAAGAGGTTGAGAAGCGGAAGTTTATCGATGCGTTCGGCGAGGAACAGGCGGACGCGATCTGGGCGGCGCTGGTCGCCAAAAAATGGATTATTCCCCAGCAGGACGGTTCCTTCGCCAAGATTCCCCGCAAAGGCGAGTACGGCGATAAATTTTTCACCGGCGAACTGGAACCGTTTTCTGATCCGGAAACCTGCGCGCGGATTATGGCGGTGCTGGATACACGGGTGGTGCAGATTATTTTCGGCGACAACGCCAATCTGACCGCTTCGGCGGCGAAAGCGATCGGTGCCCTGAGACATTCGACGCTGAGGGATGAGCCGCTGGCGCCTGTGCTGTGTGAACGGCTGGAGCAGTTTATCGCGTGTCAGTCGGAAGGATACGGATATCTTTACGACGAAGCGTCGGGGACGTTCGCCTTCGGCTGGAACGCGACGCATAACCGGTTTACCGGCTGGGAGGACAGCAATGGCCGGTGGGTGACTGGTCGCATGAATTATTTTGTGAACGAATTTCGCGGGCCGCTTTGTTTCGTCGTTCAGCGGTTCGGCTTTCCGGCGTCAGCCATCAAAAACTGCGGCTTTAAGATCAAGCCGTACCGCATGACGGACGGGCGCGATCTTTACACTTTGGCGACATGGCACGGCTCGTCGTTCCAGTCGCTGGGACTCTCGCTCTTCATGCAGGAGCTGGATGTTCCGGGCTGGCGCGAGAATCTGGAGAACTCGGTGAGCATCTGTCTGGACTTTTCAGCACAGCGCGAACTTCCCGGATTTCTCAGCGAAGCCTACAGCGGCAACGGCGTTGAGTACACCGGCGATATCGGCATTCCCGATGTCGCCGTGACGGATCATCTGCGCATCACGGATGCGCCGTCGCTGTACACTCTGGGCGTTGCCTATGAGGTCGCGCCGGATCAGGTCGAAGAGTTCCTTTCCAGAAACTGGGAAACGGTCAGTTCGCTTTTCACGGATCACGGGCCGTGGGAGGGTTTCAACACCACGAAAAAAGAAGCGATCGAGTTTCAGACCACAGCGCACACGCTGGCGCTGATTCTTGGCGGCATCGGCTCCGCCGAAGAAAATATGCAGCGTTATCTGACATGGCAGGGTGTGACATCGTTGTTCGGCGTGTACGGCGGCGAGTCCTCCGCAGTGGATTTGCTGGCGGATGCGCAGTGGATCACCTGGAGTCCGGTCGGCGACGGGCTGGAGGGACTTTACTGGCGCAGTGGATTCCGCATGCGCAGTGACGCAGTGCGCGCCGGGGCAGTAACGATCAAGCCGCCGAAGCCGGTCAGTCTATCAAACGGCGCGCTGGAGATCCTCTACCGGTCGGCCAGACCGCCGACGAACTGCATCATCGTGCTGGACGGCGGAGCCATGGCGTTTCAGAACGAAATTTTCGCCCGCTTCGACCCGACGGATGCGGAAAAGAAAATCCGGATTCCAATGCCCGGAACGCCCGGACTGGAAAACGTCAAAGAACTGGTAATCCGTTTCGGCGACGGACGTGAGCCCGCGCCGATTGATCTGACGATTTCCGGCTTCGAATTTATTCCGGCAAGGTAGGGCGCTTTCGGCGAAAGCGCCGTGTGCGGCCCGGCAGTCTTACTTCAGGTAGGAACAGCAGTAGTCCGCGACGACCGGAACCTTGAGCTTGAATTTGCTGTTGGCCGGAACCTGATAGGACTCACCCGCCTTGAAGGTTTTCCACTGGGTTTCGCCCGGAAGCAGTACGTCCATCTGTCCGCCGAGCATTTCCATGATTTCGGCGGCATCGGTGCCGAACTCGTAGTCGCCGGGCATCATGATGCCGAGCGTCTTTTTGGTTCCGTCGGTAAACAGGACGGTGCGGCTGGTGACTTTGCCGTCAAAATAGACATTGGCTTTTTTTACAACAGTTACGTTTTTGAATTCAGACATGGGGTTCTCCTTGTTTTATGATTCTGAAAGCCGTTTCTTGGGGGCTTCGTGAAGCAGGGCGTGAGCTTCACGCAGGATGTCCGGAATACGGTCGGCAAAGGGGCTTTCCTTGAGCGCGGACTTAAGGGCGCTGTTTTTGAACTCCGCCGCCTGCTGTCCGGGGAACCAGTGTTCCGCCTGTCCCATGAGGTTGTAGCGCATTTTGCCGAACTCAACCAGATCAAGCCCCTTGGCGAAGGTCCAGAGGCGCAGGATTTCCGGAATATTGATTTCGCCGGGCGTTTCCTGCCAGCGCGGAAGTCCTTCGTGCCAGCGGTGAATCCAATCTGCACCGAGCGATTTCTTCATCGCCTGAATGATTCGTTCCTCAATTTTTCCAACCATTGGAACAGTGTCTTCCAGTGATTGGACGGCGGAGACGTGTTCGACGAAATCGGACGGACGCGCGGCGCCGACTGAAAGCGTATGAACTTCCGGCCGCCGCAGGCAGTAGAGGTCGTTGAAGGCCATCGGGGTGAGCGGCCTGCAAAGTTCAATCAGCTTCGGCGGCGGTTCGTAGAGTTTTCCGCCTTTATCAACCGGACTGATGATGAGAACGCCCATATCCTGTCTGGCCGCCGCCGCGACCGAGGCCCAGTTGACGGGGTGATAGACGAAATACCAATGCAGATTCACGTATTCAAAAAGTCCGGTCTCGATGGCTTTGACGACGATGTCGGGCGCGCCGTGAGTTGAGAAACCGATATGGCGGCACCGGCCTTCTTTTTTCAGTTGTTCCAGCGCGGGCATGCTTTTGAGTGCCTGCTGGAACGTTTCTTCGTTGTTGATGCCGTGGATGGAGAGCAGATCAACATAGTCGAGCTTCAGCGCCGACATGGAGATTCCGAAGGCTTCGATAAATTCCGCCGGAGTGTCTTTCGGGCCGATTTTGGTCTGTATGATCATTTTGTCGCGCGGAAGCGCCGGCAGGAATTTTCCGAGCTGGTATTCCGACGTGCCGTAGCCCCGCGCGGTTTCGATGTGATTGATGCCGAGGTCGAGCGCGTAGCGGACGGTGGCTTCGAGGTTTTTCTGATTTTCCTCCGTAACGGACGCGCGGGCGGCCTCGTCGTCCTGCCAGCTTTGCTGATAGCGCATTCCGCCGCAGGTGATGACCGGCATTTGCAGTCCGGTTTTTCCGAATCGTCTTGTCGGTACGTTCATTCTCATCCTCCGCAGGCAACGATTAAACTCAGCGATACAGCCGAAAGCAGTGTGCTGACCACAATGATGTGCGCGGTCAGATCGCGGTCGCTGTCAAAAATGTCGGCGAGTACGTAACTCGCGACGGCGGTCGGGCAGGCGAGGTAGATCAACAGCATCTGGCGTTCAACCGGCGGGAGATTCCAGAGCAGAGCCAGCCCGAGCCCGATCGCGGGCTGAATAAACACTTTGATCACAGAGCCCAGCGAAGTGCGGAACAGGCCGTTTCGCAACCCTTCAAACGAAAGCGACGCCCCGATGCTTAAAAGCGCCAGCGCCAGCGACGTATCGCCCAGCGCCGACAGCGAACGCTGAATGGCCAGCGGGGCTTTCAGTCCGGTGAAGTTCAGTGTCAGCCCCAGCACGCAGGCGATCAACAGCGGATTACTCAGCAGTTGTTTTATAAAAAGCTGAATGGCTTTTGCCGGACCGAGCTTGCCGCGGTCACTGTGCGCCAGCAGGACGGTGACAGAAAAAACATTATAGAAGACAATCGCCGGAGCCAGCGCCACGGTGGCTATCGCTTCGAGGTTCGGGTCGAGTCCGGTCATCGAGTAGAGAATAACCGGAAGGCCGATGAAGGCGTTGTTGGATCGCGCGGAAGCCTGAATAAACGCTCCAGCGGATTTGTTGTCCATGCGCAGGATCCGCGCGATGATCAGGCTGAACAGCGCCGACCCGGCGGTCGCCACGACCAGCAACAGCGACATGCGCGAAACACTGCCGGAGCTGAAGGTGGCGGTTGACACTTTATCAATCAAAAGTGCCGGCAGAGCCACCCAGTAGGTCAGACGGCTCAGTCCCTTGGCGAGACTGTCCGTAAAGAAGCCGGTTCGGCAAAGAAGTTTGCCGAGCGCGATAATCAGAAAAACCGGCATTAGACTGTTTAATACGTGCATGACTGGAGCCTAAGGGAACCGTTTCCGAAAATGAAATGAAAAGAAGCGGTTTATGGCTTGGCCGCGTCGGAGTCCTGATAGTCGGAAAACTTCATGGACATAACACGGGAGACGCCGCGGTTGGGCATAGTCACTCCGTAAATGACATCGGCCGCCGAAATCGTCTGGCGGCTGTGCGTGATCAGAATGAACTGCGACTGGGTCAGGAAGCCTTTAACCATCTTCACAAACCGTCCCACGTTGGCTTCGTCGAGCGCCGCGTCCATTTCGTCGAGCACGCAGAAGGGGCTCGGTTTGACTTTAAACAGCGCGAAAAGCAGGGCGACGGCGGTCATCGTCCGCTCGCCCCCGGAAAGCAGGGAAATGGTCTGGAGCTTTTTGCCGGGAGGCCGCGCGATGATTTCAATGCCCGACTCCAGCACATCGGTTTCATCCACCAGCACCAGCTTGGCGGAGCCGCCGCCGAAGAGCTGTTCGAAGATAACTCCGAAATTCTCGTTCACTTTATTGAATGTTTCAGCGAACAGCTCCGTGGTGGTCGCGTTGATCTTTTTGATCATCTCAACGAGCTGTTCCTTGGCGCTGATCAGGTCGGCCTCCTGCTGGCTGAGGAAGGCGAAGCGCTCTTCGAGCTCGGCGTGTTCTTCGATGGCGACAAGGTTGACCGGGCCCATGGATTCGAGTTTTGCCCGGTGCTCGGCCACCTGAATCTCGATTTCCTCCATGGCCGGTTCGACGCCGTTTTCCCATTTCGGTTCCGGCTCGCGGGCCAGATCGTCCTGCGTGATGTGCCAGGTGGATGTCAGCCGGTCGAGCGAGTTCTGGTGGCGCATACGCTGTTCCGCCAGTTCGACCTCAAGGCCGGTCTTATTATTCTGCAACGCCTCCATTTCCTTCTGGAGAGTCCGCAGGCTCTGCTCGCGCTCGGACAGGGCGGCGGTCTGCCGCTCGCGTACCTGCCGGGCTCCGGCCAGTTTCTGCTCGGCGACAGCGACCGCTTCGCTGAGCGGAGCGATTTTTTCCTCGGCTTCGCGGCTGGCGGTTTTGAGCTGAGCGACGCGCTGTTGATACGAGCTGACGCCGCGTGTGCGTTCTTCGATCAGTTCCTGCAGTTCGCGCAGACGCGCTTCGAGCGGCTGACGGCGGCTCTTGAGCGATTCGATCCGCTGTTCGTGCTGGGAATACTGCACACGGCACTCGGAAGTTTCAGAGAGCACGTTTGCGCGCTGTTCTTCCAGAGCGTTGAGCGTTTCGGTCTGTGTGGAAATCTGCTGGCGGACCTGCGCGAGCCGGTCGCGGGACTCGGCGCCTTCGCGGGCGACGGCGGTACGGCGGTCTTCGCCGGAGCCTTTCTGCTCCATCAGCTTGTTGAATTCAAAGGTGACGGTCTCAACGCGGTCGCGGGCCTGTTTCAGTTCACGGGCGATGACCTGACTTTCGCCCTGCTGAACGGCGAGTGCACGTCGGCGTTCGTCGAGCTCGCGCTGGGCGGCTTCGAGCGCGTCGCCGGTTCCGCTTTGTTCAGCGCGCAGAGCCTCAAGCGTCCGGCGTTTATCGGATAGAGTTTTTTCCAATGTCTGGATATCACCCTGCAACTGTTCGCGCAGATGGTGGCGTCCCAGCGGGTTGACTTCGCCGTCTTCGGGTTTCCAGAGTTCAGCGGTTCCTTCGGCGGTCAGCAGTTCGCCGCGCCGGGTTACGAATACCGAACCGGCGGGCAGGGTTAGAGGAATGGCCTGAAGAGTGTCGGCAATGAAAACCGACGCCAGTAACCGCGCGGCCAGCGGGCGGATTTCGGCGGAGCAGGAAACTTTTTCGAAAAGAGAATTTTCGCCGGCGGCGGGAGCATCGCCGTCTGCCGCCAGTAGTCGGACTGCGCCCTGATTGCTTTCAGCCAGCAGGGTCAGTACGTTGCGGGCGCCGGAGCGGGTGCGGACGACCAGCGCGTCCATCCACGGGCGGAGAACCGCTTCGAGCGCGGTTTCGTAGCCGGGCGAGGCGGTCAGCTGTTCGGCCAGCGGGCCGATGATATTTTCGTCGCCGCGGTCGAGTAGATGCTGTGCTCCGGCGGGAAAGCCTTCTTTGCGGGCTTCGAACACCATTTCGAGGCGGGCGTTTTTATCCGCCAGCTGGCGTTGCAGTTCGGAAATCTCTTTTTCCAATGACTGGATTTTTTCGGCGGCGGAAGAGCGGCGGTCGCGCAGGTCGTTCATGGCTTCCTGCTGTGCCGCGACAGCAAGCTTGAGCTCTTCAGCCTTGGCGGCCATCTGCTCGCTTCGTTCCTGATAGGAGGCCAGCGCCCGTTCGAGGCTGTTCTTTTCCGAGGCGAGCTGTTCCTTGCGGATGACGCTGGCGCGCTCTTTGGCGTCGATTTCGGACAGTTCGTTCTGGAGCCGTCCGATGCGCTGGTCGAGCGTCATGGATTCGTTGCGCAGGCGGTTGAGCGCTTCGCGTCCGGCGTGAACCTGAGCTTCGGTTTCGCGCTGACGGGCGGTAGCGGTTTCCAGCTCGGCTTTGGCGGCGATCCGTTCCTCTTCAGCGGACTGCATCATCTGTACGACTTCGTCGAGCGAGGCGCGGTGCTGGATCAGGCGGTTCTTTGCCTCTTCAGATTCTTTGGTGTTCTGCTGAGCCAGAGTTTCAAGCTCCGCGATCCGTTCGGTATTGGTGCGGATGATCTGTTGTGCGCGTTCCAGTTCGTTTTTGACGCGCATGGTATCGTCCATCGCGGCGGCGATGGAGTTTTCCAGTTGCTGGAGCTCGGCGCGCAGAGCATCGGTTTCGCCGTTGGCGGAGGCGATGCGGTGATGGGTGTCATCCACTTTGAGCCGGGAGGTTTCAAGCTGTTCCCGGATTTCGCCGATCCGGGCGTTCAGTTCTTTGAGGCGGTGGCGGGTACAGTAAATATCGAGAGTGCGCAGTTCGCTCTGAAGCTCTTTGTAGCGCTGGGCTTTGCCGGCCTGCCGCTGAAGGGAGATAATCTGCCGCTTCACTTCGCGGATCACGTCGGCGAGGCGGAGGAGGTTGGCTTCGGTCTGTTCCAGTTTGCGCAGGGCTTCCTGCTTGTCGGTTTTATATTTGGTGATACCGGAGGCTTCTTCGAAAACGGCGCGGCGGTCGTCGGGGCGCGAGGAAAGAACACGGTCGATTTTGCCCTGTTCCATCACGGAATAGGCGTCGGTGCCGATCCCTGTATCCATGAAGAGCCGCTGGATGTCTTTGCGGCGGCAGGCTTTTTTGTTGATGAAATAGTCGCTTTCGCCGGAACGGAAAACGCGGCGGGTGATGCTGACCTCGTTCAGGCCGAGATCGAGTTCTTTTTCGCAGTCGGCCAGCATCAGGGTGACTTCCGCCATGCCGAGAGGTTTATGGCTGTCGGTACCATTGAAAATACAGTCTTCCATCGAGGAGCCGCGGATGGCGGTCGGGCGGGATTCACCCAGAACCCAGCGGATGGAATCCGAGACATTGCTCTTGCCGCAACCGTTCGGGCCGACGATGGCGGTCATGCCGGGTTCAAACTCCAGACGGGTCTTTTCGGCGAAACTCTTGAAGCCGACAATCTCTAAGGTTTTCAGGTACATCCGGACTTGATAGCACGCGCCCCCCCTCGGGCGCAATATCTCAGGGCTTCAAAAGTCATTTTAGCGCCTTTGGGGGATTATCAGCCCGAACCCAGCAATATTATCCGCAAAAACCGGGTTTTGTTATGTTTTATAACAATCATAAGCTTGCAGAGAAAAAATCCGCACTTACAATTCAACCTCAATTTTAAACTCGGAACCGAGGTGAACCATGGCCGCAGAACTGCAACCGTTGCTCGAACAGATACGTAAAGAAGGTGTTGAGAAGGCCGAGGCGGAAGCCGCCGTAATTCTCGCGAACGCCAAAACCAAGGCGGCGCAAATTGTGCGCGAGGCTGAAGTGAAAGCCAAGGAGCTGGTCTCCAAGGCGCAGACTGACGCCGAAGTTTACACTCAGCGCAGTACGGCGACTCTTGAACAGGCCGCCCGCGACCTTCTGATCACGGTCGGGCAGGGGATCGAGAATATCATTTCCGACATCATTTCGGAGTCGGTGGATTCCTCGCTGAAAATCGAGGTGCTTGAGCAGATGATGATCAAGATGGCTCAGTCCTGCGCTGAACGTCACGGCGAAACCCGTATCGAACTGCTGATCAGCCAGAACGATCAGAATGATCTGGTTAAGTTCTTCGCCCAGAAATACCGGGAAAAGATGGTTCATGGCATTGAACTGCACGTGGACAACGAAATTCTCAAAGGCTTCCGTGTCAGCTTTGCCGACGATCACGTCTATCTGGACTTCACCCGCGAAGCAATTGCCGAAGCGCTGACCGCCTTCCTGCGGCCCAAGCTGGCCGAAATCGTCAGCCGGGTTGCCAAGGAGCCTTCGAAGTAAAGACCTCTTTGTATGAACCACTGGTATCTAGTCGCTTCACTGCCTTATCTGCGCTTCGGCGAAAAACCGCCGGTAAGCCGCGACGCGTTTCTATCGGCTTGCGGCGGCTGTCTGCCGGATGATGAGTTCGCGGCGCTGAGGGCGGTTCTGGAAAACCGCAAACCGGTGGATGGCGGTGTTGCCGGAGCTTGGTGGAACGGCGAAGTTCAGTTGCGCAATGCGGTGGCGCGGATTCGCTCCAGAAACCGCAGTGCCGATGCGGCGCGGTTTATCCGCCCTCATGAAGGATTCAGCGTTTCCATTGAGAAAGCGGTGACGGATGCGTTTGCGCAGTCAAACCCCTTGGAGCAGGAATCGGAGCTGGATCGCGCCCGCTGGTCGCTGGCTGACGAACTGGCTTTAACCAATCCCTTCGGGTTTCCCGGCATCCTGGCTTTTGCGGTCAAGTTGCGCATTGCGGAGCGCTGGGCCGTGTTGAATGACGAGGGCGGGCAGAAGCGGGTGGAAGAATTTATTGAACAGGCAACGGCCTAAAACAGGGACAGAGTCATGAATCTTGGAAAAATTGTCGGTGTAAACGGAAACCTGCTGACGGTGGAGTTTGAGAAGCCCGTCATCCAGAACGAAACCGGATTCGCCCGTCTGGGTGACATTCAGTTGAAGTCGGAAGTGATCCGTATTCGCGGGCATCACGCCGAGCTTCAGGTGTTCGAGGCGACCACCGGGCTTAAAGTCGGCGATCAGGTTGAGTTTACCGGCGCCATGCTTTCCGTGGAGCTGGGACCGGGACTTTTGACGCAGGTTTTCGACGGGTTGCAGAATCCTCTTCCTGCGCTGGCCGAAGAGTGCGGATTTTTTCTTCAGCGCGGCAAATATCTGCAGGCGCTTCCCCGGGACAAAAAGTGGAAATTCACGCCGTCGGTCAAAGTTGGCGATGCCGTTCAGGCTGGATCTTCCGTCGGAACTGTGCCGGAGGGAATTTTTGATCACCGGATTATGGTGCCGTTCCGCATCGCCGGACGGCTGACAGTTAAGGAAGTCGCGCCTGCCGGTGAGTACACGGTTGAGAAGGTTGTCGCCAAAGTTGCTGACGAAAAAGGCCGCGAGTACGACGTGAAGCTGATGCAGAGCTGGCCGGTTAAGGTGCCGATCAAGTGCTATGCCGAGCGTTTGCGTCCGACCGAGCCGCTGATCACCAAAGTGCGCATCGTGGATACCTTCTTCCCGGTGGCACGCGGCGGAACCTATTGTATTCCCGGCCCGTTCGGTGCCGGTAAGACCGTTTTACAGCAGATCACCAGCCGTCACGCCGATGTGGATGTTGTGATTATCGCCGCCTGCGGCGAGCGCGCCGGTGAAGTGGTGGAAACCTTGCGCGAATTTCCCGAGCTGACTGACCCTCGTACCGGCAAGAGCCTGATGGAACGTACGCTGATCATTTGCAACACCAGCTCAATGCCGGTGGCCGCGCGTGAAGCGTCGGTGTACACGGCGGTGACGATTGCGGAATACTACCGTCAGATGGGACTGAATGTTCTTCTGCTGGCCGATTCGACCTCCCGCTGGGCGCAGGCTCTGCGCGAAATGTCAGGCCGCCTCGAAGAAATTCCCGGCGAAGAAGCTTTTCCGGCCTATCTCGAATCGGTGATCGCCGCTTTCTATGAACGCGGCGGCGTGGTGCGTCTGCACGACGGCTCGACCGGTTCGGTGACTATCGGCGGAACGGTTTCTCCGGCGGGCGGTAACTTCGAAGAGCCGGTCACGCAGTCCACGCTGAAAGTGGTCGGCGCGTTCCACGGACTTTCCCGCGCCCGTTCCGATGCGCGGCGCTATCCGGCCATTGACCCGCTCGACAGCTGGAGCAAATATCCGAGCGTGGTGGATGCCGAGGAGCTGAAACAGGCGCGCCGCTTCCTGCGCGAAGGCAGTGAAGTGAATCAGATGATGAAAGTGGTCGGCGAAGAAGGAACGTCCATTGAGGACTTTATTGTTTACCTGAAAGGTGAATACGTTGACTCGGTTTACCTCCAGCAGAACGCCTTCAGCGAAGTGGATGCCGCCACACCGGCCGATCGCCAGCAGTACGTATTCGGCGCGATTGCGAAAATCCTGCGCACCAAACTGAAATTCGCGAACAAGGAAGCCGCGCGCAGTTTCTTCCAGACGCTGACGCAGGCGACGCGCGACTGGAACAACACCGTTTTCGAGAGTGACGAATTTAAGAAACAGCAGGAGCGGATCAACGCACTGCTCGCGGAGGTTACGGATTATGCATAAGGTTTATCACCGCATTGAACAGATCGCCGGTAACGTCATCGTGGTCAGCGCCGAAGGAATCAGCTACGGCGAGCTGGCGCAGGTGACCTCGGACATGGGCACTTCGCTGGCGCAGGTGATCCGGCTGGAAGGTGGACGCGTCTATCTCCAGGTTTTCGCCGGCGGACGCGGCATCTCGACGGATTCTCAGGTGCGTTTTCTGGGTCGCAATATGCAGGTTCCGTTCTCTGAAAATCTGATGGGCCGCGTCTTTACCGGTTCGGGCGTGCCGCGCGACCGCGGTCCGGTGATGCACGAAAACATGATCGAAATCGGCGGGCCGTCGGTGAATCCGGCCAAGCGCATTATTCCCCGCAATATGGTGCGTACCGGGATTCCGATGATTGACGTGTTTAATACGCTGGTGGAATCGCAGAAACTGCCGGTTTTTTCCGTTGCCGGTGAACCGTACAACGAACTGCTTGCGCGTATCGCCCTGCAGGCCGAGGTGGATGTGATTATCCTCGGTGGTATGGGACTGAAACACGACGACTATCTGTATTTCCGCGACTATCTCGAAGAAAACGGCGCACTGTCGCGGTCGGTGCTGTTTGTGCATACCGCTTCCGACCCGACGGTTGAATGTCTGCTGGTGCCGGACGTTTCGCTGGCGGTTGCCGAGCAGTTCGCATTGCAGGACAAGCGGGTGCTGGTTCTGCTGACGGATATGACCAATTTCGCGGACGCGATGAAGGAAGTCGCCATCACGATGGAACAGATTCCTTCCAACCGCGGTTATCCGGGCGACCTCTACAGTCAGCTGGCCTCGCGCTACGAAAAGGCCGTTGACTTTGAAGGCGCGGGTTCCATTACGATTCTTGCGGTGACAACGATGCCGGGCGACGACGTGACCCATCCGGTGCCGGACAACACCGGCTATATCACCGAAGGTCAGTTTTATCTCAAGAACGGCCGCATTGAGCCGTTCGGCTCGCTCAGCCGCCTGAAACAGCAGGTGAACGGCAAGACGCGCGCCGATCATCGCACGATCATGGACACCATGATTCAGCTCTACGCCTCCTACAAAGAAACCCTCGAAAAGCAGTCCATGGGTTTCCGTATGAGCGGCTGGGACAGCAAACTGCTGAAATACGGCGAGCGGTTCGAAAAGGAAATGATGGCGCTTTCCGTCAATATTCCGCTCGAAGGCGCTCTCGACCTCGGCTGGCAGATTCTGGCCGACTGTTTCGAGCCGCAGGAAACGGGGATCGCCTCGAAGTTTACTGATAAATTCTGGCCGAAACGGTAAGGGCGGATTTGTCCCATAGGACTGATCGAAAATGGCGAAGATCAAATACACAAAAAACGAGCTGAAGGCCCAACGGGATGCGTTGACCCGCTTCCGGCGTTATTTGCCGACGCTGTTGCTCAAGAAACAGCAGTTACAGCTCGAAATGCGTATGCTTGAGAGCCAGATCGCCGCCAAGCGTGATGAGGAGAACCGCGCCCGCCAGGATTTGACTTCCTGGGTACGGCTGTTTTCCGAGCCGTTTGATTTCTCGCCGTACATCAAGGTGACGGAAATCCGGCGCTCCAGCGGAAATATCGCAGGCGTTACGATTCCTATGTTTGAAAGCCTGAGCTTTGAAGAGGTTTTGCCGGATCTGTTTGAAACATCCGCATGGGTGGATGGAGGGATTGATTTGCTCCGCCAGCTTATCCGTTTGCGCATTGAGCGGCAGGTAATTGAGGAACAGCATCGTCTGCTGTCTGATGAACTGCGTACGACATCGCAACGCGTGAACCTGTTTGAAAAGGTGAAAATCCCGGAGTGCCGCGAAAATATCCGTGTGATCCGGATTTTTATGGGCGATCAGCAGACCGCGGCGGTTGCCCGTTCCAAGATCGCTAAAGGCAAGAGTGTGGAAAAGGTCAGGTCGGCATGATCGTCAAAATGAAAAAACTGACTCTGCTGTGCACTCCGGCCTCGCAGGAGCGCACGCTGGATGCTTTGCGCGGAATCGGCGTGTTGCATGTTGAGCCGGTTAATCCGCCGTCCGGGCTTGATCTGGATCAGGCGCGCAACCGTTTGGTCTATGTGCGCCGGGCCATTGAGGTTCTTCGGAAACATCCTGATGTGGATCCTTCGGATGAGCCGGTTGACGAGGTTATCGAAAATATCTGGAAGCTGATTCACCATCGGACTGAGGTTGAGAAGAAGCGCGAGTCGCTGATCATGGAACAGCGCCGGCTTGCTCCGTATGGCGAATTCGATCCTGAATCAGTGCGTGAGCTGGCCCGTCAGGGCGTGCAGGTTCGTCTGTATCAGCGTCCGGCGAAAGAAGTGTTTAATGCTCCGGACGGATGCGCGGTTAAAGAACTCGGACGGGACCGGAACACAGTTTATTTTGCCGTGATCAGCCGGGCGGCGGTGCGTGTGGAGGCACAGGAATTTGAAGTCCCTCAGGAAGCACTGTCTACGGTGAACAGCAAAATCGAAACGCTGGATTCAGAGCTGGAGCGGGTCGAAAAGGCGTTTGGTTCATACGCGGGCGACCGGGCAAGAATCGAAGCGGTTGTCCGGCAGGCCGAGGAGTCCGTTGCCTATCTTGAAGTAAAGGCGGGGATGGGACAGGGCGGCCCGGCGGTTTATTTGCAGGGCTTTTTCCCGGCGGAACAGGAATCCGCCGTGCGTGATGCGGCGAAAGCAAACGGCTGGGCCGCGCTGGTTCAGGACGTGACGGAGTCGGACAATCCGCCCACCTTGTTACGCAACCCCCGGTGGGTCAGCCCGATTCAGGCTGTTTTCAAAATGATCGGCGTGGCGCCCGGCTACCACGAAGTGGATATCAGCGCGCTGTTTCTGGTCTTCTTCAGCATCTTTTTCGCGATGCTGGTCGGTGACGCAGGATACGGTGCTCTTTTTGTTCTTCTGACCGTGTTCGGTAAACTCAAATTCCGCAAAGCGCCGCAGGAGGTTTTCAATCTGCTCCTGATCACCGGTGCCTGTACGATTGTCTGGGGCGTATTGACCGGATCGTATTTCGGGCTGTCTGAGATCCCTGCTCCGCTCAAACAGTTGCGGCTGGGCTGGCTGACAGGGCCGGAGGCCGATAAAAACATCATGTGGCTGTGTTTCATGCTGGGAACCGTTCATCTGACAATTGCTCATGCATGGAACACGGTCCGGATCATCAATACATGGCAGGCGCTGGCGCAGATCGGCTGGATCGGCTCGACGTGGACGATGTTCTTCACGGCCCGGACGCTGGTTCTCGGCGCTCCGTTCCCGCCGGTGATGCTATGGGTGCTGGCGATCAGTGTCGTGCTGATTGTGCTGTTCATGAATCCGGTGCAAAAAATAAAAAGTGAATGGTTCAACTATGTCATTCTGCCTCTGAACATCGTCAGTAATTTTGTGGATGTGGTTTCCTATGTCCGTCTGTTTGCGGTCGGATCGGCAGGTTTTTCTCTGGCGAATGCGTTTAATCAGATGGCGATGGATATCGGGTTCGGCAGTTTTATGAGCGGACTGGGCGCTTCGATGATTCTTTTCTTTTCGCACCTGCTGAACATCCTGCTGTCGGCGATGGGGGTTATGGTGCACGGCGTCCGGTTGAATACGCTCGAATTTTCAGGTCATATCGGTGTGCAGTGGGCGGGGCGGAAATATCTTCCGTTCCGGAAGATTTCAGAAACAGACGCATAAAAAGGAGGAAGTGATATGGATGCAGAAATGATGAAAGCTTTGGCAGAGGCCGGCGGCGTGGCGGCTCTCAGTCTGGCCGCGATCGGTTCAGGAGCCGGCGCCGGTGTCGCCGGGATGGCCGCCGCCGGAAGCTGGAAAAAATGCTACGCGCAGAATAAAGCCGCCCCGTTCATTCTGGTCGTCTTTATCGGTGCGCCGCTGTCGCAGACGATTTACGGCATGATTCTGATGAACGCCATCAAGAACGCTCAGTCGTTTGTCAGCTGGCCCGCCATGATGATGGCCGGAATTCTGGGCGGTATTGCCCTCGGGGTCTCGGCCTGGTATCAGGGCAAGGCCGGAGCGGCCTGCGCCGATGCGCAGGCGGAAACCGGACAGGGCTTCGGGAACTACCTAATGACCATCGGTATCGTTGAAACCGTCGCCCTTTTCGTGCTGGTGTTCAGTCTGGGCGCCCTGAAGTAAATTGAAGTTTCAGGCTGATTCCGCCCTGTTTCCAGATGATGGAAAAAGGGCGGAATTTTTTTCCAGACATTAGAGCCGTTTATCAGTAGGTTTTCCGGGTATTGGAAAACAACTATGAACCTGCACGAACTCAATCAGATCAGAGAAACCGCTTTGGCGGAGGCTCGCGGCGCGACGGATGCCACTGCGCTCGAAGCCGTGCGCATTAAATACCTCGGCCGCAACGGACTGCTTCCTGAAGTCATGGCCCAGCTCAAGGAAGTGCCAAACGAAGAAAAGCCGCTGTTCGGTAAGGGCGCCAACGCGCTGAAGAACGAATTAACCGAACTGATCAAGGAGCGGCAGGGCGCGCTGGCTTCCGGGGCGAAAAAGGCCGACGCCTTCGACCCAACGCTTCCTGGTCTTTGGCCGGAACTCGGCTCAGAACATCCGATCAGCAAAGTCACCGCTCGCATCGTCGAGATTTTTCAATCCATCGGTTTCACGGTTGCCGACGGACCGGACATCGAAACGGTCTGGAACAACTTTGATGCGCTTAACACGCCTGCCGACCATCCGTCGCGCGACGAGCAGGACACCTTTTATCTGAACAGCGGCGAGCTGTTGCGCTGTCACACCTCGCCGGTTCAGGTGCGCTACATGGAAAGCCACACGCCGCCGATCCGCATTATCGCTCCGGGCCGCTGTTACCGCCGCGACACACCGGATGCCACGCACAGCGCCAACTTCCATCAGGTCGAAGGGCTGTTCGTTGCGGAAAAAGTTTCGATGGCCGACCTGAAAGGCACGCTGGCTTACTTCGCCAAGCAGTTTCTCGGTGACGAAGTCAAAATCCGTTTCCGTCCGCACTTCTTCCCGTTCACCGAGCCGAGCTTTGAAGTCGACTTCTTTTTCGAAGTCGGCGGCAAAGCCCGCTGGATCGAAATTCTCGGCGCAGGGATGGTGGACCCGAACGTGTTCCGCAAGGTCGGCTACGATCCGGACAAAGTCACCGGCTTTGCCTTCGGCATGGGAATTGAGCGCCTCGCCATGATCATGTACGGCATCAAAGACATCCGTAACCTTTATGAAAACGACGTGCGCTTCCTGTCGCAATTTTGAAAGACTATATGGCGAGAATTATTCCGATTGATACGCTGGGGGAGTGCAGGGTTGAGTCGCCGTTCAAGGCGAAGAATCAGAATTTTTTCAATGACGATAACGGTGTGATCCGGCTGGTGCATTCCTTTGATTGCGCGCCGGGATCGTCAGTAGACGAAATTGAATATTTTCAGCGGGCCGGAGCGCGGGAGAAAATCTATTTCAATCCGAAGGACGTAACCGTCGGCTTGGTGACCTGCGGCGGGCTGTGTCCCGGGCTGAACGATGTGATCCGTGCCATTACGTTCTGCGCGCTTGAAGGATATGGCGTCAAACGGGTTCTCGGGTTCCAGTACGGCTACGAAGGGCTGGTTGCCAAATATTTCCATCCGCCGGTGGAGCTGACGACCGAGAACACCGATGCGATTCATGAAAAGGGCGGAACCATTCTCAAGTCCTCGCGCGGCCCGCAGGATGTCAAAGAGATGGTGCATACACTGCGTCATTACAAGGTGGACATTCTGATAGCGATCGGCGGCGACGGGACACTGCGCGGCGCCCGCGATATTCAGGCGGAAATCAAAGCGCAAGGGTTGAAGATTGCTGTGATCGGTGTGCCGAAGACGATTGATAATGATATCGGCGTGATCGAGCGTTCCTTCGGTTATGAAACCGCCGTTCAAGGTGCCTGGGAAGTGGTGACCTGCGCGCATGCCGAGGCCAAGGCGTACCGCCATGGTGTCGGGCTGGTCAAGCTGATGGGCCGCGAATCCGGCTGGATCGCCGCCTCTGCCGCCACCTCCAACAGCAATGTGAATTTCTGTCTGATTCCGGAGGTTCCGTTTGATCTCGACGGGCCGAACGGTTTTTTTGAGCACCTGCGCCAGCGGCTGGAGCGCAAAGATCATGCGGTGGTTGTTGTGGCGGAAGGAGCCGGGCAGAATCTGCTCGCGCGCGCCGACGGCAAAGATAAATCCGGCAATAAGAAGCTGGCGGATATCGGCGTGTTTTTGCGCGACGAAATGTACAAGTGGTTCGCAGAGAAGCAGTGCGAGATCAATGTGAAGTATTTTGATCCCAGCTATTCCATCCGCAGTACGCCCGCCAACGCCAACGATTCGGAATACTGTCTGTTTCTCGGCTATAATGCGATGCATGCGGCGATGGCCGGCAAGACCGGCATGGTGGTCGGCCTGCACAATCACCGGCTGGTGCATCTGCCGATTCCGATGATTGGACAGCGCAAACTGGTGGATCCTCACGGATGGGTCTGGCAGGCGGTTCTTCAGTCAACCCGTCAGCCGTGCAGTATGGTGAATGGATAATCAACGGGACTGCGCGAAGCGGAACGCGTCGGGCAGTGCTTCAATGATGTCTGTGGCAATCAATGCCGACTGTGTGCGGTCGTGCGCGGCGATATCTCCTGCAAGGCCGTGGAGATAGACGGCTGTCATCGAAGCGGTAAACGTGCCCATTCCCTGACCAAGCAGGCCGGTTAAAAGTCCGGCCAGCACATCGCCGGAGCCGCCGGTGGCCATGCCGGGATTTCCGGTCATATTGATCGCCAGTTTATGTCCGGTCTGCGCGATGACCGTTCCGGCACCTTTCAGGATGATCGTTTTTCCCGTGCAGTCCGCCGCGCTCCGAGCCTGCGCCCAGCGGTCGGTGACCGGAGCGCCGAACAGCCGTTCAAATTCTCCGGGGTGAGGTGTAAGCACAACAGGACACTTCGCCTTGGCGATTATTCCGGGAGCGACACACAGCGCGTCGGCATCGAGCACCAAAGGCGCTTTGCACGTTTTAAGAAGCCGCTCGACCAGCGCGGCGGTTTCTTCTGAGCGGCCAAGGCCGGGACCGATCAGCAATGCGTCAAATTTTGACAGGTCGAATGGAATGGTTTTTTCGAATGGATGAACCATAACTTCCGGTCCGGTTGCCTGCGCGACGATCGGCCAGACGTCTTCGGGCGTCAGCACGCTGACGAGCCCGGCGCCGGAGCGCAACGCGGCGCGGGCAGACATGGCGACGGCGCCGGTGTAGCCTTTGGAGCCGCCGATGACCAGTACGTGTCCGTAGGTTCCTTTGTGACTGTCCCGGTCACGGCGCGGCAATAGAACGTCGGAGTGGTCAATCAAAGCGGCTTCTGTACAGCCCGTGACATCGTCTGTAAATTCAAGCGGGATGCCGATATCGATGACTTCGACGGTTCCAGTGTACGGAAGCGCTTCCGGACGAATGAGTCCGGTTTTCGGCAGGCCGATGGTGGCGGTGAGATCGGCTTTTACCGCCGTTCCTTTCGCAATGCCATTGTCCGCGTCGAGGCCGGACGGAATATCAATGGCGAGCACAAGAGCATATTGCGCCTCGGCGTTGATCCATTCGATGAGAGTGCCCATGAAACCGCGTGGTGCACCTTTGGAACCGGTGCCGAGAAGCCCGTCCACAATCAGGGCGGGGTCGGTTTTCGGAATGAGGTCGTTGGCACTTCGGACTTCTTTGGGAATAATTCCTGTCCGCACCATTTTTTTAAGGTGAAGCTGTGCATCACCCTTGATTTGGCTTTGTGCGCCGCAGATCCAGACTTCGATATTCAGTTCCGTTTCCGACAGGGCGGTGGCGGCGGCAAAGACATCTCCGCCGTTATTCCCTGTTCCGGCAATCAGTAGAACGGATTTTCCTTCCCGACGGCCCAGAATATCGCAGGCAATGTCGGCGACACCTTGTCCGGCCCGGCGCATGAGTTCTTCGCCGGTCACGCCGTCTTCGATGGTGAGCCGGTCAAGTTCTCGCATTTCGGCGGCGGAAACCGTTTTCATGCTTTGTAGTGTGCCATAGCGGCGAGCATTTCGCGAACCGCATTTTCCAGCCCGGCAAAAACCGCCCGGGCGACAATGCTGTGGCCGATATTCAGTGTGTCCAGATACGGAATTTTCAGGATATCAGCGATGTTGCTCAAATTAATGCCGTGTCCGGCGTTGACCTGTAATCCCAAGTCATGCGCGCGGCGGGCTCCGGAAATCAGTTTTTTCAGGAGCATTTCCGCTTTGACCGGATCGGTTGCGTCGCAGAACGATCCGGTGTGAAGTTCGACAACACGGGCTCCGGTTTTTGCGGATGCTTCGATGATTTTTTCGTCCGGTTCAATAAACAGACTGACGACCGAGCCGTTGTCCTGAAGCCGCTTGACGGTTTTTTCCAATGTCTGGAAATTTCCGGCGACATCCAGCCCGCCTTCCGTGGTCAGTTCCTGGCGTTTTTCCGGTACAAGGCAGATTTCCGCAGGTTTCACGTCGAGCGCGATGCCAACGATGGTTTCCGAGTTCGCCATTTCCAGATTGATGGGTACGGGACAGTTTTTGCTAAGGCGGTAGACATCAGCGTCCTGAATATGCCGGCGATCTTCGCGCAGATGAATGGTGATGCTGACTGCGCCGGCTTTCGCGCAGACTTTTGCGGCCTCCAACGTGTCGGGATAGACGGTGCCCCGCGCCTGACGCAGAGTCGCAACGTGGTCAATGTTAACGCCTAGTTTCAGTCGCGAGTTCATAGTCAGTGTTTTTTAGCATGCTGAGCCGGGTCGTACACCAGACAGGCGGTGGTATGCCAGTCTCGAATCACCTCCAGAGCTCTGTATGATCCGCGGAAAAGATCCCGCAAATTTCTCCCGTGTTTCGGGTGTGCGGTGATCCCGATGCTGACCGTGGCTTTGATTTTCTTGATTCCGGAGGCGAACACCTCTTTTTGCACAGCCTCACGCAGGCGTACGGCAATCATCTCGCCCTGCTGGAGGGAGCAGGGGGCGAGCACGAGGAAGTCATCCCGATGGTAGCGCCCGATCAGGTCGCCGTCGCGGGTCAGGCGCTGGAGCACTTTGCTGACCCCCGCGATAACATCATCTGCCGCCTGTTCGCCGTGCAGTTTAATGATCTGATCGATCCGGTTGATACCGACGCAGAGAAGGACTGCTGGCTGTTTTCTGTGTCGGATTTCCGCAAGATATTTGCGCATATATGATCCGACAACTGACGGATTCAGGACGCCGGTCAGCGCATCCAGCGTGTTATCTTTATCCTGTCGGCTAAGTTCTCCGACGACGGACGGAAGGTTTTGGTCTTGTTCGTCGCTGACGGGGCGCGGAGCGATGCCGAGAGGCGGATAAGAGTCGAACTTCACGGTCTCTAACGCCCCGGCGGCGGCATCAATGATGGTTTGCGTGCTTAGTCCGTGCATAGGGAAACTGCTGACCCCGATGCGGAATGATTTTATATCCTGGATAGACGCCGTAAATGTCTGGATATCGGTTGTTATACGTTGCGCCATCTCGGCGGTATTGGTTTCTTCGGTGTCTATAATGGCTGTAACACAGTCGTCCCGAAACAGGCAGGCTTTATCTGTGTCGTGCCGGATAATCAGTCTCAGCGCCGCAAGCAGTTTTTCCTGTACCGCCCGTTTGTCCGGGTTGTCAGTGACGAACTGTATGATGAACACGCAGAAACCGGATGAACTGCGGTTGATTTTGCTGAGGTAGCGGGTAACCTGAATAAAGAAGAAATCGTTGCAGTCTTCGACCGTTTTCAGGGCCGTTTCGCTGAGCTGAATCATCCGGTGAAAGCGGTACGTGCTGGTGATCAGGGTGATGACGATGAACGATATTGCGGTGACAAGCAACAGCTGCCCGGCTTGCGCCACGGGCAGCTGTGCAATGTGAAGAAACTGTATGCCGTTCAGTAGCATTTAAGGGTCGCTTCAGACGGACGCGGCGATGTGCTTAGTAGTAGAGCACAAATTCGCCGCGGCGGTTGGCGGCCCAGGACTCTTCATCATGTCCTGCGCTGACCGGTTTTTCTTCGCCGTAGCTCTTGGTTTGAATTCGTTCTGCGCCGATGCCCAGACCGGTCAGATAGGTGCGGATTGCCTGCGCGCGGCGTTCGCCCAGAGCCAGATTGTACTCATTGCTTCCGCGTTCGTCGCAATTGCCTTCGATGATCACGGCTACATCGTTTTTCTTGAGGTGATCAGAAACAGCTTCGATTTTGGAACGTTCGGTATCGGCGACCTGAGCGCTGTCGTAGTCGAAGTAAACCGGAGTGAACATGCCGGGATGCTCTGTTCCGCCGGTGAAACGGTCGCCCATGGAAATTCCGCCTGCGCCGTCGCCGTAGAGACCGTCAGAGCCGTAAACCCCTGCCGGATTTTTTTTCAGGCTTTTACAGCCGGTCAAAGATGAAACAGCCAGCAACACACAGATACCCGCAACCATCGAAACATTTTTCTTCATGACAACAAACCCTCGCTTTTGACTCTTCCTACTGAGGCGAACAAGCGGGCGCATACCAGCTTCCGCTACCTTGGAGTAAAGCTACCGGACGGTCGCTTACTGTGTCAAGGAGGTATAAGGAGGATTGGTAGTTAGATGTGCGGGCGGCGACAATATGCCGCCCGTCCGGTGCCCAGGAAGGGTCTTCATAGTCCGCGCCGTCTGTGTTCAGGTAAACAGTTTGTCCGCTGGAGGGTTGAATCACAGCGATACTGTAACGTCCGCCGGACCGGCTGGAGCAGGCGATCAGACCGTTCGGGCCCCAGTCCGGGGCCACGTTTTCGGTGCCGCGACTGCTGATGCGTCTGGGTGTTCCGCCTTCGCGGGAAATGACATAGAGCTGAGGTCTGCCGATGCCGCCCTGATCGGATGTGTACACCAGCTGACTGCCGTCCGGCGACCAGTCCGGGCTGGCCTCAGCGACGCGCGGCGAGTTGGTCAAGCGGGTCAGTTTTCCACTGCGGATGTTCTTTATATAGAGTTCCGGATTCCCGTCTTTTGACAGGATTAATGCCAGATCTTTGCCGTCTGGTGAAACCGCCGCGCCGGTATTCAGGCCTCCGTAGCCGGCCAGAGTTTCTCTCCGGTTCCGGCTTAAGTCGATTTTGCAAATATCAGGGAAGTCACGCATGTAGGAGGTGTAAACGATGCTGTTTCCGTCCGGCGACCAGTTCGGGGATATCGCGATCCGTTTTTCGGCGGTGAGCTGACGGAGGTTTCCTCCATCGCTGTCACAAAGGTATAGCTCTTTTTTCCCACTGCGGTTTCCGACCAGCACAATCCGCATGGATGCGATCCCTTTATGTCCGGTGACCGCCTCAACAATGTCATCGGCCATCTGGTGGGCAATTGTGCGGGCCTGACCGCTGTAATTTTTGGATAGCAGAATAGCCTGATCGTTGAGCCGGACAACCTGTCCTCCGGCTTTTACCTCGCCGCCGGACGGGGCCGCGCTTCCGTTTACGCGCATTTCGCCGCCGCCGCGCACCGGATCGAACCATCCGGAAAGCCGAAGGTCTTTTTCCAGCGTTTTTAAAAACGTCTGAGACCCGGCGTCTCCGGACGTTCGCAAGGTGGAAAGGTCGATTGTGATTTTCCGGTCAGCCGATTTGACGACACGCACCTGGGCTCGGACCGACGGAACGGCCAGAGTTATTAAAACGCAAAGCAATAAGCACTTTTTCATGGCGCTCATCATTAGCCGAAGAGACCTCCGGATGAAAGTGGATTTTTCCGGAACTCTGAACCGCGGCTATTTCCGCACACGGATTTGATAGAACCCGGCCGGTTTCTGGGTTCGCGAGACATCCGTATCCTCAAACTCATCGGTTGCGATGGAGGGGCGGATGCAAGTGAATCCGGAGGCCAGATTGGTCGTCCAGTAGATATCGTAGAGCCGACCGGGTTTGCGGGCCCAGTTGAACTTTCTGCCGTTCTGTTTGTTCAGTGCCAGCATATCCTCTGAATTGTCGGGAGTGAGTCCGGCGACATAGCACTGGAAGTAGGTCATGCCATTCGATGAAACACATTCAGCATTGGCGTTGGTGATTCCTCCAAAATGGCACAGTTCCCACCAGTCGGGCATGCCGTCACCGTCCGTATCGTCGGCATCTTCGGCCGCCAGCTCGTCAAAGTAGGCGGGAGCCGCGCTGTTGTTGGCGATTAATACCGACTCCAGCTGAGTGTTTTCTGAATACAACCCCAGATTCTGCGCCGCCGGGGTTCCGTCAACATTCAGAGACCATTGCTTGCTGTTGTAATCGCAGTAAACATCAAACCGGGTCCATGTGTTGGTTTGAATGGCGCAGGCCAGAGTTACGGGGGTCTGGTTGCTGTACACGACAATATTCAGGTTTGTATTAACAAAGAAGGCCACGCTGGTGTTCGCATTAGTCACCTCCGGGTCGGTTTCCGGAATGGCGGTGATGCGGGCCTGAAAACTGAGACGGACGGCCATCCCGTTGTTTGATAGAGCGTGGGTTACCGTTCCCGACTGAACTTCGAGAGCCTGAGATCCGCTTTGGACGATGCTGGACTGAACGTTCGCCGTGCCGCTGGCGACAACCCAGCCGTTTTGGCCGTTGATTGTTCCGTTGGTTACGCCATTCGACACTTCAAATGTTTCAGAAACTGGAAGTTGGGACGCTGAAGCCCGAAAAGCCAGTATCAGGAAGGCTGTAAAAACGCGCTTTTTCATGCTCTCAAGGGTACCAAAAGCTGGAAGAAACACCACAAAATTAATCAGACAGACAGAATTCGATAGAGATATTCCGGTCCGGCAGGTCGGCGGGCGGGATCGGCAGTCGGACTGTTGAGTTCAGCGCGTTTTGAACCGACTGGTCGAACTGCGCATTGCCGGAGCGCTTGGAGATGGATTTTACATAAACGGCGCCATCTTTTTCGACCCGGACGATGGCCGTCGCTGTCAGTCCGATCGGCGCGCCGGACGGTTGCTGCCAGACGGCGTACATCTGCTGTTTTACGCTGTCATAATAACCGGCGAAAGGACTGTAAACCCCGCCGCCGCCCGATCCGGATCCTGTTCCGGTTCCGAATCCTGATCCGGGACCGGATTTCGATGGGCTGTTCGCCGAACTGTTAAGCGCGGATTTCAGCCCGGACAGATCAAGTTGTTTTTTTGCAGGAGCAACGGGCGCGTTCGGGTTACGCACCTTATTTTTCTGGCGTATTTCAGCCAGCTTCTCGGCTTCGGTCTTTGGCTTGGGCGGAGCGTTTGTCACGGCCGGTTTTTTGTTCTCGGCCTTTTTTGGCGGAGTGTTGGTTTGGGGTATCTTGAGCTCCGGTTTTTCAATCTTCGGTTCCGGCTTCGGTACGGGTTTTGGTTTGATCTCGGGTTCCTCTGCGGGAGTTTCCGGTTCGGGTTCGGGTGCCGCCGCCGGAGCGCCGGAAAGATCAATAAATGTGATCACATCCGGTTTTTTTCTTACACAGCCGCGCATAAACGGCATCAGAAGCGTCAGGACGATCACAACGCCATGTACGACAGAGACCCTTCCGAAGACCTTTTTTGTCAGAGAGTTTTTCACGAGTTCCGTAGGGCTTTTCACTCAGCCTGCGTTACCAGTCCCATGGTGGATATTCCGGAGGTTTTAAGGATTTGGATAACCTCAACGACTTTTCCGTAATCGAGTTTTTCATCCGCCCGGACGTAAACCGGAATTTTCGGATCGTTCAGACCGATCTCTTTCATCTTTTCCTCCAGACGGGTCACGGAGATCGCCGCACCGTCCAGAGTCAGGCCGTCCTTGATCGAAATTTCAATGGTATGATGCTTTTTGGTCAGATCCATCGGCCCGGCTTTTCCCTGAGGAAGATTAACCGGCAGGCTGTGTTCAATAATGGGCATGGTGATGATGAATGCGAACAGCAGAATGACGACGATATCCATCAATGAGGTGATATTGATCTCATTCGTTTCGCGGAGCGCGATCAGGCTGGTTCTCCTTTTTCTTCTCACAAGCCGGCTCCTTATTTTGATGAATTCAGCATAAATTCCTGCTGAATGCGTCCGGTGAACTCCTGTGCGAAATTATCCATCTGCACCGAAAGACAGCGGATTCGGGTTGTGAGCAGATTATAGCCGATCGAAGAGGGCAGTGCGACCAGCAGGCCGATGACAGTGGTCACCAAAGCACCGGAAATACCGGGCGCCACAGCGGAAAGCGTGGCCGAACCGGCGGTAGCCATTCCGCTGAACGTGCCCATTACCCCCCAGACCGTTCCCAGCAGGCCGAGGAAAGGGCCGACGCTGACGGCGGTGGCCAGCAGTCCCATATGGTTTTCCAGCTCCAGTGCTTTGTCGGCCATCGCGCAATCCACCGCGGAACGGATGGCATCCATTTGTGTGCTGTCCAGTCGGCGGGTTTCGGTTTTATCCGCCTGACCGGCGAAAAGCTCTTCCGGCTTTTCAACGCCGTCGGCTTTCAGCTCGGAGCGCAGAGACTGGCATCCGGCTTCATACATTTCGCTGAGCGGAGTGTCCGGCGCAAGGAGCCGTTTGACGAAGAGCGAGGTGGAGTGTTTTTCTCCGCGGAAGGTCTTCAGGAAGCGGTTGCTGGCCAGCCGGGCGGTGCGCAGTTGGCTGAATTTAGTCAGCATGACGGTCCAGGCTCCTACTGAAATAAAAACCAGCAGGATGGTAATCACTTTGCCGTTCATGGCGCTTTGCCGGAACGCCAGACTTAGATTAGCCAGCATGAAAGGAAACAGCAGTCCGTTCATAATTTGTTTTCTCCGTTTTGTACGAGTGGTTGCAAAAGATGCCCCGCATTCTCCAAGGTTTGGAAAAACAGTACAGTTTTTTTTCCAAACTTCGGAAAAATAAACTATGCTCCGCCGAATGAAAAAAATATCTGCTTCCGCCTGCGGCCTTCTTCTTTTGCTGATGACTCTGCTTTTAACCGGAGCTTCGACGGCTAATCTGCCGAAGGTTCGCGCGATCTGGGTGACCCGCTTCGACTATAAATCGCTGGGCGATGTGGAGACCGTTGTTGCCAACTGCGCCCGCGCCGGTTTTACGGACATCTTCTTTCAGATTCGCGGCAACGGAACGGTCTTTTATCCAAGCCGGGTTGAGCCGTGGGCCTTTGAACTCACCGGCGCCGACGCGTCATCCACCGGGAAGAATCCGGGCTGGGATCCTCTGAAAACCGCCGCCGCCGCCGCCAAAAAGCGGGGCATCCGCCTGCATGCCTACATGAACGTTCTGCCTGGCTGGCGGGGACTTAAAGATCCGCCCCGGTCCGCCGGACAGCTTTGGACGGCGCATCCCGACTGGTTCATGATTGATTCGTACGGCCAGCGGATGCGCCCGACATCCGGCTGGTACACGTTTCTTAATCCGGCTCTGCCTCCCGTCCGCGACTATCTGGCGCAACTGGCCGCCGAACTGGCCGGTTACGATATAGCCGGTCTGCATCTGGACTACATCCGGTTCCCTTATGACTATAAAGACGTCGCCGGACAGCTTTATCCGAAGGCTTCCGAGCAGGAGATCAAGCGGCGCGCCGATTTTTCGTACGACCGGTATTCCGCCGAGCAGGTTCGTCGGAACTACAAAGGAAACTGGGCCGCCTTCCGCCGCGAGTCGGTCTCCCAGACTGTTGCCGAGCTGAAAGAAACCTTCAAGACAAGACGCGGCGCGCCGTGCATTATCTCGTCCAGCGTGCTGGCCGATTTTAACCGGGGCTACAACGACGCATTTCAGGATAGCCGGCGTTGGGCGAAGGAACAATATGTGGACTGGCTTGTACCTATGAACTACAACGCCCAGCTCTTTGACGAGCGGCTTGGGAATATGCGCAAATCGCTGGGGCGCGGCGTGGTTTCGGAGCGGCTGGTTGTCGGGATTGAATGCAAGGCCAGTCTGTCCGAAATCCGGCGGCAGATTGCCTCGGTCGAAAAATCCGGCTGTCGCGGTTATGCGCTGTTCTCGTACTGTTACTTTTTCGAGAATCATCAGCCCACCGCCAAAGGCCGGGCGCTAGCGGGTTTGAATAAATAAAAACGCCTCCTTCTTTCGGAGGAGGCGTTTGAGAATCCGGCGGAGCCGGGCTATTTGAGCTGAGCCGGAAGTTCCAAATCCTGTTCAGACGCTTTCAGTGCCGGTTTTTCAACCGGCTTTTTCTGTTCCTTGAGTTCCTGCTGTTCAACCGTGGCTTTTTCAGCTTTGTAGAATTTATTGAGCTGATCGGCGGCTTCGCGCACTTTGTTTTCGTCACCTTTCAGCTGATAAGCCTGAAACAGGCCCATCCAAATGCGTCCGCTCTGGGGAGTTATTTTGACCGCCTTCTCCATATAGGAAAGGCCCTTGGAAAGCTGTTTCTGAAAGACGAGGCTCTGGCCTAAGCCGAGCCATGCTCCGGCCATGTTCGGGCTGTTCTGTGTCAGCGCGGAAAATACGGTTTCCGCCTCCTGCGGGCGGTTTAGCGCCAGATAGATGCCTCCGGCACCGACCAGCCGGGGGGAGTTGCCCGCTTTCACAAATCCTTTGCTCTTTTCGATGTAGTCGCGCCGGGCTTTTTCCAGAACCGTTACGCCGTACTGCTGGATGGCCGGGTCTTTAATAAGCGTTGCGTATTCCGGAAGATCGCGCACCAGAATCACGGTGGAACCGTCAAAATAGACCAGCTTCCAGACGGCAGAGGAAATCAGACGATTCGCCAGCGCGCCGGCATCCGGCCAGCATCCGTTCAGGACGACTGCATGCGGGTTCCAGTCCGTCAAAATGGTTTTCCACGCACCCGGCTGACCAAGCAACGCCCGGTTAAGCAGTTTCTGAAACTCCATGCCGTAAAATGTGGCGCGGGTGTCGCAGAAAACTTTCCGGCCGGGCGTCTGCATCGCGATATAACCCCCGTCATGGGCGATGTTCAGGATGTTTTTCGGGAAATCACTGCGGGAAAGGATCCCTGCGGCGGCAACCGGAAAAGCATCTTCCTCAACACCCAGCCCGAAGCGGGAGGCACTGCCGATATTGATGTAAGCGCGGTTGGTGATCAAAGCGCCCGCCGAAACAAAAATCAGCAGTACAGCAACGGCTGTGACCCCGGTGATCATCCGGGCTTCACTGATTTTAAATACGGTGGTCAGAGTCCGGGAAAGATATTCGCTGATGGAGCTGAAGCTCAGAATCATGAAGGGAAGGGCAAGGAATGCGAACAGGTGCAGTGAGCCGATGGAGCGGACTGTCAGAAAGGCTCCGATCAGTGCCAGTGTGGTGAACGTAGCAGGCAGTCGTTTCTGAAGTGTGATTAATCCCCCCGCGCCGAGAATCAGCGCGAAAACCGTCAGACTGCTGATAAATTTCTGAGAGAAGAAACTGCTGAAAAGCGAAACCCATTCCAGCGTTTCGGTGCCTGTCATCAGCACCCAGTTCGCAAGAACGTGGCGGTGCAGATTGATCAGATTCGGGTTAATCAGTGTCACCGCCAGTGCCGCGGCGGACAGCCCGAACAGTTTGGTGGTCAGCGGAGTTACCCGGCTCGCACGCGAGCTGTTGCGTGTTTCCTGCCAGTTTTCGAGAGCGAAGAAGAGGATCAGCGCCGGCCCGAAAAGAAATGAGGGGTGAATGTTGGTCCAAAGAACCTGCAGGATCAGTAAAACCGCCGCCAGCAGGTTAAAGTTTTTTACGCGGTAGAGCAGGGTCAGGAAAAGCGCGGTGAAAAACATGAAAAAGGCGGAAGGTCCGGGGTTGAAGACGGGAAGCATCAGCCGGGCGCAAAGAAGCAGGGCGAGCGCCTGACTTAACGGCCCCCCCCATTTTTTTCCGAAACGGAACATCATGATAAATGAGGCGAGAACGATCAGGATATGAACCAGCGTGACAAGCGCGGCTCCGCCGGTTGACCAGAGCGCCGCGACCAGTCCGTTGTAGAGAGGATTCATGTTGATCCACGGCTTGCCGGCCATGGTGTAGGAAAGGGGGTCGGCTTTTATACTGCCCGCCTGCCCCAGCGCGATATGGGTGAAGATATCGGGATTGCTGATGGTACGGATGCCGGTGAGGGCAAGAAGGATGAATCCAAGAAGAACCAGAGCGAGACTGAGCGCTTTTTTGTTACTCATAGACGATAACTCCCCAGGTGAAACAATGGGCGGAATTCTAGTAGCTCAAGCTTTTTTTACAAGCAGGAATACCGCAAACCCCGCCTGTCATTAGAAAAGATTCATTTGAGAGTCGCCGGCTTTTTTCTTGCGGGTGCGATGCTGTGCCAGCTTCGGTGTCCCTTCCGCCTCGAACTCTCCTTCTTCGAGGTTGCGGAGAATCTCATTCGCTCTTTCAAGCACGGCCTGCGGCAGTCCGGCCAGCCGCGCGACGTGGATTCCGTAGCTCTTATCCGCCGCGCCGGGGACGATTTTCCGCAGAAACGTGATCTGGTCGCCGCGCTCTTTGACCAGCACGTTGGCGTTTTGTACGCCAGGCAGGGTCAGGCTCAGGTCGGTCAGCTCGTGATAATGGGTCGCAAACAGCGTTTTGGCGCGCACGGACGGATTGGTGCAGAGAAACTCGGCGACCGACCACGCGATACTGATGCCGTCGAACGTGCTGGTTCCTCGTCCGATTTCATCGAGCACGATCAGACTTTTCGGCGTCGCGTTGTTCAGAATGTTGGCGGTTTCCTGCATCTCCACCATGAACGTGGAGCGTCCCCGCGCCAGATCGTCGCTGGCGCCGACGCGCGTGAACACGCGATCCACCAGTCCGATTTCCGCTTCGGACGCCGGAACGAATGAACCGATATGCGCCATAATCGTGATCAGCGCGACCTGCCGGATGTACGTGGATTTACCCGCCATATTCGGGCCGGTAATCACAATCAACTGATGATCGGTGCAGTTCAGCGTCGTATCATTCGGTACGAACCGCTCGGCGTCCGGCATCTGCTCGACCACGGCGTGGCGTCCGTCTCGAATCATCAGCGCATCGCCTTCGCCCATCACCGGGCGCACATAGCGGCGGGTCAGCGCGTTTTCTGCGAAGGCGGCCAGTACGTCGGCTTCGGCGGCGGCGCGTGCGTTGCGCTGAATTTCGTCAATATGCTTCACGACCTCATCGCGGATCTGCGCGAACAGCTCGAACTCCAGCGCGACAGCCCGTTCCTGCGCGCCGAGGATTTTATTCTCATACTCTTTCAGCTCCGGCGTAATAAACCGCTCGGCGTTGGCCATCGTCTGTTTGCGGGTATAATGCTCCGGCACCATCGAAAGATTACTGTTGGTGATTTCAATGAAATAGCCGAACACCTGATTAAAGCGCACCTTGAGCGACTTAATGCCGGTGCGCTCCTGTTCCGCCGCCTGAAACTCCGCGAGCCACTGGCGGCCTTTACCTGCGGCGTCGCGCAACTCATCCAGCTCCGCCGAAAAACCGCGCCGGATCATACCGCCTTCCCGGGTCGAAACGGCGGGTTCGTCATCAATCGCCCCGTTGATCATTTTTCCAATATCTGGAAGTTCCGTGAGCGCGGCTTCCAGATTCTGGAAGCTTCCGTTCGCCGCCAGCAGTTGTTTCAGCTCAGGAAGCTGATCGAGCGATTCGCCGACCGCGCGGAGGTCGCGGGCGTTGCCGCCGCCCGAGCCGAGCCGCGACATAATCCGTTCAAGGTCGCGCATCTCGCCGAGCAGTTCGCGGATCTGCGCCAGCAGGGTGCGGTTTTTCGTGAACGCTTCAACGGCATTCAGCCGTGCGTCAATCGCGGAAAGATCGCGGAGAGGGCGGACGATCCAGTCGCGCAGAAGCCGTGCGCCCATCGCCGTCTTTGTGGTGTCCAGCACCGAGAGTAACGTGGACTTCGGCCCCTGCCGCGCCGGATTGAGCGGCGCGACCAGCTCCAGATTCATCACCGTTGTTTCGTCGAGAAGCAGATAGTCGTCCGGATTTTTCACCTGAATTCGCCGGACGTGCGCGAGGTTCCGGCGGAGCTCGGTGGTTACATAATAAAGCACAGCGCCCGCCGCCCGCAGTCCGAGAGGAGAATTCTCACAGCCGAACCCTTTCAGCGAGTGCACCTTGAAGTGGCGGAGCAGAGCGTCTTCGGCGCTGTCGGACTGAAAGATCCAGTCTTCGCAGACGGTTTTGAGAGTTCTTCCAAGGATTGGAAGCAGTACGGGGTCGTCCGCCGCCGCTTCGGCCACGATGCACTCCTGCGGCGCGTAGCGCGCGAGGTTTCCGGTCAGCGCACTCGCGCCGGATGATTCTTCGATCCAGAACGCGCCGGTCGAAAGGTCCAGCATGGCGAGACCGAAACGCCCGCCGTCGTGAACGAGACCGGCGAGATAGTTGTTTCTGGCGCGGTCGAGCGCCGCTTCGTCGAGAACCGTGCCGGGGGTCACCACGCGGGTGATCTCGCGCTTCACAATTCCCTTGGCGGCGGCGGGATCCTCGACCTGCTCGCAGATGGCGACCTTCTTTCCTGCTTCGATCAGCTGTGCCAGATAGTTCTCGGCGGAATGATACGGCACGCCGCACATCGGCACGTCGTGACGTTTGGTCAGCGTGATATCCAGAATCCGCGCCGCCTCCTTCGCGTCCTCCATGAACATCTCATAGAAATCGCCGAGACGGAAAAAGAGCAGAGTGTTTTCAGGCAGTTCGCGGCGGATGCGCCGGTACTGATCCATCATGGGTGTGCTTTTGCTTTGTTTTTCCATTACAACTCTATAACGAAGTGGGGCGACTCTGTTTGGCGGAGAACAATTCGGGCTGGAATTTGTCACCAAAAAAGCTTCGGGACAAGTAGAAACCCAGCGGCCTGCCGGAAGAGAGGGGGCGTGACGCGACAATCTTCCGGTTCGGAGCCGGACGACGGTTAATTCATGCGCATTCACGGTTAAAAATCTTCCGGACTTTAGCAAAAGCCGTTAATGTCCCGCCCGTGAGTCAGCACATCCAGATGCTCCCGGATCATGTGATCAATAAAATCGCGGCCGGAGAGGTGATCGAGCGGCCTGCTTCGGTGATGAAGGAGCTGGTGGAGAACGCGCTCGATGCCGGCGCGACGCAGGTGGATGTCGAAGTCGTGCAGGGCGGTATGCAGTTGATCGCCGTTTCGGATAACGGCTCCGGCATGGGCCGCGACGACGCTTTGCTTTCCATTGAGCGCCATGCGACGAGTAAAATCCGCACGGCGGAACAGGTTGAGGCGGTTTCCACCCTCGGATTTCGCGGCGAGGCGCTTTCGTCCATCTCCGCCGTGTCACGCTTTACGCTCATCACGCGGCCCGCCGAAGAGCTGAGCGGCACAGAAATTCACGTTAGCGGCGGAAAGCTTCAGGATGTGCTGGACGCGGGCTGTCCGACCGGCACGCGGTTTGAAGTCCGCAATCTGTTTTTCAATGTTCCGGCGCGCCGGAAGTTTCTGCGCACCGAGGCGACCGAGCTGGCGCAGATCCGTCAGCTGTTTGCCGTGTACGCTCTGGCGCATCCGGAGACCGGGCTGACGTTCACCTCCGATGGGCGGCAGATTTACAACCTGCCGGGTGGCTCCACGCTGGCCGACCGCGTCGCCGCGCTGTACAGCGCGTCTTTTCTGAGCAACCTGCGCAAGCTGGATTATGAGGTGGATGCGGTGAAAGTGACCGGCTTCACCGGACTGCCGCAAACCGGGCGCTCGGACCGGTCGGATCAGTATGTGTTTATCAATGGACGTCCGGCCTCCGCTCCGGTGATTTATCATGCGCTGAACGAGGCCTATCACGCCGTGCTGGCGCGTGGACGCTATCCGTCGGCGTTTCTTTTTATCGAATGCCCGCCCGCGCTGGTTGATGTGAATGTGCATCCCGCCAAGAAAGAGGTGCGGTTCCGTCACCCCAATGCGGTGCGCGACGCGGTGATTGCCGCCGTGCAGAAAGCGCTGTCGCTGGAACTGCCGGAAGCGGAACGCCGCGCTCCGGCGTTTAAATTTGAGACGCCGCGGCCCGCTCCGCAGGTCGAAAAACAGCGCGAATTTTCCATCCATCCGGCGCCTGCGCCGAAGCGGGAAGTCCAGCCCTTGGAAGTCCCGGCCGTTGCTGAGCCGGAAAAAATTCCCGCCGGTGCCGTTGAGGGCGGCGGAAAAGCGCCGTGGAAGTGGTGCCGGATTCTCGGTCAGGCGGGCGGATTGTACGCGGTGCTGGAAACCGAAGAGGGGATTGTGCTGATGGATCCGCAGGCGGCGCATGAACGGGTGCTGTTTGAAAAATTTATGCACGATCTGACCGCCGGCAGGCCGTCCCGGCAGGGACTTCTCACGCCGGAGGCTATTCAGCTGATGCCCGCGGATGCCGAGGCGCTTCGTCGTCATCTGCCGGTTCTTGATGAAATGGGATTCGGTATTTCATATTTTGGGGAAGACACTTTTATTGTGGATGCTCTGCCGGTTCATTTACAGCACGGCGCGCCGATTATGCTTCTGAGCGGAATCGCCCGGGCGCTGGAAAAGAGCGGAGCCGCGTCGAGGGCGACGCGCGAAACCCTGCGTGAAACGGTGGCGCAGGCCGCCTGCCGCGCATCCATCAAGGCCGGGAACACGCTGTCCGCCGCGGCGATGGAGCGGCTGGTCGAGGATCTGGCGAAAACGGAAATGCCCTACACCTGTCCGCACGGACGCCCGACACTGATCTTCACCAGCTTCACTGAGCTCAACCGCAAGTTCGGGAAATCCTGATCCGGGTTCCGTTCTGAAAAAACCGCAGTTTAGGGTGGCAATCGGAAGGTCGTTCGCTAATATTCGCGCGCAATTTAACACAAGGAGTGTCCAATGATCGTAACAACAAAAGAATTGTTTAAGCATGCGTACGGCAAATACGCCATCGGTGCCTACAACATCAATAACGCCGAGCAGGTGATGGGTCTGTTCCGCGGCTGTATGGACAGCAAGGCGCCGTTCATCGTACAGCTTTCCAAAGGAGCCCGTTCCTATACCGATAAGCGCATGCTCGAAGCCATGCTTCGCGCCGCTGACGAAATTTTCCCGGATGCCGTTTTCGCGGTGCATCTCGACCACGGCGATGAGAAGACCTGTATGGATTGCATCGACAGCGGCTTCTACAGCTCCGTCATGATCGACGCCAGCCATGAGTCGTTCGATGAAAACATCGCCATCACCAAACGCGTGTGCGATGCCGCTCACGCCAAGGGTCTGGTGGTTGAAGCCGAACTCGGACAGCTCGGCGGTGTGGAAGAGCACGTTTCCGTCAGCGAAGCCGACGCCAAACTGACCAATCCTGAACAGGCGAAAGAATTTGTCACCCGCACCGGCGTTGACTCGCTGGCCTGCGCGATCGGCACTTCGCACGGCGCGTTCAAATTCAGCGGCTCGCAGGGTCTGCACTTCGACGTATTGGCGGAAATCCAGAAGCGTCTGCCGGGCTTCCCGCTCGTCATGCACGGCTCCAGCTCGGTTCCGCAGGACGAAGTCGCCCGCATCAACGCCGCCGGCGGCAAGATGAAGGGCGCCAAAGGCGTGGACGAAACCCAGTTCCTTCCCGCCGCGAAACTTGGCGTAACCAAGATCAACATCGACACCGACGGCCGTCTGGTCTGGTGCCGTGTTCACCGCGAAGAGTTCATGAAGAATCCGGAAAACTTCGACCTGCGTCCCCCGGGTAAAGTGTTCATGACCGAATACGCCAAGTACATCGCCCACAAGAACCAGATTCTTGGCAGTGCCGGACAGCTCGAAAGCATTCGCGCCAACCTCAAGAAGTAAGCGGAATTGAATTCAGCTTGCGAAAACGCTCCGGAATTCCGGAGCGTTTTTTGTTTTCAGGAAAGGAAGCGATCGGGCAGACTGTGCCCCGTTTTACAGGGAGAACCCGGATGTCTGAACTCGCTATGGTTGCTTTACTGATCGGTCTGCTGATGCTGACCGGCGGAACTTTTTCTCTGTCCGCTCCGGCCCGGCTTCGCGCCGGACTGGCCGCTTTCCCGCGCAGTGTCTGGCCGGGCCGTGTTCTGGCCGCGATAGACCTTGTCTGGGCCGCGTATGAACTTTCGCAGATGCACCTCGGAATGTTCGATGCCTGGAAAGTTCATCTCTACTGGCTGACTCCGGTCGCGATTTTCCTGTGTATCAAATATCTCGACGAACTGCTCAGCCCGCGTGCGCTCGGCGGATTTTTTCTGCTGGCCGCCGGACCCGTTCTTGATATCGCCCGCTGGCACCCGTCGCAGTGGCGGCTGGTGGTCACGGTGATCGCCTATCTCTGGATCGCGCTGGGGCTGGTATTCCTGCTCTCACCGTGGTGGTTCCGGCGTTTGACTCCCTGGCTGGCCGGCCGCGATGACAAGGCGGTGCGGATCACCGGAACTGTAAAAGCGCTGATCGGTCTCTTTCTGATCGCCTTGGCGCTGATCGTTTACTGAACGCCATGACTTCTGAAACGCTCGATATTCTGACACAGCGTTTTCGTGACTTCACGGACGGCTACCGGCTGAACGGATGTCTGGAGCCGATGCACCAGCTCAAGCTCGAACACACCATTCGAGTCGCCGCCGACGCCCGCATCATCGCCGCCGGAGAAAACTGGCCGGAAGAGGAAGTCTGTCTGGCGGAAGCCGTCGGCCTCTTTCACGACGTTGCGCGCTTCCCGCAGTTCCGGCAGTACCGCTCGTTTTCCGACGCGGACACGGTGGATCACGGCGACCTCGGCGTCCAGACGCTGAAAGAAGAAAACCTGCTGGACGGTCTGGCGGACGAGCCCCGGGCGTTGGTTCTTCATTCGGTGCAGTACCACAATAAAAAAGATCTTCCGCGGATTCTGACGGCGCACGAGGAAAAGCATTTACGGCTGATCCGCGACGCTGACCGGCTCGACATCTTTTTTGTCTGCCTCGACGTGATCCTCAGCGGGCAGGTGCATAATCATCCTGAACTGATGATGAACGTCAATTTTGACGGAATGCCGACGGACGCGGTGCTGGATCAGTTTGAGCGCGGCGACAAAATAGACTACCGGACTCTGCACAGCATGGCCGACCGGTTTATTCTCCAGCTCAGCTGGATGCATGATCTCAGCTATAACGCATCCAAACGACTGGTCCGCGAGCGCGGTATTCTGGAGAAATTCATCGGAATTCTTCCGGTCAAAACCGACCGTCTGCTGAACTGCTTCGAAAAAACCGCCGCGTTTTTAAGCGAGGCATAAAAAAAGACTCCCCGCGAAGGGAGTCTGCTTTGCGTATTACTCGTTACGCATTATGCCGTCAGTGCTTCAATAAGTGTAGCTTCTTCCTGAACGCTGACAAAGTCGCGGACTTTCTGTCCATTTTTGAAGAGAATCAGCGTCGGGATAGAGCGCACGCCGAACTGCGCCGCCAGCGACGGATGTTCATCCACATTCACCTTTGTGATCATAGCCTTGTCGCCAATCTTATCGGCCACTGTTTCAAGGATTAGACCTTGTCTTTTACATGGATTGCACCACGGAGCCCAGAAGTCCACCAGTACGGTTCCGGAGGCGATCGTTGCGGCAAAATCATCAGCGGTCAGGTTTTTCACTTTATCAGACATGGCGTTCTCCTTTTTGACATTGCCGACTATAGGGCTTGGGTATTGTCCGGACAAGTTCTGATTTAGACGTTAAAGAGGAACTCGACGACGTCACCGTCCTGAACGATGTAATCCTTGCCTTCGGTGCGCATCAGTCCTTTTTCACGGCATCCGGCTTCGCCGCCGTAGGTGATGTAGTCGTTGTAGGCGATCACCTGCGCACGGATGAAGCCGCGCTCGAAGTCGGTATGGATCACGCCCGCCGCCTGCGGAGCTTTCCAGCCGCGGTGAATCGTCCAGGCATGGACTTCCTTCGGACCGGCGGTGAGATAGCTGATGAGCCCGAGTGTGTGGTAGCCGGTGCGGGCGATCTGGTCGAGACCGCTTTCTGTCACGCCGTACTCTTTCAGGAACTCCGCGGCTTCGGTCTCGTTCATGCCGATCAGATCTTCTTCCATCTTCGCGCAGATTTTGACGGTGTCGGCGCCTTTCGAGTCGGCGTAGGCGCGAACCGCCTTCACATAAGCGCTGTCTTCCGCCATGCCGGATTCGTCCACGTTGGCGCAGTAGATGATTTTTTTATCGGTCAGCAGGGGAGACTCTTTCAGGAACACCTTCATATCGTCGGTGTCGTGTTCGGTGAAGCTGACCGCCGGTTTACCTTCGCCAAGATGCGCGAGCAGACGCTTTGCCGCCGCCAGTTGTTCGGCGACCTTTTTATCGTTACGCGCCAGCTTTTCCATTTTCTGGGCGCGGGCTTCCACGGTTTGGAAGTCGGCCAGCACCAGTTCGGTTTCAATCACCTCGATATCGCGCAGTGGATCGACCGAGCCGTCCACATGCACCACGTTCTCGTCCTGAAAACAGCGGACCACGTGAAGCAGGGCGTCGACTTCGCGGATATTGGCCAGAAACTTGTTCCCGAGGCCTTCGCCGCGGCTGGCGCCTTTCACCAGACCGGCGATATCAACAAAATCCACCGTGGCGTAAACCACCTTTTTCGGGTTGGCCATCGTCGCCAGTTTATCAACGCGTTCGTCCGGAACCGGCACTACGGCCTTGTTCGGTTCGATGGTGCAGAAAGGATAGTTGGCGGCCTCCGCGTTTTGCGCCCGCGTCAGCGCGTTGAAAATCGTCGATTTTCCAACATTCGGAAGACCCAGGATACCGATGCTCAGACTCATAGCTTTCTCCAAATTCAAAATCCGAAACACTAAATCCTAAACAAATTCAAAACTCCAATTTTCAAAAAGAAGCTCGTTCGAATTTCGAGATGAGTGCTTCGTATTTCCCGATTTCCGGCAGGAAGTCGGGCAAGTTAGCGGTAAACCCGCGCCATGACCACAAAAAAGGAGAACGGGTCAATTGATTTTCTGTCCGCTTGTCGAACCGCCCGATAGCAGGCGATCCTTCGGTGCGAGCGTACGTTGTTATTTCAGCACATACCGCCCGTTTTTCGATGTGCCTACCCGCTTGATGAGCCCGGCCTTGATCAGCGGATTCAAAACACCCATCGCCCCCTGCTTGGAAATATCCAGCGCATCCCAGATTTCGCGCGGGCCGAGTCCTCCCCGGGTGCGAAGCAGATTGAGCAACTGCTCCTGCTTCGGACGCAGTACCAGCTTCGCGCCACGTTTAGACGCGCTGAACTGCTGAATACGCCGCCTCACCCTCTCCAGCGTCTGTTGCAATCCCTCGGCGTTATATTCGAGCCACGATGTCAGATCGCCGCCGTTGACGCGAACCTCCTGAAGCGCGGCGTAATACCGGGGGCGGTCTTCCCAGAAAAATTCATCCACCGAAAAAATATGGTTGGAGTCAAAGCCCCGCCGGTAAAGCTCCCACAGTGCCAAAGCCCGGCCTGTGCGTCCGTTGCCGTCGGCGAAAGGATGAATATCCTCGAAGCGGTAATGTAAAACGGCGGAACTCAGCACCGGCGACAGCGTAACGGCATCCTTGTTCCACCACTCCAGCAGTTCGAACATCAGTCCGGACACTTCATCCGGAAGCGGCGGGACATGAGGCCCGACCCGTACCCGGATTTTACGGTAAGTTCCCGCTTCACCCTGATCCATCACTTGACCGGCCATAATGGCGTGCAGGCGGAACAAATCCTCATGCGTCAGCTTTTTCTTTCCGGCATTTTTTTCAATATGGCGGAGCGCGGCAAAATAATTCAGCACTTCGCGGCGGGCGCGGGAAGCAGACGGTAGCGCCGCTGGGTCGGCTTCTAATGCCCGCACCTCTTCCAGCGTCAGCGGATTCCCTTCGATCGCCGTCGAAGAATGGGCGTTGCGGACACGGGAATCCTTCTGCAACGCCGGAATCCAGACCACTTGTACCGTCGCGTTTTGAATCTGCTCGCGCAAAGCCGCAATCGCCTCCACATGAGAGAGTAACGCCATGGAAATCGTAAACCTCGGCTGGTAGCTCATGGCGGGACATTACCCGTTGGTCAAGTATAGGTCAAGCTGTTGGTCAAGTGATTTTAGGTTGTCCGGATTCCTCACAACAGCCCGCTTTTGGGGAGCTCGAAAAACGGCAAGTTAGTTTTCCAATGTTTGTAAAATTAGTCCGCTCGTTCATCGTTCATATTTCATCCGTCATCTTTCTCCTTGGACGCTCAGTGTCTGACCGGCTCCACTACGATGCCATCAACCATTAACAAAAGGAGTTGGTATGGGTTCGGGAAAATACGGTTTGCCGCCGCTTACGTTGCTTAATGACTTACCGGCAACCGCCGGGCGCGTTTTCGACGAAAATCCCGAAGAGACAGTAAAAATTATACAGGACGTGTTGAATGAATTCGGCGTAGCCGCTCTGGTGACACGGTTCGAAACCGGTCCCGCCACAACTTCCTATGAAATCACTCCGGGATTCGGAGTGAGGGTTGAAAGGATATCCGGCCTAGGACGAAGCCTGGCGAGGGCGTTGCAAGTGCGAGGTCTGCGTATTCAGGCGCCGATCCCCGGCAAAAGCACCTGTGGCATCGAAGTTCCCAGCGCCGAGAGAACATACGTTTATTTACGTGAGGCTGTCGAAAGTTCCGCCTTCCACAATCCGGACATAGCTTTGCCGCTGGTGCTCGGTAAAGATGTTCGCGGACAAATTGAGGTCGGCGATCTGGCGGCGATGCCGCATTTATTAATCGCCGGAGCCGGAGGCATGGGAAAAACCGTCTTTATAAATTCTCTACTGCTCGGACTGTTGCTTGCCCGCACGCCGGAACAGGTCAACCTGATTCTTATAGACCTGAAAAAAATTGAATTCTGTCTCTACGAGTTCATAGATCACCTCGCCCTGCCAATCGCAGATGAGCCGAAAACTGCTGTTTCCAGTCTGCACTGGGCCGTTGAGGAAATGAACCGGCGTTATGAACTTTTTAAAACGGCCAAGGTGCGTGATATCAAAAGTTATAATGCTTTGGATGTTAAAGAAGGCGAGGCTTCAGGCGAGGCGACGCTGAGCAGATTGCCCCATATCGTGATTATTGTGGACGAATTCGCGGAGCTGATGAGTGCGGCAAGGAAGGAAGTTGAGCCGTGCATCGTTCGTCTTGCCCAACTCTCTCGAGTTGCGGGCATCCATATGGTATTGGCCAGCCAGCGCCCGTCCGGAAATGTGTTCACGGATTCGATCAAAGTGAACATTCCTGCCCGCATCGCGTTTAGAACAGCTGAGGGAAATGACAGCCGTGCCATTATCAACGCCATCGGCGCCGAAGAACAGCCCGATAAAGGCGCAATGTTCTACTTGCCGCAGGGGCAGAATAAACCAGTCCTCCTGCAAGGCGCGTGGACCAGCGATGAAGAAATCCGGCGCGTAACGAGCTGGATTTGTTCGCACCAGCCTGAACAGAAAGGCCTGGCCGCAAGTGGAATCACCGGAACTTGAGAGGAGCGTATGGCGAAAATCGGATGCTTCTGGGTTTATAAAAACAAGGTGATCGGCAGGGCGCGCACTATTGGCGAAGGGGCGGATTGTGACGGGCGAATTGACAGTCCGGATACTCACCGGAATTTATGGGAAGAGGATCGCACCTTTAAAAAACCTTCCGAACTGGCTGACACCGAATATCAAACTGTGCCGAGAGGCCGGGTCGTCTGGTTCAAGAAGGAGAAAACGGCAGTCGTTTATATGGACAGAAAGTTGCTGGATTCATCGGCGGTCAGAAAAAAGGTCGCCACCTTTTTTGGCCTTGCGGCGGATGAAGCCGAATGGAAAGCCGATCTCCACTACACCACCGATCCGGATGAAATTGATTCATTATTTAAAAACTGAGAGGCAATCCTATGAAAAAACTGGTGACAAAATATCTAAAAACCGGCGCAGAGTTTCCCAACGACCGGATACATCGCTACGCCCTTTACCGGATTTGGGATGAATCCAAACCGTTGATCATGTTCATCGGGCTGAATCCTTCCACGGCAGATGAAAAGAAGGATGACCCGACGATCAAGCGGTGTGTCGCCTTTGCCAAACACTGGGGATACGGCGGTCTTATCATGGCCAATATTTTTGCTTACCGTGCGACCGATCCGCGAAAGATGAAAAAGGCCGCCGACCCCGTTGGCCCCGATAATGACAAATGGATACGGAAGCTCGCCAAGAAAGCGGACAAGGTTGTCGGCGTTTGGGGCAATCATGGAACCCACCAAAACCGGGGCGCGGATGTTGTAGAAATGTTTCCCAGGCTGTTTTGTATCGCTAAAAACAAGTCCGGAACTCCGGCTCATCCCTTATACAAAAAGATGACAAACGGCCCTATGCCCTTCGACCGCTAGTCTATTGCGGGTGAAATTGGATAAGTGCAAGGCGCGACCGATACTACAATGATCTAAGGAAATGTTTTCCCATAGGTTCCGCTATATCTATATGAAAGATTTGGCAGAAGAATCCAGTCTCCAATGTCGCGCTTCTTATTCCAAAGACGCAGCAGAGCAAAAACCTCGCCACCTAGTCCGTGTCCAACCCAAAGCACTTTGGCTTGGTGGGCATACAAGCCAGCCGCAAGGGCGTCTAAGTGTGGCCAATCACCACAAGCGGATGAAAATTGCCCGCGAAAGGCTGGATTCCCCACCAACAAACTGGCCCGTATGTTCGAGGGGTTGGATTGCCAAGACACATCCGTAATCCATATGCAGAAGTTTGTCATAACAAAATAAAACTTTTCGGGAATTTTCAGATTTGCTGAGGCGGCCGCCTGCAGAATATACCAGTCTTCGCTACAGGTGTCATAAGCTTGCAAACCATCTCGAAGGTTGTTCGCGCAAGTACCTAGAGCTTGTCGTCACGAGATAGTGGTTGACGGCCTGAGTTGAAGTTGTTTACACCTTGGGCATGAAGAAGAACTCGACTCCCGCTTCTCGACGACAT
>JBIIYG010000056.1:0-2591 GCA_044346945.1 Pontiellaceae bacterium | reverse complement strand
GCATCTGCTCCGGATTAATACCGGCACCGATACGGGCAACCATGCCGTAGCCCATCGTTTCACCGACGGTCTGTCCGCCCATGCCGTAGTGATTGTTCATGATATTAAACAACACCGGCGGCGCGCCGAATTCCTTGTCCCAGAGCTTGCGGTACTGGTCCATCGCGGCCATCCAGAAACCTTCCCAAACTGGGCCGCAACCGAGCGATGCATCGCCGATGTTGGCAATCACAATGCCGGGCTTACGGTTGATCAGCTTGAAGAGCGCCGAGCCGACCGAAATGTCGCCGGAGCCGCCAACGAGTGCATTGTTCGGCATAGAACCAAACGGAATAAAGAACGCATGCATCGAACCGCCGAGGCCTTTGTTAAAACCGTTCTGCCGGGCGAAAATTTCAGCCAGCGTTCCGTAGAGTACGAAATCTTCGGCGAGATCCTTGACGCTCTTCTGCGAGCCGTCCTTGACTGGCTTCACCGTGGCACCGCCAAAAAACTCATCCATAATTTTGGTGAGCTGCGCGTCATCGAGCTGGTAAACCGCCGAGAGACACTTGGCGAGAATTTCACCGTGCGAGCGGTGTGAGCCGAAGATGTAGTCTTCGGTGGTGAGGTGAACCGCCTGACCGACAGAGGCCGCTTCCTGACCGATTGAAAGATGCGCCGGGCCGGGATGGTTGTATTCGATGCCCTGATACGCGCCCTGCACCTTGATCTGATTGAGCATGGTTTCGAACTCACGGACGACGAGCATGTCGTAATACATCTTTTTCAGACGCTCGACGCCGTACTTCTTCACTTCCTTCTTATAATCCGATTTGTACTGGTTGACCGGAATCGGCTTGAAGGTGATTTCGCCCGCTTTGCGGACTTCTTTTGGACATACATTTTGAATCTTTGGCATGGTTTTACTCCTTTTAAATATCGAATATTGAACAAGAAATTTCGAATTACGAAGTTCTGGTCATATTCGCCTTTGCTGTTTTTATACTGCTTACAAAAATCGAAATCAGTTCGTTGGTTTCATCGATCAGCGATTGAAGCTTTTCTTCGCCGAGCATTTCGGATCGAATGATTATTTTCAGACATATCCGAGTCTCCCGTAGTTCTTTCAGGCAAATTTTCATCTTATGCACGAAATCTTTGCGGGACTCTGCCCCCTGCGCCTCGCCGTAATTCAACGCGGGCGAAGTGCCGCTCCGCGTCAATTGTCCGGACAGATGCAGTCCTGCCTGCGTGTTCGGTAAGGAATTTGCAACTTTGATACACCGTGCGGCAAAATCAACCAACCGGTCTTCAAGATCAAATTTATCGTCCTTCGACATTCAATATTCCTTGTTCGATATTCTGCGGTTTATAACGCAAACATTACATCCCGCATAACTTCTCCGACCGTCGGATGCGGGAAAACAATCTCCTGAATATCTTTTATCCGCAGCTCGGCTTCGATCATCACCGCCGCGCCGTAAATCATTTCGGAACAGCCCGCGCCCACCATGTGAACGCCGAGCAGGACGTCGGTATCGGCGTCTTTGATGACTTTGACGGAGCCGGGGCCGCGCTTGCCGTTTTCAGCAAGGAACCGTCCGCTCATCGTCAGCGGCAGCGAGGCGGTTTTGACTTTATGTCCGACCGCCTGAGCCTGTTCCTCGGTATAACCGCAACCGGCCACTTCGGGCATGGAATAAACCGCCCAAGGAATCGCGTTCATGCGAAAACGGTCGCGCCGTCCGCAAATTGTGTTGAGCGCCACTTCGCCCATGCGGGTCGCCGAGTGCGCCAGCTGCGATTTACCGGTCACATCGCCGATTGCGTAGACGTTCGGCAGATTCGTGCGCTGCTGCTCATCCACTTTGATGCCGCGCCGGTCGAAGTCGAGTCCGGCTTCCTCGAAGCCCATATTTCCAAGGTTCGGAACGCGGCCGACCGACATCAGTACGATGTCCGCCTGAATGGATTTTGCTTCGCCCTTGGCGTTCGTATACTTCACTTCGTGACCGTCAATCGCCGTGACTTTGCAGCCGAGGTTGAATTCCACTTTGCCCTTAAGCGCCTTACGGAACTCCTTAGCCTGCTCGCGATCCATGAACGGAATAATTTCTTCAAGCATTTCAATGACATCCACTTTGACGCCGAGACTGCTGAAGAAGCTGGCGAACTCAACGCCGATCACGCCGCCGCCGATCACTGTCAGCGTTTTGGGCATCTTGTCGATGCTCAGAATTTCTGTACTGGTCATCACATGCGGCTGTTTCGCACCGGGAATCGGCGGGACAAACGGCGATGAACCGGTGGCGATCACCACATCGGTTCCTTCATAAACTTTGTCACCAACCTGCACCTTGCGCGGGCCGAGGAACTTTGCTTCGCCGTTCACAACCGTGACCTTGTTTTTCTTCATCATGAAAGCAATGCCCGCCCGCAGGGTGTCGATCACTTCATTTTTCCAGGCCATCGCTTTGGTCAGATCAAACTTCACCTCACCGGTCGTTACGCCGAATTCCGGCGCTTCCTTGGCGTGAACATAATGCTTAGCGGAGTTGAGCAGCGTCTTGGTCGGAATGCAGCCCCAGTTCAGACACACACCGCCGAGA
>JBIIYG010000055.1:0-2604 GCA_044346945.1 Pontiellaceae bacterium | reverse complement strand
AAAGAAGTGTTCAACCTCGCCAATGAAGACGACAAACTGCGCGACCGCTATGGACGCAATACCTTCGGACAGGAATGTCTGGTCGCCCGCCGTCTGGTCGAAACCGGCGTACCGTACATCGTGATCAATTATCCCGGCGGATGGGATACACACAAAGGTCATTTCGCACGAATGCGCAAACAGTGTCCGGAGCTTGATAAAGGACTGGCGGCTCTGCTGGAAGATCTGTCAGCCCGCGGACTGCTCGACAGTACGCTGGTCTGGTGCTGCGGTGAATTCGGGCGCGGCCCGAAAATAGACTGGCAGCCGCCGTGGAACGGCGGACGCAATCACTACGGCGCGGTCTTCTCGGCTCTCGTGGCCGGCGGCGGATTCCGCGGCGGTGCTGTAGTCGGTTCTTCCGATGCAAAAGGCGAAAAAGTCAGCGAACGTCCGGTCTATCCGGTGGATCTGCTCGGCAGTATCTACCGGCTCGGAGGTATCGACCCGGCATCCCTGTTACCTCATCCGCTCGGACTGGAGGCGCGTGTCCTTCCGGAAGTTTCCGACACCATCAAGTCAGGCGGCCTGCTGACGGAAATCATGTAGAGGAACGTAACGATGAAGCATCGGACAACCGGAATCATAAAAAAACTCCTGATGGCGGCGGTCTCCGGACTGCTTGCACTTCAGGCGAACGAAGCATCGGCCCAGGCAGAAAGGCGCGCCTACATCGGGTACGTCTATCCGGCAGGCGGACAGCAGGGAACCACCTTCGCAGTCCGGCTCGGCGGACAGCGGATCGACGGCGTCTGCGGTGCCGTTGTCTCCGGACAAGGCGTTCAGGCTAAACTGGTCGATAGCTTCCGTAAACTCGGCGCGCAAGAGCACCGTCTGGTCAACGAACAGTTGCAACTCATTAAAAAAGACAAGTCCAATTTGGATGAAACAACCCAAAAAATTAAAGAACAGATTGAACTGCGCGTGGCCGAATATGTTCGCCAACCCGCCAGCGAATCGCTCGCCACGGTGATCCTGCTTGAAATTACCGTCGATGAAGACGCCGCGCCGGGTCCGCGCGAAATTCGCATCATGACCCCGACCGGCATCTCCAACCCGCTTCTTTTCTACGTCGGCCGGCTGCCGGAATTCTCCCTGATGCCGATGAAAATATCTCTTTTCCAAACGCTGGGCAAAGAACAGCTGGCCCTGCGCAAACGAGCCGTAAAAGACGGAGAAACTCCAATCACCCTGCCCTGCACCGTCAACGGACAAATCGCGTCTGGCGAAATCAACCGCTACCGCTTTTCTGCCAACAAGGGCGACCGGCTGGTCATCTCCACACTGGCCCGGCAGCTTATCCCCTATATTGCTGACGCGGTTCCCGGATGGTTTCAGCCGGTACTCTCTCTGCACAATGCCGCTGGCGACGAAATTGCCTATAACGACGACTATCAGTTCAAACCCGATCCGGTCATTCTGTGCGAAATCCCGAAAACAGAGGAATACATCCTTTCAATCACCGACGCGATCTACCGCGGCCGCGAGGATTTTGTTTATCGCATTACCATCGGTCAAACCCCGTTCATCACGAGCATCTTCCCGCCCGGCGCCCGCGTCGGAGAAAATATCTCTACCGATATGAACGGATGGAATCTGGACGATGCCAAGCTGGTACTGCCCGGACCTAAAGCCGAAGAAGGCCTCCACCCGGTCGGCGCCGAGCTAAAAGGGACTCTCTCCAATCTCATTCCCTTCGCTCTCGACACACTGCCTGAGTGCATCGAAAGCCGGTCAAATAATGACCGGCAGACCGCGCAGGAGGTGACACTGCCGGTCATCATTAATGGACGGATTGAAACCCCCGGCGATCAGGATGTATTCCGGTTCACCGCCCAGAAAGGCGACATGCTGGTTGCCGAAGTCAATGCCCGGCGACTCGACTCGCCGCTCGATTCGCTGCTTACACTGACCGACAGCGACGGCCGGATGATCGCCATCAACGACGACCACAGTGATCCGGGCTCCGGACTGAACACCCACCATGCCGACTCATACATCAGAACCGAGATTCCCGCCGACGGCACCTACTACGTCAGCCTGACCGACACCGCACACCATGGCGGTCCCGCCAGCACGTACCGCCTGCGTCTCAGCCCTCCGCAACCCGATTTCGCGCTGCGCACCGAACCGTCGCACTTCGACATTCGCGGCAATAACGCATCCATAGATATTTACGCCATCCGCAAAGACGGCTTTAACGGACCGATCACCCTGCGCCTCACGGAATCGGCCGCCGGCTTTGACGCCAAGCCGGTCACGCTTCCGGCCGATGCCGAAAAAATTCCATTCGCCATCCGCTACACCGGCAAGAATCTCAAAGGAACTGTTCCGGCTGTAATCACTGGAACCGCGCAAATCGATGGTAAACAAAAAACCCGGCAGGCCGTCCCGGCTGAAGACTGGATGCAGGCCTTTTTATGGCGGCACCTCGTCCCCGCGCAGGAACTCGTCATCTACCGGTACGAACGCTCCATGTCACCGTCTGTCCGGACTCTGCCGACGGAACCGGACATCTCCCTGTATCAGGGGAATTTCAAGGACCTAACTCCGGAACAGAAACAG
>JBIIYG010000030.1:0-9446 GCA_044346945.1 Pontiellaceae bacterium | reverse complement strand
CCAGATGAGCTTTTCCGTTTGAGAGGTAGACCGTCTGGAGGGTCGGGTTCCACCCCGACCGCGAACCGCGAGGAAGCGGTTCGTCCATAATAAGAGGAGCGGCCACCCCTCCGAAGGAGGGGAGCTTTTAAAATCCCCTCCGCTGGAGGGGTGGCCGAAGGCCGGGGTGGGTTTCTTGACCGATTACGAAACGACATCTCAATCGTTAAACGCTCCGTGTACGCCTTCCCATCTGGAGGGTCGGGTTCCACCCCGACCGCACAGGACGGGTTTTCTTTTTCCTAATCAACCGCCACTTGCCACCCGCCACTTGCCACTCCTTCTTTACCCCTCTGTGCCTTTGTTCCTCTGCGCCTCTGTCACTTTTCCCTTTGATCTTCCTCTGACTTCCAGACTTTCAACCTTGGACTTTTCCCTTTTGGACTTTAAACTCCACCGCCTATGAAAGTTCCTTTTCTCGATTTGAAAAACCAGCCGGAAGGCCTCCGTGATGAAATCCGATCTGCCATGGATCAGGTGTTGGCGGACTGCAATTTTATTCTTGGAAAGCCTGTGGCCGACTTCGAAGCCGCCTTTGCCGCTTATTGCGGATGTAAATACGGTATCGGCGTTGCTTCCGGTCTGGATGCACTGAAGCTGATTCTTCGGGCCATGGAAATCGGCCCCGGCGATGAGGTGATTACGGGTTCGCATACATTCATCGCCACGGCTCTGGCTGTTTCTGCCGTCGGCGCGACCCCGGTTTTGGTCGAGGTGGATCCGGTTGCCTATACGATGAACCCAGCGGCTTTTGAATCGGCGGTGACTGCAAGAACGAAAGCGGTTATGCCGGTTCACCTGTACGGACAGACGGCTGATATGGGGCCGATTCTTGCGATCGCCCGGCGGTACGGGCTGAAGGTGATTGAGGACGCCTGTCAGGCTCACGGTGCCCGCTGTGACGGAATGCGGGCCGGAACGCTCGGCGATGCCGCCGCGTTCAGTTTTTATCCCGGGAAAAATCTGGGCGCATTCGGCGACGGCGGCGCGGTGACGACGAATGATTCGGTTCTTGCCGACCGTATCCGCACGCTCCGCAACTACGGTTCCGCCAAAAAGTATTACCACGATGAGCTGGGCGAGAACAGTCGCCTCGACACCTTGCAGGCGGCGGTGCTGAGTGCCAAACTACCGCATCTTGATCGCGGGAACGCCGCCCGGCGGGCAGTCGCTGCAAGGTATGCCGGACAGCTTGAGGGCGTGGGCGATCTGGTTCTTCCGGCGGTTCGTTCAGGCTCCGAGCACGTGTTTCATCTTTATGTGATTCAAACCGCCCAGCGCGATGCCCTGCAGAAATATCTGATGGAGCAGGGCGTGGAGTGTCTGATCCATTATCCCGTTCCGGTGCATTTACAAAAAGCCTACGCTTCCAAAGGTTGGAAAAAAGGGGGTTTCCCTCTGACGGAACAGCTGGCCGCCCGCATCCTTTCGCTTCCCGTTTTCCCCGGCATGACCGATGATCAGGTGGATTTCGTTTGCGATAGAGTCCGGTCGTTCTACAAAGGATAGCCGCCAATGCCCGCCGCAGTGAAAAAAAAGGTTCTGTCCAGATCTCTACTGAACACCGCCGCTCTTTGCTCCGGTGATTCTCTGGTTCTGCTGGCCGGGCTGTATCTCGGCAATTGGATCATTTTTAAAATCCACGGCATTCCGGTTTCCATTAACTACGCGCTGGCGGTCGTTCCGGTGTGGTGTGTCGGCGCGTTGATTACCCGGACGGCTCCCGCATGGGGCCTCGGCGCGGTCGAGGAATTTCGCCGGACTCAGCTTCTTTTGCTGACGGTTTTCGCCCTGGCCGGCATCGCGGTTTTTTTTAGCCGCGGGCGGATTATTCCCAGTCGTATTGTTTATCTCGTTTCGTATCTGTTCAGCGCGGCGTTTATTCCGTTATTGCGCATTCCGGTCAAAAACCTGCTCCGGCGGATCGGGCAGTGGGGCTGTCCCGCCGTGGTGTATGGCAATGCCCGGCAGATAGCTGTCGTGATCGAAACGTTTCAAAAAAATCCTCTGCTTGGGTATGTTCCGTGCGGCATCTTTACAGACGATAGCCTGCCGGAACGGCAGTGGATGGGAGTTCCGGTGCTGGGTGGACTTTCCGGGTGCGGCCCGTCGGCGGCGGTGGCGGTTGTGCCGGTGGCCTTCGCTGAAGGGCTTTCTTTGTCGGAAGGATTTGACCGGATTCTTTCCGGCTATCGGCGGGTGATTCTCGTCCCCGACATCAAAGAAGATGTGTTTCTCTGGGCTCTTCCCCGGACGCTCGGAAGTTTGATCGGCCTGGAGATCACCGGAAACCTGCTCAATTTTTCGTCGCGCGGGGTGAAACGAAGTCTGGATATGGCGCTGGTTCTTCTCTCTGCGCCCGTTTGGATACCTCTGCTGGCGGTGACCGCCGCTCTGGTTTGTTTGATAGACCGACAGAATCCGTTTTTTCTCCAGCATCGCGTCGGCAGAAAAAACCATGTTTTCCGGACGGTCAAATTCCGCACCATGCGAAACGGCGCGGAAAAAATTCTCGAACAGACATTGGCTGTGGATCAGGTGCTGAAGCAGGAATGGGAACAGAATTTCAAACTCCGGAACGATCCCCGTGTGACCCGTTTAGGGAAATTTCTCCGGCGAACATCGCTGGACGAACTGCCGCAGGTTCTGAATGTGCTGGCCGGACAGATGTCGCTGGTCGGCCCCCGTCCTCTTCCTGACTATCATCACGAACAGATGGCCGAATCGGCCAAGGCGCCCCGCAGTCGCGTTCGGCCCGGCATCACCGGCCTATGGCAGGTTTCCGGCCGCAGTGAAAGCGGGTTGGCCGGGATGGAAAAATGGGATACCTACTACGTCCGCAACTGGTCTGTCTGGCTCGATCTGGTCATCCTTGCCCGCACCGTCTCCGCGGTAATCAAAGGACACGGCGCCTATTAAACACCCAAGGTGGAGCGGGCCGTCTCGGCACGCTTTTTTCGTCTGGAGGGTCGGGTTCGCGGTATATTTTGCTGTAGGCCGGATGTCCTCATCCGGCGCAACCGCCGTATGAGCTTTTCCGTATCGCCGGCATCTTGCCGGCCTTTGAGAGATAGATCGGTCTGTTTCAGACCGCTTGGAGGGTCGGGTTCCACCCCGACCGCATAGGATGTTGGCTTTGTATCTTTGTCCCTTTCTTTTCCCCATCAACCGACAACCATCAACTTCAAACTGCGCCACTTGCCACTTCTTCTTTGCCCCTCTGTCCCTTTGGTTTTGGTTGTTGAAAATGCATCATGGATCATGAATCATCTGTCCCGAAACCTCCGCCGGGCGGGGACTCTCGGCCTGCGATTTAAAAGGATCGAATGTTTTTGTAGCCCGATGTCCCCATCGGGCGCTCGGATAGGTTTGGGATAGATTCTAATGGATCGTTTTGAACAGACTGTACTTGCGGTTTTTGTGACGGCGCTCACGGTCTCGATGTCGCTCTATGGCATCTGGGAAGACAAGACAACGCTCATTGCACCGATTCTGATTCTGATTTATCTGGCCGTTGCCGCGCTGGTTGCAAAGTGGAAGCCCCGGACAGTAAATTCCGGATTTCACGCTTCAAAATGCTCTCTTCCGCCCGCCGCTGTTCCGCTTCTTCTATTTTGGCTCTACAGCGCGGCGCTGATTCCTTTTTCCGTTCTGCCGTACGAGGCGAAAATGAGCGCCCTCCGTTTCGGAGCCTATCTGGCGGTTTACTGGGTCTCCGCCGCGCTCTTCTCCCGGTTTTCGTATCGCCGCATGGTCTGGGCGGTGCTGTTTGTTTCTCTGGTTTTTATCGCGCTGTACAGTCTGGTTCAGCACAAGGTTGCACCGAATATGATTTTCGGAATGGAGCGCTACACAGGTTACTGGGAGGATGGGCGGCTTGGCGGAACCTATCAATGTCCGAATCATATCGCCCACCTCTTCCAGATGTGGATTCCGTTTTGCCTGATCTTTTTGCTCATTCCGCAGTTCGGCTGGTTCTGGCGTATCTGCTTCGCTTATGCGTTACCGCTGTTCGCTCTGCTGGTCTATCAAACGCAGTCCCGGGCCGGTCTGCTTGGTGCGATAACAGCTGTCGGCACGACATCGCTTTTTGTAATTCTCCGCAAAAGCCGCCGGACATTTCGTATCGCTCTGCTGGCAGTTCCTCTGCTCATTGCGGCATCAGTCGGAGGCTTATGGGCCGGATCGTCCATGTTCCGTACCCGCATGCAGCCGGTGGTTCAATTCGCTGAGCTGATCGTTTCCGGGCAGGGCATTGATGAGAATTTTACCGATTTCCGCCCGCTGACCTGGCTGGATACGTTGGAAATGATTAAAGACCGTCCCTTGACGGGTTTTGGTCCGGGGAATTACGGCGCCGTCTTTGAGGACTACCGGTTCCGCTGGAAGGGCCTGCGCACAGTGACGGTTCACGCTCACAACGAATATCTCGAACTGCTGGCCGAGTACGGACTGATCGGCGGCCTGCTGATTCTTTGGGCGCTGATTGAAGTCTGCGCGAAACTGATCCTCCTCGTTAAAACGGCGGAGAGGTCTTACCACGCTCTGCCGGCGGCGGCTCTGCTCGGCGTGTTCGCCGGAACGGCGGTTCACGGCTTTTTCGATTTCGAACTGCGCATTTTTCCGAATGCGCTGATGCTGGCACTGCTTGCCGGGTGCGTGGTTGCCCCCGTGATTCAGACCGTTCCGGCGAAGCGAATCCGTCTTGCGGCGGCGGCGCGGTGGACTTTCTCAGTGGCCGTACTGCTGACTGCGGTCTGGACCGTTCAGGTCATGACATCTGCCGCGATTCGAGTTCAGGGTGACAGAGCGTTGCAGAAACAGGACTTCCGGAAAGCGGAAGGACTCTACAAAGCGGCTGAAAAAATTGATCCACAGAGCTGGTTGGCTCATTGGGGGATCGGGCAGGTGTATTACCACCATCGTTACTATGAACTGGATCCGGCCCGCAAACGCGAGTGGGCGCTCCAAGAGCAGTCGGCGTATCTCTCCGCCTATCAGATCAATCCGAAAAAAGAAGAAGTGGTTTACGGTTTGGGACGCATCGAGCTGTTCCTCGGCAACCGCGACAAAGGGCTGGACTATCTGCGGCAGGCGGCAAGCTATAAACGCTTTAACGATTTTTATTGGCGCAAACTCGGCATCGAACTGCGCAAAGCCGGACGGTATGAAGAATCGTTAAAAGCGTTCGAGCATGCGCGGAATCTCGACCGTTCCAATAAAACTGTCAACCGGAACATCAAATGGCTGAAACAGCGTCTGTCGGCTCCATTAAAATGAGCGGATGTATCGCCGGCATCCTGCCGGCCTTGTATGCATCGGCAGTCGGGTTTGTGGCGCAGACTTTCCAGTCTGCGCTCAGTCGGGTTCGTGATATCTTTTGCTGTAGGCCCGATGCCCCCATCGGGCGCTCGAATAGGTTTTTGTAGGCCGGATGTCCCTATCCGGCGCAACCGCCAGATGAGATCTTCTCGTATCGCCGGCATCCTGCCGGCCTTTGAGAGGTAGACCGTCTGGAGGGTCGGGTTCCACCCCGACCGCGAACCGTGAGGAAGCGGTTCGTCCGAAGGAGCGGAGCTTTTAAAATCCCCTCCACTGGAGGGGTGGCCGAAGGCCGGGGTGGGTTTCTTGACCGATTACGAAACGACATCTCAATCGTTAAACGCTCCGTGCACGCTTTTTCTTACCACCGTTGCCTCTTCTTCTCCTTATCAACTACCAACCATCAACTTCAAACTGCGCCACCCGCCACCGGCCTTTAAACCGGGCCTCCTCCGGCTCGGGCACGACTCGCTTGATCTTCCATCCGCTGTTTTCTCTTCTCCCAATTAACCAGACTGACTAGATCCTTATACAAAGCCACCGCCTTTTCTCCTTGCCGTTCAAATCCGTACGGCATGGTTTGTGTCAGCGGTTTTATGAACGCTTTGCACTCAGGATGCCGGTTCCGGATCCATTCTTTTTCCTCCTCGGTCCATTCCTCCCCGATTCGGTCAAGAAAAACGACTTCATCGTTCCGGTTCAATCGGTGTTTTTGTTCGAGGGCCTCCAGCCTTTTCTTGTGTGACTTCATGTCGCGCTCCTGTTGTTTGTGTTTAATGCCAGCGCTTTTTCAATCGCGCTCAGCCGCTGTTCAATTTCTTCTGTTTCACGGATGCGCAAAGCTCCGTTCAGGAGATCCATGCAGATCTGCCGTCTCAGCCATTCGTTCGGCGTGTCCAGCAGTTTGATTAGCTCATCAATGGCGCGGGTGCTTTGGGTCTGGACGGCGCTCATGGACTCGTTCATCGCGGCATGCCGCCGCCGAGTCAATTCCTCGCGGAAACACGGCTCATTCAGCCACCGGTGCGCGGTGGTTCTCCCGATTCCGGCGGCCTGCGCCGCCGCCTGAATATTCGGATTCACGGCGAGGATGCTTAACAGCTTCTCCTGCCGGGCGGTCAGTCCTGCCGGAGTTGATTCGCTCAGCGGAGGTTGGGTCTTATTCTTTTCCATAGGAACGGTTCCTTTCGGTTTGATTTCTTCCTTTACGTTAAGCAGGGTTCTCATGTGTTCGTTCTCCTGCTATACTAAGAGGCGGAATCAAACGGATTTCGTAAAATCCATGAAAAACCGGGAAAATACAGAGATTCTGATCATCCGCGCGACTGGCCGGATTCGTGCCGCAGACTTTCCAGTCTGCGCTGGATACCGCCTGCGTTCGGCGACCCGAAAAGAGGCGGGGGAGGAGTGTCCCGTTATGTTCCATTGTGTTCCGGGTGATGAACGATGAGTGCCGATCAGAAAACCATGTTGATCTTTGAGCCGCTGACCGGCGGGCACCGCGCGAATTTTATCCGCTGGCTGAGAGCGGGTCTGCTGACCGATTCGAACTGGAATTTCGTTTTCTTTACGGCTGGGGATGTAAAACCGGAAACAGCGGAGGCTCTCAAGACCGCCGGGCGCTGGAAAAAACAGCAGTTGCTCTGGACGCTTTTTCGCCAAGCCTGTGAAAAAATCAAACCGGATCATGTCCTGATTTTGGAACTGACGCATCTCGAATCGCCGCTGGCTCTTTTCGGCTCGCCGCATCCGGTTTCAGCGGTTCTGTTTGTCCAATATCCGGAACTGCCGCGCGGACTGAAATTCCTTTTCAAACATTGGAAGACGGCGTTGCTGTTGCGCCGGGGTTGCGTCCGGAATCTTTTTCTTCTCAACGGAGAAAACGCCTGCGACTGGCTGGCCTCCCGGTTTGGTTCCCGCTCGCGCTTTATTCCGGTTCCCGACCCGGTTCCGGAGGCTGTTCCAGAAGCCGGATTCTCTCTGCGGTCGTATTTTGAAATCGGTGCCGAAAGAAAAGTATTTTTGTTTTTCGGCTCTCTTTCGCCGCGCAAGGGCGCGGATGTTCTGATGGATTCACTCCGTCGGCTCGATCCACAAGCGGCCGCCCGAAGCGCCTTTGTGTTTTGCGGCGAACCGGAGCCCGTTTATCGGCAGACGTTTGAACAGGCTTGCGGACAACTGCGGGCCGCCCGTCCCGACATCAGCCTGTTCACAGAAAATCATTTTGTATCGGATTCACGCATGATGGCGCTGTTTGATCAATCCGATGTTGTCCTCATGCCGTACACGCGGCCCGAATATTCCAGCGGTATTCTGGCGCTGGCCGCCGGAGCGGGCGTTCCGGTAATCGGTCCTGCCGCCGGATTGCTGGGGCGGCTGATTCGGGATAACGGGCTGGGGATAACTTGTCCGGTTCAGCCGGAGGCGTTGTCTGAAGCCATCGCTTCAGCGTCTGCCTCGTTGCCTGTCACTGACAGCAACCGCCGCGCGGCGTTTGTGAGGAAGAGCCGTCCAGAGGAATTCTCTCGGATCATTTTGAACACAATCTGTCATGAAAGCTGAAAACTATCATCCTTCTCTGCGTCCGGTGGAAGAAGCCTGTCGCCTTGCGAAAAGCGGCTGGGTTTACGTTCCGAATCCGCTGATCGGCTGGGGCCGGGAGGGTCAGCTAATTTGGAAGGCCGGGGTTCTGCTCCGGCATTTGGCGCTGGTTGTACACTGCTGGCGGGCGGCGCGGAGTCCGCATATTCTGGTGCGTGAATTTTCAACGATTCCGCTCCTGCTCGTTTTCCCTATGCTTTGGCCGCTCCGGCGCAAACTGCTGTTCTTCATTCATCACAATTTGCAATGGGCTGTGCGGAATTCTGCGGAAAGGTTCGCTCTTCGGCTGTTGGCAAGACTGGGCACGCAATGGGCGATGTATGAAGTTCAGCCGGATCGTATGGAGGTGGATGTCACGGTGCTTCATCCGGTGCCCGGACGGACGGCTGGCGAAAAAAGCGCAAGCCGTCCGGTGATCGGTGTCGCCGGTTATTACCGTCCGGAAAAAGGGATGGACACTCTTCTCCGGCGGCTGACAGAATATTTTCCGGACTGTGAAATTGTTGCGGGCGTTCCGAATCCGGATGCTGTGAAGATTCCGGGGGTTCGGGTGGTTGATACGGCTTCTCCGGAAGATTACCGCGCGATGTTGTCCCGCTGTGATGTGCTGGTGCAGAACGGTGAGCACGACAGTTATTTTTATCGCGCTTCCGGACCGCTGGCCGATGCCGCCGCGTCCGGCGCGGCGGTTGTGGTTCCGGACTTTCCGCTTTTGCGGCATCAGGCTCTCTTCCCTGTTCCGGTAGGCGAGGTGTTCGGGAGTCCTGACGGAATGCCGGAGGCTGTGAAAAGAGCCGTTGCGAAAGCCCTCGCCGGTCAGTACGATTTCCAGACGTATTGCGAAGCCCGCTCGGCGCAGGCGGTCGCCGACCGGCTGGATGAGTTCAGCAGGAAACAGCATGGATAAAGTCAGTATCCTTGGAATTAATGTGGATCAGATCAATCAGCCGGAACTGCTGGCTGAGATCGACCGGCTGGTCGCCTCCCGGCGGCCCGCGCTGGTGAACAATGTGAACGTCCACGCCTGTAATATTGCCTGTAAAGATCAGGTGTTCCGCGACATCCTGAACCGCTCGGAAATCGTTTTTTGCGACGGCTTCGGGGTTAAGCTCGGCGCCCGGCTTCTGGGGAAAACGCTGGGTCAGCGTATGACTCCGCCGGATTGGATTGATGAACTGTTTAAGCTCTGTGTCGAGCGCCGCTACCGGATCTATTTTATCGGGGATAAGCTGGATGTCGTTTCCCGTTTCGCGGCGGCGGTGGTGGAAAATTTTCCGGAACTCCGGGTGGCCGGTTATCACGATGGATTTTTCGTCACCGGCAGTGATGCCGACAGCCACATCATAAACGAGATTGTCCGGCTTCGTCCGGAGATTATTCTGACCGGCATGGGGATGCCTCTGCAGGAGAAGTGGGCTGATGAAGCCCGGGGGAAGCTCGGGCAGGGAGTCATTATCGCGACCGGCGCGCTGTTCCGGTGGTAC
>JBIIYG010000054.1:0-2666 GCA_044346945.1 Pontiellaceae bacterium | reverse complement strand
GCAGCGATGTGCTTGAAGAACTGGTTCCGGCACTGCGCAACCGGATTATCGAACTCGGCGGCGAAGTACGCTTCGGCGCACGGCTTGATCGGCTCGAAATCGAAAACGGTGCGGTGCGCGGCGCGGTGATTTCCGGCGAACAGTTCCGTACCGACTGCTGTGTGCTGGCGACCGGTCACAGCGCCCGCGACATCTATGAAATGCTGGCGGAGCATGGCGTACCGCTTGAAGCCAAGCCGTTTGCCGTCGGCGTGCGACTCGAAATTCCCCAGCATCGCATCGATACTGCGCAATGGGGCGGCAGTTTTCCAACGCTTGGAAAGGCCAGTTTCCGGTTGACGCGTCGCGAAGAGGAAAACGCCCGTGCCTGCTATTCCTTCTGCATGTGTCCCGGAGGACTGGTCATTTCCTGCGCCTCGTCGGTTGGATTAATGACCACCAATGGCATGAGTTTGTCTAAACGCGACAAACCGTTCGGCAACGCCGCCTTTCTGGTTCCTGTTTTTCCCTCTGACTTTCCAACCCTTGGAAACCCACCCCGTCCGTCACTTCGTTCCGGCCACCCCGCCGGCGGAGGGGACTTTTTAAATTCCCCGGTGGGGTCTCTCACACAATCCCCTCCAGCGGAGGGGTGCCCGCAGGGCGGGGTGGGTGCTCTGGCTGGCATCGAATTTCAGAAAAAAATGGAAGCGGCGGCGTTCGCGGCAGGCGGCAGCGACTATTCACTGCCCGCCCAGCGGCTGGTCGATTTTCTGGAAGGCACGGCGGCGTCCGAACTTCCGTCGGAACGTTCCTGCACGATGGCCCGTCCGGCGCAACTGCGCGGACTGCTACCGGAATTTGTCGAACATACCTTACGGATCGCGGTGCCGAAAATGCTCCGTAGTATGCGCGGCGTGATTTTTGATGAAGCCTTGATCTACGCTTCCGAAACCCGCAGTTCGAGTCCGGTGCGGGTTGTGCGCGGCGAAGATGGACAGTCGGCGGTTCGCGGACTCTATCCCTGCGGCGAAGGCGCGGGCTACGCCGGCGGTATCGTCAGCTCCGGTATCGATGGTCTGCGCATCGCCGAGGCGGTGGTTGAAAGAATGGAATTGGGCTGAACGCTTTAGAAATTTATTTTTTGACCGCCATAGGTTTTGTGAGGGCTGGTTCTAAGTTGTGGATTCCTTTGATCGCCTTGAGTTCTTTCGTGGCAAACATGTTTGTTGGATCGAGCATTTTGACGGACAAAATCTATGACCCCCATACTCCAACACTCCGATACTCCACTATTTCCGCACGCTCTTACCGCCCGGCGGCGACGCCGAGAAAGTCGTAGCTGAGTTTTGTCTGGAAGGTGGAGATTTTTGCCAGCACGTTTTGCAGGTTCTGCCGCTCAATTTCCGTCAGGGATTCGATGTCGAGCTGGTCATGGGCGGACGGCGTGCCTTCCATGGCGATGAGCGGTGTGTAGAAGCGGAGTTGCCAGAGGTAGTCGAAGACATAATTCATTTCGCGGACGGTTTGCGGTTGCAGAATTTTAAGCTCCTGCAACCGTCGGATCCGTTCGAGCGTTCCAATCTCTGGAAGGTTGTGTTTGAGCGCATAGATACGGGCAAACGTTTCAATCGGTTTGAGACTTTCCTTGATGTTGATGGTTTTTTTGCCGTCCTGTTTCTGGGTTTTTAGATGGCCGAACAGGGTTAGCGGAGCTTTGTAATGCAGGAAGTTGTTGGTGTAATGGATGAAAAACTCGGGCCGCTTCTGTATCAGAGTCTGAATATACTCTTTAAGTTCCTGAACGAGTTCGTCGCTACCGAACGCGCAATGGAGGTCAAAAAAGACATTTACATCGCGGATCGATTGCGGATCGGCCTCCACGATCCATGTCCGGAAATTATTTTTCCACTCAGATACGGAGAGGCACCATTTCGGGTTAGCCGCCATCAGGCCTCCGTGACAGTACGGGCAGCCCGCCTGTTTCAACCGGCTGCAGACTTCATCCCCGATGCGGAGAAACTGCCGCCGGGTTTCACTCAGACGGTTTGGCGGCACATCGGCAAAGATCAACGCATTATCCTGGTCGGAAAACAAGGTCATGTCGTGGCGTGCGTTGCTTCCTAGCGAAAGGAAGGCGAACGGAACCGGGGCAGGAGAGGTTTCCAGCGAAAGCTGAATGAAGCGGCGGATGGCGGCATCGAAGGATTCGCCGATAATGTGTCGCAGAAGTTCTGTACGGGTTCCCTGGTTGGTCAGGAGCCGAATTTGCGCGGGCAGTTCTTTTAAAACATGAACCACTTCGCCGGCGGTTCGGGTTTGTTCAATTTCGTTCGGCAGAGGGTTGAGCGGTTGTCCGGGCGGTGCGGACGGAGCGGTGTTGTGAAATTCGCGCAGGGTTTCTTCCGGACCGCGCGCCAGTTTTGAAAATAAAATGACGTGTCCGTGTTTCTGTGAAAAGAACAGTCGCGAGGTGGAAATCCAGACATCCAGTGTCCGCCCGCTTTTAGTTTGTAGAACGGCGGCAAAACCGGCTGAAGAGGCTGCTCCGGCGAAGAGTTTGTTCAAGTGATTGGCGGCGGAGCAATTGACTTCTGCATCCGGAGCCAGCAGGGAGCAGATATCCATACCCGCCAGTTCCTTTTCACTATACTCAGTCATGCGGTGGATGGCGTGGTTGGAGTAGA
>JBIIYG010000053.1:0-2681 GCA_044346945.1 Pontiellaceae bacterium | reverse complement strand
TAAATATATGTTCTCAAGATAATGTGCGCCGCGAGCAAACGACAGCTGCTGCTGATACGAGTAGAGCGAGTATCCCGCGAATAGAATGCCGATAACATTCAATACAGCGTATAGCCGAAAAAGTCCTCTTTCCCACTGAACTGCCTTCATACGACTCCTCATTTCTTGGCGCTAGTTATCAGTCAAAGGTATCAGTCTTTTAACCTTTTTTCGCGGCTAAATTAAATCCTTCGCTCCATCAAGAGCCGTTGCAAGCGCATCGGGATTTTTTCCGCCGGCCTGGGCGCGGTCGGGTTTGCCGCCGCCGCCGCCGCCGCACTGTTTGGCGATGGCACCGACGATTTTTCCGGCATTTTTTCCGGCTTTGACTAAATCCGGTGTGACGGCGCAAACCAGAGCGACTTTCCCATCAGAAACTCCGCCGAGGATGATGACGGCGCTGGTGAGTTTCGGCTGAAGCGCGTCCATGACGGCGCTGAGCAGTTCGGCGTCGGCTTCGCCCATATTTTCGATGAGCAGTCCATTTGAAACTTTTGCAAGCAGTTCTTCCGCAATCGCCGGAGCCTTGGCCTGCATTTCTGCCTGACGCTGTTTGGCGAGTTGTTTCTGGCGTTCAACTTCTTTGGCGCGTTCGGCTTCGGCGGCACCGGCGGCTTTCTGTTCTTCAATAAACTGTTCGGCATGTTTTCCGCAGACGGCTTCGATACGGCGGATACCGGCGGCGATGGCCGATTCACGCATGACTTTGAAGAGACCGATGTCGCCGGTGTTGCGGACGTGACAGCCGCCGCACAGTTCCATCGAGAATCCGTCAAATTTACCTTTGTGTCCGCCGAGCTGGAGAACGCGGACGGTGTCGCCGTATTTTTCGCCGAAAAACTGCTGGATGGCGGGCTGTTTCTGTACTTCGGTGAACGGAACTTCGGTCCAGTAAACCGGCTCGTTGGCTTTGATCCGGTTGTTGACCAGTTTTTCAATATGGGCGATCTGTTCGTCGGAAAGTTTTTCCGGCGAGTTGAAGTCGAAGCGCATCCGTTCCGGCGCGACGAGCGATCCGCGCTGGCGGGATTCTTTACTGACGACTTCGTGCAGTGCCCAGTGGAAAAGGTGTGTGGCGGTGTGGTGGCGCTGAATATCGGCACGGCGTGAGCTGTCGACGGAAACCCTGACAGTTTCACCGATTTCGGGAGCGCGTCCTTCGATCAGTTCAGCACGGTGAACAATGAGCTCACCTTGTTTTTGGGTGTCGGTGATTTTCATTTTTCCATTAGCGAAAACCAGGCTGGCCTGGTCGCCGGACTGTCCGCCCATTTCGGCGTAGCACGGGGTTTTGTCGAGGATGATATTAAACCCATCTTCCGCCGGAGCGATCGCTTCAACCAGAGCTTCGGCTTCGAGGTTATCGAACCCGATGAAGAGAGTCGGTTTGACTTCGAGCCCTTCGCTCTCAACGGTGACGACTGTTTTCTTCTTGGCGTGGTCGGCGCGGGCGCGGTTGCGCTGTTCTTCCATCAGTTTTCCAAATTCAACTTCGTCTGTTTTCAAGCCCCGCTCGGAAGCCATTAGAACGGTTAAGTCCAGGGGGAAGCCGTATGTGTCATATAGGACGAATGCGACCGATCCGGGGAACTGTTTGCCGCATTTTGCCGCTTCGGCTTCAAACAGATCAATGCCGCGGTCGAGGGTGCGGTTGAAGCTGTCCTCTTCGGCTTTGAGTGTTTTCTGGACGCGCTCTGCATTTTTGCGCAGTTCGGGGAAGGCGTCGCCGAAGCTGTCGGCAACGGTGGCGGAGAGTTTGTAGAAGAAAGGTTCGCGGAAGCCGAGCGCGCGGCCGTAGCGGACGGCGCGGCGCAGGATGCGGCGCAGGACGTAGCCTCGTCCTTCGTTCGACGGCGTGATGCCGTCGGCGATGGAGAAGGTGAGACAGCGGATGTGGTCGGCGATAACGCGGAAGGCGATATCAATAGCGACTTGAGGCTTCAGGCTTGAGGCTTGAGGTTCCAGCGTCGAACAGTACTTCATACCGCTCATCTGTTCGAGCTGGCGGAAAATCGGCGTGAAGACGTCGGTTTCATAGTTGGAGATGACGCCGGAGAAATCGGTAAAACCTTTGGTGCACTGGATGACGGAGCAGGCGCGCTCGAAGCCCATGCCGGTATCGACGTGTTTGGCCGGAAGCGGCGTGAAGGTTCCGTCGGGATTGGCGTTAAACTGGATGAAGACGAGGTTCCAAATTTCCATGCATTGTGCCGAGCCGGAGTTGACCAATTTTGCGCCGCCGTCACCTTTCGGCGTCAGGTCGACGTGCAGTTCGGAGCACGGGCCGCACGGGCCGGTGTCGCCCATCATCCAGAAGTTGTCTTTGCGGTTGCCGGGGACAACATGGTCGGCGGGCAGGTATTTGAGCCACAGATTCTGTGCTTCGGTATCGGCAGGCATTTTATCGTCGCCGCCGAAGTAAGTGGCGTAGAGGCGCTCTTTCGGGAAGCCCCAGGTGCCGGTGATGAGTTCCCACGCCCAGTCGATGGCTTCTTGTTTGAAGTAGTTGCCGAAGGACCAGTTGCCGAGCATTTCGAAGAAGGTGTGGTGGTAGGTATCGAGCCCGACATCGTCGAGGTCGTTATGCTTACCGCCGGCGCGGATGCACTTCTGGGTGTCGGCGGCGCGGCCCGGATGGTAGG
>JBIIYG010000004.1:0-90985 GCA_044346945.1 Pontiellaceae bacterium | reverse complement strand
CAGCCGCCGGAGAGAACCGTTCCGGTGTTTGGAAAAGCGGCAAGGAATGTTTTCAGTGTTTCTGTCACGGCGGCGCGGTCTTTGCTGTCCGCCGTAATGTTAACGATCAGTCCGCCTGAGATCAGTTTTTGCAGAATCCCTTCGAGGCGGGCGACGGTGCCCGGCCAGTCTTCTTTCATTTTTTTCTGCATGGCGCGGTGGAAAAACAGCGCGTCGACGCCGCTTATGGCCTCGGCGGCGCGATGGGCTTCGTGGTAATGCGCTTTGAGGCGCGTCAGGACGGCGGAGTGGCCGCTCGGCACCAGCGCGCCTTCCATTTCGGCTTTCTGTTCCAGCAGAATTTCTTTGAAGCGTTTACGGTTGTTGAAGGCCGGACGGAAAAGAATATCGCTCAGAATATCAAACAGAGCGCCGCACTGTCCGCTCATGCACTTGCTTCGCATGAACAGGTGTGCGGAGCTTTTGGGCGAATTTTCGAGTGCGGAAAGATGCGGACAGGTATAAATGCCGCCGGTTTTCTGGGCGATGCGCCGCGACAGCGAGGCGAAATCCTCTTTCTGCGTGCCCATTTCCAGAAGCATGCTTCCGAGGAGCGAAACCCACGGCAGGTCGTCGGCCTCCAGCGTATGCAGGTTGAAGCCGATGTCGGCATAGACAATTCCGCCGGTGAAAAGCTCGTGGAATAAAACCGTGGCGTTGGCGTGCTGTTCAACGTCGCGCGGAATGATGCGGATTTTTTGACCCAGATCAGAGCGTTTGAGCAGGGGCAGAGTTTTGACCGCTGACGGCGTGTCCGGCGTTTTCTGCATTTCCAGCAGGCGGGCGGCGGTCTCAACGGTACGGGCCAGTTCGTCGGCGTGCATGGTTTCGCGAACGGCCTGAAGCCGGGATTTTTCTTCGGCCTCGTCGCGGGCGGCCTTGTCTTTGTCGGGAATGAGGCGGACGGTGGCGCGGTGGGTGTTTTTCAGCAGAATGTTTTCGATGAGCGTTTCGAAGTAGCGCGGGTTTTCGGCGAGTTTGCTCTTCAGTTCGGCCAGCGGATGCTCGTAGGCGGCGAGGCCGAGCGGATCCCAGCCGTAGAGCCAGGTTTCGAGCATAGTGAGCATAACGGAAAGTCCCTGCGGGAAACTGCCGTGATTGTTTTCGCGCAGATCGAACTCGAAGGAATTCATGGCGGCTTCAATGTCGCCCCGGTCAATGCCGTCACGCGCCAGCTTTTCCAGGGTCTGGAAGATCAGCTCTTCGACTTTTCCAAGGTTTGGAACGTCCACGCCTTTCATGCCGATCGACCAGGCGGGCTGGCGCAGATTGGTTTCCAGTCCGAAGCCTGTGAGGTCTTCGCCGAGGCCGGACTCAATCAGCGCCTTGCGCAACGGCGAGCCGGAGTTTCCGGTTAAAATCTGGTCGAGAATGATGAGGGCGAAATGAAGAATACCATCGGGCACGGCCCAGTTGACCGTGATGAAAGCGTGGTTTTCACCTTCGCTGACGGCGTAGGGTTCTTCGATGCAGACGGGGCGGTCGAACGGTTTTTGAAGAGGAATCGCCGTGTTGACCGGTGAGGCCAGCGGCTGGAAGCCATCCAGATATTCGCCGAGAATTTTCAGCCGTCGTTCGGGATTGTCGTTGCCGTAAAAGAAGATGCGGGCGTTGGACGGATGGTAATAGGTTTCGTGGAACTTGCGGAAATTCTCGTAGGTAAGGGTCGGGATTTCTGCCGGGCTCCCGCCGGAGTCGAGTCCGTAGGTGGTGTCCGGAAAGAGCGCCTGCTGGGAGCGTTCAAGCAGGATGTTGTCCGGCGAGGAGTAGGCGCCTTTCATTTCGTTGTAAACGACCCCTTTGCAGGTCAGCGGAGCATCCATGTTCTCCAGCTCGTAGTGCCAGCCTTCCTGACGGAAGAACGCCGGGGTGATCCGCGGGAAGAAAACGGCGTCGAGGTAAACATCAACGAGGTTGTAAAAATCCTGCTCGTTCTGGCTGGCGACCGGATAGACCGTTTTGTCCGGATAGGTCATCGCGTTCAGGAAGGTTTGCAGAGAGCCTTTCAACAGCTGGACAAAGGGGTCTTTGAGCGGGTACTTGCGCGATCCGCAGAGGACGGTGTGTTCCAGAATATGCGCCACGCCGGTCGAGTCCGACGGCGGAGTCCGGAAGGTGATGCCGAACGCCTTGTTGTTATGCGTGTTTTCGACAGAAATAATTTCCGCGCCGGTCGGTTCATGGCGGTATTCTTTGACCGTCCCGTTGAACTCCCTGACGAACTGTTCCCGGATGAGCTTAAAATTATTCATGATAAAGGGGCAGAGGATAGCGGCGGGTTTCTGCGTAGGCAACGCTAATCACGGGATATGCGGTGCTGAATGCGGCGCAGAACCAGAACGGCGGCGACCGCCGCAGTCATACCGATCAGATCCACGCGCAAATCGCTCAGCCCGGCGGAGCGGTTTGCGGGAATATATTGGAGAACTTCGGTGGCGCTGGCGAAAAAGGCCAGTCCCGCAGAGACGGTGACTGCCCGGCGGAAGGAAGGATTGTCCGGCATCCAGGAGAGAGCGCATAGAAATGCCAGCAGGCTGAAAAGAGTCAGGTGGCCGATGATGTGGGCCTGATCGACTGCCGTGCCGGGCAGGGCGATTACGGGATCGGCTTTCGGTGCAGATGAAGGTTTGGAATGCTTCACGGAAACCGGTGCGGTTTTTTCTGGCGATTGCACGGTCAGGCGCTTCGTAGTCTCCGGCTTTGCAAAGGCTGATTTGGCGGTATGAAGAGAGTTTTTAATTGCGCCGTCCAGCATTTCACCGGGCAGGGCTATTCCCGTCATAATCATCGTCAGAACAGCCATAATCATCCAGCCATGCCGGCGTTCCCATGGGCGTAGGGCGAAAAGGCAGACCCCGAAAGCGGCTGTCCACAAGGCTCCGAAAAATATCCGCCACCACGGCGCGGACGTGCGTTCGCGAACCGGAATCACGGAAACATCATCAATCTGCATCACTCCGGCGGTGCCGAAATTCTGGATATGCAGATGGGCATCCGTTACATCTTTCGGAACCGGAAAAAAATCTTTGTAATGCCGCCAGCCGGTGTCCTTATCAATATCCATGACTCCGTGATGAAAGCCGTAGAGACTTTTTTCCTTGGTGTCGTGATAGAAGAAAATGGCTCTCGGGACGTGGTAGCTTTCTTTGCCGCGGACGATCCCGTGTGCGGCGGCCCTCATGGATACACGGAAGGCCGGAATATTTGTCAGGCTATGAACGGTGAAGCGCAGGACGCCGTTCTGATTGGACGAAGTCGTCAGGACCACGCCCGGCGAACCTTTGTATCCGCCGTCCGGAACCAGTTTGGAAAATCCGCTCCATCCGCTCCAGGCATTCGTTGCGGAAGGCGTGCTGAAACTTCCGTCCGGAATCAGTTCCGGCCCGATCGGCATCCACGCTTCATACCGGCTGAAAAAAACGGCCATCGAAACGACGGTCAGGAGGGCAAAAACGCTTGCGAAAATGTTTCGTTTGAAGGATCGGCTGTTCATCGCCAATAATCTCTCAAAAGATTCTTTCCAGCGGAAGTTTTATACGGGAAATTCATCGCCCGCATGAAAACCTATTTGGATGAATATAAGGCCTTTATCTTTGACCTGGACGGCACGCTGATTAACTCAGAGAAGTACCACGCCGACGGATTTGAGTATGCGGTTGAATTCCTGAGCGGCTACCGGCTGACTCCGGCGGAGCGCCGCGAGTTTTTTGAATCGCATACACATCTTTTCACGCCGGTGCTCGCCGCGCGTCACGGATTGAAACTCGACCCGGCCGAGGTTCTCAAGCACAAGCGCGAGCATGTGGAGCGCTGTTTTAAAACCGAAATTCTGCCGGGCGCTCCGGCCTTTATCGAAAAATGGCGCGGGCGGATGCGGATGGCTCTGGCTAGTAACTCGCCCCGGTTTTTTGTGAAACAGGCGCTTGTCGAAGCCCGGCTGATTGATCTGTTTGAGTCGGTGATCACTGCGGATGACGTGACCGTCCGCAAGCCGGATCCGGAAATGTACATTTTGACGCTGAAAAATCTGGGATTGGCACCGGATGATGTGATGATCTTTGAGGACAGCCCCGCCGGTGTGGCGGCGGCTCAGGCGGCGGGATGCGCCGTGGTGATGATTGAAAACGGCGCAGGACGTTCCGTGGACGGCGTACCGCGATATACCTGGAAGGAATTGAAGCAATTTTGAAAACGACACCGCTTCATGGAGAGCATATTGCGCTGGGAGCGCGTATGGCGGAATTCGGCGGCTGGGATATGCCGATTCAGTACGACGGCATTCTGGCCGAGCATGCGCATACCCGTACGAAGACCGGCTTGTTCGATATCTGCCACATGGGCGAGTTCGAGCTGTCCGGGCCGAGTGCCGTCGCCGACCTTGAGCGGATCCTGACGATGAACGTCGCCACGCTGGCCGTCGGCCAGTGCCGCTACGGCTTCATGCTCAACGGGCAGGGCGGTGTGATTGACGACCTGACATGCTACCGTCTGGGCGAAGATCGCTGGATGCTCGTCGTCAACGCCGCCACACTCGACGGCGACGCGGCGTGGATTCAGCAGAACCTTTCACCGGAGACAACGTTCGCCGACCTTTCGGGCGGCATGGCCAAGCTTGATGTGCAGGGGCCGCAGTCCCGCGCCGACATCGAAAAAGTCATCGGCAAAAAACTTCCAGACCTTGGATATTTCCGCGCCGAAACGTTCCAATGTCTGGAAACGGAAATGTTGACCAGCCGCACCGGCTACACCGGAGAGTGGGGCTATGAGCTTTATTTCCCGGCGGATGAAGCCATTCGCGTCTGGCGGGCACTGCTTGCTAATCCGAACATCAAACCCGTCGGTCTCGGCGCGCGGGACACGCTTCGTCTCGAAATGGGCTACTCGCTTTACGGCCACGAGCTGTCGCTCGACCGCACGCCGGTCGCCACCAGCCGCGGCGGATTTATTCGTAAAACCGGCGGATTTATCGGCGAGGCGGCGGTTCGCCGCAATCTGGCCGAGCCGCAGGAATTTCTGGTCGCTCTGGAGTTCGACAGCCGACGCGCCGCCCGGGCGCACGACAAGGTGTTCTTCCGGGGTTTGGAAGCCGGTATCATCACCAGCGGATCGGTTTCCCCGAGCCTTGGAAGAGCGGTTGCGCTGGCGTTTGTTAAAACGGAGGCCGCCGTCGCCGGAAATACGCTTGAGGTCGAAATCCGTGGAAAGATGTTTCCGGCAAACGTCGTTGATCTGCCGTTTTATAAAAAGGGAACCGCCCGTGGTTAAAGCGCTGATTTTTGATATGGACGGCGTTTTATGCGATTCCGAAGCGCTGATGGCCGCCGCCGCCTGCCGGATGTTTAAGGAACGCCACAATGCGGACGTTCTGCCGGAGGATTTTGAGCCGTTTGTCGGAACCGGCGAGGATCGTTATCTCGGTGGTGTCGCCGCGAAAATCGGCGTCAAACTGACGATGCCGTCGGACAAGGAAGAGGCCTACCGGATTTACGGGGAAATCGCCCGCGATGAAATCAAGGCGATTCACGGGGCCGTTGAGTTCGTGAAGACGGCGAACCTGAACGGAATCCGGCTGGCTGTGGCCACGAGCGCTGACCCGATCAAAATGGAGATTAATCTGACCGCGATCGGCGTGGAAAAAGAACAGTTTGCCGCCCGGGTTACCGGCGACCAGATTGTGAATAAAAAACCGGCCCCGGATATATTTTTGAAGGCGGCGGAACGGCTCGGCTGTTCACCTGGCGAATGTATTGTGTTTGAAGACGCTGTGAACGGTGTGCAGGCGGCCAAGGCCGCCGGAATGCGCTGTGTGGGTATCACCTCCAGTTTTTCACCGGAACTTCTGATGTCGCACGGCGCAAAATGGACCGCCGCAGACTTTACGGCACTGCCGGATGAGGTATACAAAGCAATCGGACTATGAAAAAACAACTGCTCATTTTTGATCTCGATGGAACGCTGGCGGACACGCGGGCGGATTTGGCGACCGGTGTAAACCTGATGCGGGCGCATTACGGACTGCCTTCGCTCACCCTTGAGGCCGTCAACGGATTTGTCGGTGATGGCGTCCGCAAGCTGGTGGAGCGCTCGGTTCAGGAAAGCGACGTGAATTTTGACGAAGCCCTGGCGCTCTATAAAAAGTTTTACGCGGAGCACATGCTGGATCAGACGGCGCTCTATCCCGGAGCCGCGGCGGGTTTGAGAAAGCTGGTTCTGTCCGGTCATGTGCTGGCGGTTCTCAGCAACAAACCGGGCGATCCGTCCCGCACCATCCTGAAACATCTCGGCGTCGATTTGTTTTTTTTCCGCATCATCGGCGGCGGCGATCTGAAGACGCTTAAGCCGTCGCCGGAAGGTATTTTAACGCTGGCGGCGGATGCGGGGATGGATCTTGAAAATGTCTGGATGATCGGCGACCACCATACCGACCTTGAAGCGGCGCACAACGCCGGGGTCAAAAGCGGCTTTGTCACCTACGGCATCGGCCACCCCGGCGAATTTACCGCCGATCTGGTCTGGCACGGATTTGAGGAACTGGTGGATTTTTTCACCGCGAACGAACACTAGAGCCTATCTCAAAACCTATGGGAGCGCCCGACGAGGACGTCGGGCCTACAGAAATAAATTGTAGGCCGGGTGTCCCACCCGGCGGATGGTTTGGGATGCGTTTTAATGAACATGAATAATTGCAGGCTGGCCGACGGAACCCCCAGTAGCGTATATTTTCGCCCATTCGCGGTTTAGAATTTAAGGAGAGCGGACACCATGAGTAACACAGACGGTTTGAAGTTGCTGAAGAAGGGCGAGAAGAACTATCCGAAAAAACCAGACGCTTCGATTCTGGAAACCTTCAAAAATTCCAATCCACAGCGCGACTACTGGATCACCTTTGAAACGTCCGAATTCACTTCGCTCTGTCCGATCACCGGTCAGCCCGACTTCGCGACCATCAAGATCGAATACATTCCCAACAAGCTCTGCGTGGAAAGCAAATCGCTCAAGCTCTACATCTTCTCGTTCCGCAACGAAGGCTCGTTCTACGAAGATGTCACCAACCGCATCTTCACCGACCTGACGAAAGTCTGTAAACCGCGCCGCCTGATTGTCACCGGCGACTTCACCGCCCGCGGCGGCATCCGCTCCAGTGTCCGCGTCGATTCGGCGGATGGTTTATCTGGAGTGCGGCGGCAAGTGTGACGCGACGCAACTTTAAACACAGAGCGGCTTTCTACAGGTTATGCGTCAGTTGCCTTGTGACGTTACCCGCAATAAACGCACCCTGATGTCTCAGTTTCTTTGATGACGATTTTGGAGAGCAGGGGCAGTTGCGGCTTCAGTTTTTTCCAGAGCCAGACGCTCATGTTTTCGCTGGTTGGATTTTCCAGTCCTTCAATCTCGTTCAGGATGGCGTGATCGAGCTGTTTAAGGATTGGTTCGCACGCTTTGGCGAGGTCGCCGAAGTCCATAACGAAGCCGGTTTTCGGGTCAACCGAACCGCGCAGATAAACCTCAACCTCAAAGCCGTGGCCGTGCATCGCGGAGCATTTATGGGTCGGCGGAACTCCGGTCAGTCGGTGGGCGGCATCGAAACGCAGGGTTTTATAAATTTCCATTTCAGGCATAGGGGCTCTCCATTTTTGTCGAAGGTCTTAAAGTCCAAAGTCGAATGTCACTGAAATTGATCTTAGACCTTCAGACTTTTGACATTTGACTATATTTCCTCGGATCTTCCGATCCCGCTTCTTTAAATCCTTTAAGGCGCAGGCGGCAGGAATCGCAGGTGCCGCAGGCTTTGCCGTCCGGTGCTGGGTCGTAACAGCTGGACGTTACGCCGTAGTCCACGCCCAATTCCAGCCCCTTTTGAATGATCTGCGCTTTGGTTAGATAAATCAGCGGTGTGTGAACCGTCAGCTTTTCCGAACCGGTTACGCCCGCTTTGGTGGCGAGGTTGGCCATTTTTTCAAATGCGGCGATAAATTCCGGTCGGCAGTCAGGATAGCCGCTGTAGTCGAGCGCATTGACGCCGATGAAAATGTCGAAACTGCCGAGTACTTCGGCCCATGCCAGCGCGTAGGAAAGAAAAACGGTGTTGCGCGCCGGAACATAAGTGACCGGAATTTCGTCCGGTCTACCCGCCTGATGCGGTACGGCGATGTCCAGGTCGGTCAGCGCGGATCCGCCGAACGCGCCGAGGTCGATGGTGACGGTACGATGCTCTTTAACGCCCAGTGTTTTGGCAATCTGCGCCGCGCAATCCAGCTCGACGGCGTGACGCTGGCCGTAGCGGAAGGAAAGGGCGTAGCAGTCGTACCCCTGATCCTTGGCAATCGCCAGAACCGTCGCGGAATCCAGTCCGCCGCTCAGCAATACCACAGCCTTTTTTTTCTTCTCTTGCATCGATCCATCAATCCCTTATTCCATCATTCCGTTCTATAACAACCCCATCATTTTGTGACACTGTGGAATGATGCGCACACCGCGGCCCAGCGCGACGGCCATTTCGGACTGCCATGTCAGAACCTGTCTAGCCGTCGGCACACGGCGGGTTTTGGAGGCGGCGGTCATCGGTTGCAACACCACGGCGGCCTGCGAGCCGGACGCGTGAATGAGTTCCGCCGATTCGCTGAGATCCTGCTCCGAGGTATCCGCGCTGACGACCAGTTTGATGGTTGCGCCGATCTTTTCCTGCTCGATGATGTCTAGAAACGCCCGGTGCATTTCCCACGCCTCCGGCTCGCCGGTGACGCTGGGCAGTTTGATATCCATCAGGACGTGGTCAATCCATTCGGTGACTTTTGCAAACGGATCGGGCAGATCGCCGCTGGTTTCCAGATGAACCGGCAGATTCAGCTGTTTGCAGGCTTCCGGCAGGAATTCCGATAGGAAGTCCGCCTGTAGAAGCGGTTCGCCGCCGGTGATGAACAGATCGTCGTGCGCGGTTTCCGGAGTATTCAGCTCAGCCAGAATATCCAGCAGTTGTTCCGGAGAAAGCGGGTTGGGAACGGACGCAAACTTACCGCTACCCGGCTCGCGCTCGATAGAAACAAAATCGGTGCGCTCGACCGGCGTGTCGCAATAGAGGCAGTTGCGGTGGCAGTCACAGAACCGCACAAAAAGTTGACGGCGTCCGATGTTGACCCCTTCGCCCTGCGCGGAGCTGAATATCTCGCTTACAAAGGCGGAAAGCTGTTTTGTCGTAGTCATGGGTTGTTTCGGGTTTCGGGCGGGAGCATAGCAACAGGCAGGGCTGGAAAGGAATAATGGAATGATGGAATATTAGAGTGCCGCCGCAGGGGAGTTTCCAATATTCCATCATTCCTTTATTCCATCATTCCAATGTTCCTGCTATTCCATACTCCAATCCATGAAAGTAGACCTTTTCGATTTTGAACTGCCCCAGCGCTTTATCGCGGACCGCCCGGCCAGCCCACGCGATTCAGCGCGTCTGCTCGACCTGACCGGCGACAGCTTTGCCGACCGGATCGTCCGCGATTTGCCGGGACTGCTTCGGTCTGGCGACCTGCTGATCGGGAACAACACCAAGGTGATTCCGGCGCGGCTCGACGGACTGCGCGGCGAGGTGAAAATCGAAGTCACCCTGCACATGCGCGCCGGTGATAACGCCTGGTTCGCTTTCGCCAAACCCGGCAAGCGGCTTAGAGAAGGAAGCCGGATTGATTTTGCCGACGGCTTTTACGCCGAGGTGATGGAAAAGCGGGACGGCGGAGAAATCCTTTTACAGTTCAACCGTGGTGGCGAAACGCTGTTCCAGTGTCTGGAACAATACGGGCGGATGCCGCTCCCACCGTACATCCAGCGCAAGCGTGACGACGAACTGACTGCCAGTGACCGCGAAAACTATCAGACCGTCTTTGCCAAGGAAGAAGGCGCGGTCGCCGCGCCGACCGCCGGACTGCACTTTACGCCGGAACTTTTCCAGGCATTGGAAAAGCGCGGCGTTGGCTTTGAAACCGTTACGCTTCACGTCGGCGCCGGAACCTTCCTGCCGGTCAAAGTGGACGACACGGAAGACCATAAAATGCACGCTGAGTGGGGAATAGTTTCTCAGGAAGTCATTGACCGCATTAACGCCACGCGCATAGCGGGCGGACGGATTGTGGCCGTCGGAACAACTTCCCTGCGCTTGCTCGAAAGCGCATCCACCGCGCCGGGAGTGATTCATCCGTTCGCCGGTGAAACCGACATCTTCATTACGCCCGGCTACCGGTTTAAAATGGTCGATCTTCTCATGACCAACTTCCACCTGCCGCGCTCGACCCTCTTCATGCTCGTTTCCGCCTTCGTCGGGCTTGACCGAATGCACGCCGCCTACGAACATGCCAAAGCAAAAGGCTACAGGTTTTACTCCTACGGCGATGCCTGTCTGCTTAAGAGGATAAATGATGAAGTTTGAATATCAGAAATTGGCGCAGGACGGCGCGGCGCGGCGCGGGAAAATCACGACGGCGCACGGCGAGATTGATACGCCGGCCTTCATGCCGGTCGGCACGGCGGCGACGGTGAAGGGGATGCGCCCGGAACAGGTGGCGGATACCGGTGCGCAGATTCTGCTCGGTAATACTTATCACCTGATGCTTCGCCCCGGCGCGGAACGCGTCGCGGCGCTGGGCGGCCTGCACAAGTTTATGAACTGGGGAAAGCCGATTCTGACCGACTCCGGCGGCTTTCAGGTGATGTCTCTTTCCAAGCTCCGGAAAATCACCGAGAAGGGCGTGACGTTCCAGTCGCACATTGACGGCAGTCGCTACGAGCTGTCGCCGGAACGCTCGATTGAAATCCAGCACCTGCTCGATGCTGATATCTCAATGGCGTTTGATGAATGCACACCATTTCCCTGCGACGAAAAAACCGCCGCCGAATCCATGCGGCTTTCGATGCGCTGGGCACAGCGCTCGAAAGATGCGTTCAAGGTGCGTGATGGCTACGGACTGTTCGGTATCGTGCAGGGCAGTGTTTATCCCGAACTGCGCGCCGAGTCGGCGGAGGCTCTCAAGAAGATCGGTTTTGACGGTTACGCGATTGGCGGGCTGGCGGTCGGCGAAGGACAGGATGTGATGTTCCGGACGCTGGAAGTCACCGTTCCGCATCTGCCGGAAGACCGTCCGCGCTACCTGATGGGCGTTGGCAAGCCGTCGGATATTGTCGGCGCGGTACTGCGCGGCGTGGATATGTTCGACTGTGTTCTGCCGACCCGTTCAGGCCGCACGGCTCAGGCCTTCACGCGGCGCGGAACGCTCAACTTCATGAACGCCCGCCATGCCGCCGATCCGCGTCCGCTCGACGCTGACTGTACCTGCTACACCTGCCGGAACTACAGCCGGGCCTACATCAACCACCTGCTCAAGTGCGATGAAATGCTCGGGCCGATGCTTCTGACTCAGCACAACCTGCACTATTATCAGGAACTCATGGCCGGTCTGCGCAGGGCGATTGAAGCCGGCAGATTAGAAAATTTTGCGCGCGAATTCCACAACCTGTATTCAGCGGGCGATATTGAAGAGACAGCATGACGAGTGACGAGTAATACGTAACAGGCCTTTCTTAATTACGCATTACGGATTACTCGTTACGGAATACGAGACAGGAAATGAACCAATCGGACATCAGCAATCGGCAATCGGCAATTCTTCTGCACACATGCTGTGCGCCGTGCGCCGCGCCGTCGGCGGAGCGACTGGTGCTGGATGGACATCAGGTCGTTCTTTATTTCAGCAATTTCAACATTCATCCGGAGACCGAATATCTCAAGCGGCTGGAGGCCGCCCGGAAGATGGCCAATGTAATGAATCTGGTGATCGAAGAAGATCAGTACGACCACGCTGAGTGGCTGGCGCATATCCAAGGGTTGGAAAACGAGCCGGAGAAGGGCGAGCGGTGCCGGAAGTGCTTTGAATTCAGTCTGGCGCGCACCGACCAGATGGCGGAGCGGCTCGGTATTCCGGCGTTCGCCACAACGCTCACGCTCAGTCCGCATAAGGTCTCCCGGACTATTTTTGAAATCGGCGCGCGGTTTCCCCGCTTCGTTCCGATTGACTTCAAAAAGCAGGGCGGATTTCTACGCGGCCTCCAGCTGACCGAAGAATATGAACTCTACCGCCAGAACTACTGCGGCTGTGAGTTTTCGGTGCGTAACGCGTAAAACGTAATACGTAATTGAGAAGTTATCCCGGTTACGGATTACTCATTACTCGTTATGTTTGATCCGTCCAGATTTCGACGTCCGGGTGTCCGGCCAGAGCAACGCCCGCCGGAATGGTTTCCGGTTTTTCGAGCAGAGTTTGAATGATCGTTTTTTTCTCCGGGCCGGTGGCGAGGAGGATGATTTTTTCGACCCGGCGGAGCAGGGCGGGCGTTACGCTGATGCGGTCGGGCTTTTCTGTTTTGATGACCGGAATCGCCAGCCGTTCGTCGCGCAGGGCGGCGTCGCGCAGATTGAACAGCGAAGCGGTGTGGCCGTCCGCGCCAAGGCCCAGCAGTCCCAGCGGAATGTTTTCGAGTCGGCTCAGCGCGCTGTGAAATTCCTGTGCCGCCTGTTCTATCGGCAGTTCTGTTCTGATTTTGAGCAGATTCGGAAAGGACGGCGAAATGGTTCCGTAATTACTCAGCGGATCGGTGACGGGAACATAGCGGTCATCGCTCAGAAACAGAACGCCCTTTGTTCGGGCGGTGACGCGGCGGTAGGTTTCGAGCGGGGTTTTTCCTCCGGCGAGCATAAGCCCGCTGAGCGTTCCAAGGGTTGGAAAAATCCGCCGGAATGTCTCCAGCAGTTCAGCGGTCAGCGATCCGGTATCAGGAAAAGCGTTCAGCTTCATACCGCGTGAGGTTGCACCATCCGGGGCGCGGGGGCAAGAGCGGCGTGGCACTTCGTTTCCCGCCGCACTCCGGATTTTTCTACCGCATTTCCTGGCCGCCGGTGACGTTCACCGCCTGACCGGTCATGTAGGAGGCGAGGTCGGAGGCGAGGAACACGACAACGTTTTCGACATCTTCGTATTCACAGCCGCGGCGCAGGGGAACCTGATTCATGTAGAACTGTTTGACGTCATCAATGCTTCTGGCACCTGGAACTTTTCCAGCTTCAAGGTACTGCTTGAAGAGTCCTTTTTCCGGATCCATCCAGAGCGTGCCGCTAAGGAAGTTGCCGGGGCAGACGGCGTTACAGCGGATGCCGAGCGGGGCGAGTTCGAGCGCGACGCTCTGCACGAGGCCGATCTGTCCGAATTTGCTGGCGGCATAGGCGGAATTGGCCGCACTGCCTTTTTTTCCGGATTTGGAGCTGATGACGACCATGGAGCCGCTCTTCTGCGCTTTCATGATTTTCGCGGCGTGTTTGAGGGTAAGGAAGGTGCCGTAGAGATTGACGTTGATGACGGCCTGCCATTTGCCAGCGACAGCGGTGTCAATCGGTTCGGCAATGAGGATGGCGGCATTGGCGATGACAATGTCCACGCGGCCCAATTCGGCGACAGCTTTTTTGAAGAGCGCTTCGACATCTTCTTCTTTGGTGACGTCGGTTTTCAAGCCGAACGCTTTGCGCCCGGCGGCTTTGACTTTTTCAGCGGTAGCGGCGGCGCCGTCTCCGTTCATGTCGCCGATGACGACATGACAGCCTTCATTGGCCAGTCGCAGGGCAAGGGCTTCGCCCAGTCCCTGAGCGCCGCCGGTGAGTACAGCAACTTTATCTTTCAGCATCATGAGGTAACTCCTTCTTATGCAAAATGGGCGAGCAGGGCTTCTTCGGCTTCCGTGGTCCATACGCCGTTTTTCATTTTGGCGGCAACTTCGGGCAGAGAGTCTGCAAGGTCGGCGATCAGGGTCAGCTTAAGTCCTTTGCAGGACGGATACACCATGATCTTGCCGGGGACTTCCTGCTTTTCGACTTTGCGGATGCCGAGCACCGCATCATCGAGACCGCTGATGGCGGCGACTGATACGTTGGTGTCGATGCGGCCTGCGGCAACGTGATTGAGAACGATTTCGATGTCGTTCATGGTCGAGCCGGAGGTGCCGATGAAGTACAGCTGGCGTTCGCAATAGATATCGAGGTCAATTTCACCGTATTTTTCAGCCGGAATGCCGGCGAAGATATCAATGATGCCTTTCGGCGCGGTGGTTTTGACGGCGGCGGCGACCAGAGCGGGAACCGGGGCCATGATGACCTGCATATCGAACAGCACATCCGGCTGGGTGACTTTCGGGTTGTAGCCAACATACGTTGTTCCGGCGGCCTTAGCGGTCGGTTCGGCGATTTTTGCCAGAGCGGCAAGGCGTTCGTCGCTGAGGTCGGCGGCGTAAACGGTCACACCATCGCCGACGCAGAGGTCGCGGATCACGTGTGTGACGCCCATCGGTCCGGCGGCGCCGACGACATTGACCTTGTCGCCTTTGCGCATTTCACAGCGCTCGGGAATCGAAGCAACGGCATCCGCCGGATTACTGCCCGCTGTGCCGACGATACGGAAGCCGCGGTAATGCACGCCGCCGACGGCGGTCATGACCGGCTTGCCGAATTTCTGTCCGCACTGGCAGATGATGAACAGTGCGTTTTTTCTACCTTTAGCGAAAAGTTTTTCGATCACGGCGGCGTCTGCGCCGAAATAGAGAATGTCGTCGAAGGAATTGTCGGCAACGTCATCCAGACTGGTCAGAGCGCAGGAACACTGGCATCCGCCCGCCAGACTGACTTTGACGGTCTCGGCGGGTTTTTCCTGTGAGGCGAAAAACTTCTGTCCGGCTTCTTTGTCTCCGCAGGTATTGGCGACGATCAGCAGGCGTCCGCCTTTCAAAAGGCCCTGCCGCTGAACTTCCTGATAGGCGAATTCGCCGCAGGCCCACGGTTCGGCCAGCGCGAAGGCGGCGGCGGCCCGCTGACCCGCCGGAGCGGACAACAGCATCGAAACGCCGTCCGGGGAAATCACGATCCGCTCGTCGAGCAGAACATATTCCTGTAACGCGCCTTCGAAGTTATAGCCGAACGCTCCGTTTGAATTCGCCGTGGACAGCCAGCGCCAGTCGGCCTGAATCATGTAGCGTTCGCCGACCTTGAAGTGTTTAACCTTGGAGCCGACTTTGACGATTTCAACCACCGGTTCGTGTCCCGGAACGGTCGGAAGTTCGCCGGGAACATACGCCGGGTTTTCCTTGAGAACCTGCGGATCAATTCCGCCGAGCACTTCGGACTTGCGGACGTGTCCGGAAAACTGCTTGAGCAGTTTGAGGTCTGAAAAACAAAGCCCGACCACGATGACTTTACAGAGAATCTGGTGGTCGTTGGGTTCATGGACGGGTTTAGAAACGTTTAAAGTCAGCACATCGGGGCCGACCAGTTGAACGGCGTTTTGGGTCTTCGGGATCGGGTTCATTTCTTTTCTCCTGCTCTTACTAACTGTTCTGAAAATCATCTCACCAACTCGTATGTAGGGTAGTGAATCGGTTTTAAAAATCCAGAAAAAGAAACATTTTTTGCAGTAAAAAATCCTTTTTATGAAACCAAATCGAAAGAAAAAGGAAAGAATGCCATACCGGTTCGGGTGTTAAAATCAAAGTCGGTGAACCGGAAATCCGGCGGATATTTCCATCAGGGATGCCAATCAGGTTTGCTGGTTCCCGAAAATTCAACAGTTTGGAAAAATCCTCTTTCATAGTTACTCCTTCCTAGTCCATATTTTGCGCCTGTTACCCCGGTAGCTCAGCTGGATAGAGCAGCGGATTTCTAATCCGCCGGTCACAGGTTCGAACCCTGTCCGGGGTACCAAATCGCCGTAACTTACGGAATTCGAAGGAATTTTGCATATGACGCATTCGTGGGTTGAGGTCAGTTTGAGCCGCCTGAAGCAGAATGTCCGGACGTTGCGTTCGGGCGTTTCGCCGGAAACCAAAGTGATTTTTGTCGTTAAGGCCGATGCCTACGGACACGGCATGGTTCCGGTGGCCAAGGCCGCCGCAGAGGTTGGAATAGACTGGTTTGCTGTCGCTTTTCTGGATGAGGCGTTAAAAATCCGTGAGGCCTTGCCGGATGTGAATATTCTGGTTCTCGGGCTGGTTCTTCCGGAGCACGTCGGCGAGCTGTTTGATAAACGGATTCTCCCTGTGGTCACCTGTCTGGATCATGGCCTGGCTCTGGCCGGTGCGGCGCGGGCGCTAGGCAGGAAACTGCCGGTTCATCTGAAGGTCGATACCGGGATGGGCCGGCTCGGAGTGCAGTGGGATGAGGTTGCCGGTGTGGTGCAGGCGTTAGAATCGGCTGGAGGGCTGGAACTCGCCGGTGTTTGCAGTCACTTCGCCCGTGTCGACCCGGATCAGCCCGAACATGCGTCAGCACAGGCCGTCAAATTTGATGAAGCGCTCAAACATCTGCCGTCTACCGTTTTTAAGCATCTCTCCAGCAGTCGGGCGGCTCTTTATTTTCCGGACTGGGATCTCAATGGCGTGCGGCAGGGCATTGTGCTGTACGGGTATGGTGCCGGCGATCCCAAAGGGCGTTTTCAGACCAAACCGATTCTCCAGTGGAAAGCCCGTGTGGTGCAGGTGAAAAAAGTTCCAGCCGACTTTTTAATCGGTTATTACGGGACGCACCGGACCGAGTATCCCACGCAGATCGCCACGGTGGCGGTCGGCTACGCGGACGGCTATAACCGCGCGCTCAGCAACAAAGGCGATGTGCTGATCGGCGGCCGCCGCTGTGCGGTGGTCGGCAGGGTCAGCATGAACTGGATCACGGTGGATGTTGGCCTGGACGCCAAAGTGAAAGTCGGCGATGAGGTGGTTCTGATCGGCGAGCAGGGGGATGAATCGGTCTGGGCGGATGAGCTGTCAAAAATCTGCAGGACGATTCCCTATGAGATTCTAACCAGCATTAATGCGGCGCTTGATCGGCGGTATGTTTAGAGGTCTTTTCCGAACCAGCGGCGGGATGTTCCGATAATGACGCAAAGCCCGGAAACGAGTATTCCGGAAACCAGCGCGATGGCCCGGTACCGTTGAATCTGTTCATCGTACGAGGCCGGTTCAAGCAGGATGTAAATGGCTATCCCGATGGACAGAGCAACAGCGGATACCCACCACAGCCACGCATACCGGTTTGGTTTCATCATGAAGATCATAAGGCGCTACACTCTACTGTTTTATAATTTCCGCACAAGCAAAACCTGCTGATGCCCGACTCTTACGGTAGTTTTATTTTTTCACATTGCTTCAAAAGCTCTTCCAGCCGGGCCTGCTGGGATTTCATGGCTTCCGGCGAGACCGGTTCGGCAGGACGGCCGTAGCGGCAGGCGTCCACCTGATGAAAGAGGTCGTGCAGGCCGCAAATCAGTTCCTGTCCGGCCTTTGCATTTTCCAGTGTACGGAGGACGGTGTCCGGGGTTACCGCGCCGGGCTGTAGATTCAGCCGGTGACCGAAATAGTCGGCCAGCGCGCACCACAGGGCATCGTAGAATGATGTGACATTTCCCTGTCTGGCGGCGAGCAACGCCTTCTTCAAAGCGGTTCGCGCGGCCTTCGGGGCTTTTTGCCGGCGGATTCTCGCGGTATCCATCTGCTGACGGCGGCGGTACTGTTTTACCAGCCGGAGAACCACCGCCAGAAGCAGAGCTGATGGAACAGTCCACAGCCAAGGGCGAACCTCATCCCAGATACGTGTGAAGGTGCCGCGCATCTGCGAAAGCTCGCTTTCGGTGGCAAACGGCGTTTCCGGAGGCGGGAGAGTTACCGTGTCTTTCGCCGCGAAAATCTGCGCCGTGCTGTTGGAGGCCTCCGCTACAGTGATCGGAATTGGTGGGCTGTTCACGGTCCGGTATTGTCCGGCGCGGGTATCGAAAAACGAGAACGCGATGGAGGGAATTTCTGTCGCGCCGGACGAACGGGGTGAAATCACCTGCTCGAACCGGACGGTTCCGTTTTCCTGTTTACGGACCGGATCGCCATACAGCCGGAACAGTCCGTTGGTCGGCAGGGCGGGCATTGTGACGCGGTCAAAATTACCGTCGCCGCTGATGATCATGGTCAGCGTGACCGGGTCGCCTGGGCGAACCGCCAGCGGCTGGGCGCTGGTTTTAAAATCAAATTCACCGACGGCTCCGCCGAATCCGGCAGGCTTTCCCGCTTCCGGAAGCGGCTTAATGTTTAGAACCGTCTTTTCCACCGGTAGATCAACCGGACGGGTTTCCACGCGGGAAAAAAGCGGATTAAAGAACGGATCGTCAAACGGTCCGCGCGACGAATTATTGCGGTTCGGCACCGCCACCTGCACCGTGACGGACGGCGTGAACTCAAACAGTCCGGAGGCCAGCGCACGGGTTCGGGTTCGGAAACGACGGACGTCATAGATCACGTCGTTAATCACATCCCGCTCCGGATCGAGTTCCTGCCACGCCAGTTCCGACAGGCCGGTTTCCGGCATACCCTGCAGGTTGATGTTTCCGGCCAGCTGGACGCCTTGCCGGATATAGATCAGGAGCGTCAGGTTGAACGGTTCCTGAACATACGCGCTGTCGCGATCCACCGTGAGCCTCGCCGATAGAATATCCGACCAGCTCTGTGGCTGAGCCGTGTCACCGGCGGCCGGAACCACTTTTAATTCGCCGCGCAGAGTCTTTGTTTCCTTGTCCGCCGTGTAATCAAACGGGCCGATGGGGAAGGTGCCGGTCTGCTGAGGATAGACCTGAAAATTAAACGCGGTAAAACTGTCGGAGCGTCCGTTCACCCAGCTGGTATTCTGTGACTGTCCCGCGCTGACAAAACGGAGGCCGGGCACCGAAGGTAAAGCGGGCGGCGATGGGTTTTTCGCGCCGCGCACTTCAATGCTCAGCACGGCCGATCCGCCGAGGTCAATGACCGGCGGCTGAATAGACATTTTCACCTCAAGGCCGAAAGCGCCGGCCGCCATCAGGCCGCACACGATCAGCAATCTGAAATCGGTAATCTTCAATCTTCGCTCCTACCAATCTTTTTCCACCCGTATCGGGCCGCCCAGAAACGGCTTTAAGTCAGCCCGGCGATCCTGCTCATCCTGTTTCATCGCGTCAAGCAGCTGTTGAGCTTCCTGCGGAGTCATTTCTCCGGCCTGTCTGGGCTGTGCGTTTTGCGGCTGATCCTGCGGCTGTTTCTGTTCGGACGGTTCAGGCTGGTTTGACGGCTGGTTCTGATTCTGCTGTTCCTGCTTTTGATCCTGTTTATCGTCCTGTCCGGACTGTTTTTGATCCTGTTTCTGCCGGTCGTTCTGATCCTGTTTTTGCTGATCCTTATTCTGCTGTTGCTTTTCCTGCTCTTTTTTCTGCTGGTCCATTTTTTCTTTGATGCGGAGCGCCACCTCGAGATTCCGTTTGGCGGACGTATCCTTCGGGTTCAGCAGAAGAGACTGTTCGAACTGGCTGACGGCCAGACCGGCGGCCTCGGCACCTGCGGCGGGGTCTTTTTGATTCACAGCGCTCATCAGAAAGGAGTTTCCCCGGTTAAAGAACGCTTTCTGTTTCAGCTGTTCATCAGTCGTTTTCGCGGCGGCTGAACCGTAGGCTTTTTCCGCCGCCGGAAAATTATTCATCCGGTAGAGTGTGTTACCCTTGTTGTAGTTTCCAATGTCCGGAAAATCCTTTGCCGTTTTTTCCAGTGCCTGAAGCGCGTTGGTGTAGTCGCCTTTTTTGTAGGCCGTTGTCCAGCTGGCGGCATCCGCCGACGGCGATGCCGCGAACATCAGGAAAAGCAGAAGCAACGCCGCCGGTCGGAGCAGTCCTTCAGCCAGCAGGAAGAGCAGGGCGGCGGCGGCGAACCAGCCGAAGCGCTCCTCATAGACTTTTGCCAGCCGCGTTTCCTGTTCATTGCGCTGAAGCCCGGAAATGCCGAGCTTATAAATCCGGTCGAGGCCGAAATCGCCCGGCGCGGAGCGGACATAAAATCCGCCGGTTTCCCGCGCCAGTTTTTCGAGTGATTCCTCATGCAGTGAACTTTTGACGACCTGTCCCTGCCGGTCTTTCACATAGCCTTCCTTCGAAGGAATCAGCTCGCCGTCCAGCGTTCCCACGCCGATGGCGAAAAGCCGGACGTTGTTTTTCTTCAGCTCGCCAGCCATGCTCAAAGGATCGCCTTCATGATCCTCGCCGTCCGTGATCAGAATAATCACCCGGTCGGACTCGGATTTCGTGTCGAAACTGTCTGCGGCGGTTTTCAGCGCCTGTTCAATCGCCGTGCCGCCGCGCGGAATAATTCCGGCGTACAGATCGTCGAGCATCATCGTGAAAGCGGCGTAATCAATCGTGGCCGGACATTGCAGGAAACTGCTTCCGGCGAATGCGACCAGTCCGATCCGGTCGCCCTTGAGCTGTTTAACGAAATCCCGCACGGCCCACTGCGCCTGCTTCAGCCGGTTGGGTTTAATATCTTCGGCCAGCATGCTTTTGGAGGTGTCGAGCACGACGATAATATCCAGTCCGCGCTGTTTAACCTCTTCCCAGTGCGAGCCCCATTGCGGACGGGTTGCCGCCACTCCGATGCAAAGCAACGCAAGCAGTCGCAGAACTGTCCGGCGGCGTCCGCGCTTTTCGCTGTGGCCGGGAATGACGGTGTTCCAGACATTGGAAGAAATCAGCCGCGCCAGCCGCGCCGCGCGTTGACGGTGCAACCAGACAAGCAGTCCGGCCAGCGGTAAAACCAGCAGAAGCCATTTAATCAATTCCGGCGCGCCGAATTTCATTCCGGAAGCCTCCCGAAGCGTGAAAGTGAAAACATTTTTTCCAGAGTCAGGAAAAGCAGAGCGGCGGCCAGCCAGCTCCCAGCCTTTTCTTCGAAGCGGGTGAATTGCTGTATTTCAATTTCGGTTTTTTCCAGTTTATCAATCCGGTCATACACTTCTTCGAGCGTTTTCAGATCGCGGGCGCGGAAGAACTCCGCCTTGCTCAGTTCGGCGATGCGCTTAAGCACGGCTTCGTCAATTTCCTGCGCCGGCATAGTGAAGAAACCCTGTCGGACCGGCAGTCCGCCGCCGATACCGATCGTGTACACTTTCATGCCGAGCGCGGCGGCGGCCTGCGCGGCGTTTTCCGGCATCAGTTCGCCCCGGTTATTGATTCCGTCCGTGAGCAGAATAACGATGCGGCTTTTAGCTTTGCTGTCACGCAGGCGGTTGACGGCGGACGCAATGCCGTCGCCGATGGCCGTTCCGTCTTCCAGCATGCCGGTGCGCAGTCCGTCCATGCGCTGAACCAGCCAGCTGTGATCCAGCGTCAGCGGGGCGATCGAGTAGGGCAGAGCGGCGAACCCGACCATGCCGATCCGGTCGTCTTTGCGTTTCGCGATAAAATCGCTGATCACCTGTTTCGCCGATTCAATCCGGGTCTGGCGCTGTCCGTTACGCGAAAAGTCCGGCGTTTCCATGGAGGTGGAGAGGTCGAGCAGAAGGACAATATCCACGCCTTCGGTATTCACGCGGCTTTCCTGCAGACCGCGTTGCGGACGGGCTAGGGCGACGATCAGGCACGCGAGCCCGGCAATGTAAAGGAGGGTCAGAAGCGGTTGCAGTCGCACGGTCAGGCTGACCGGAAGATTTTTCAGCAGAGCACCGTCCGGAAAATTGATGGCCGGGCCGCGACGGCGGGCGCGCCAGACGAGCAGTGCCGGAATCATCAACAGGAGCAAAAGAAGCCAGGGATGAGCGAATCTCATGCTTTTTCCTCCGGCGGCGGTTCTTCTTTGGTTTGTTCAACAAAACATTCGACGGTGACGAACGCATTCTGCATGACCGCCTGCTCCGCCCCGGCGCGGGCGAACTTGACCAGGTCGGCCTGAGTCAGGAAATTTTTCAGGGTCTGCTGTTCGCCGACTCCCAGCCGCTGATCGGCGGACATGGATCGGGTCAATTCCTCCGTAGTGGACTCCGGCGCGTTCAGGCTGAAGCGGTTTTCCAGATACGTCCGGAGAATCAGCGAGAGTTCCGTGAAGAACGGCTCGGGGATCCACGATTTTGTTTTCAGCGCTTCCAATGCCTGGAACGCTAGGATGTGCGGCGGCTGAGGCGGCGCGGATTCCTGAGCAGTCTGCCGTCGGCGCAGGAATAGAAGGGTCAGAAGTCCGGCCAGCAGAGCCAGTACCGCGATCAGCGCCGGAACCCACAGTTTACGGGCGATTTTCAGCGGCGGTTTGATGATGTCTTTGATATCAGAGATGTGCGCCGCGTTGGTTTCGGTCAGTACGCTTTGAACGTGCAGTACCAGCTCGGGTAAAGACTGCTGTTTGACGGTTCCGTCCGCGAAGGTGCAGGCAACTGGATTGGTGGCGAGCGGCCAGTCGCCGATGCGGAACGAAGTCAGCCGGTAGGCTTCTTCTGTCTCAAGAACGGTCTTCGACAAATTCCGGCTGTTTGCCGAACGGCCGCGCACGACGGTTTCTTTGCCGCCTCCAATGCTTGGAAAACCGATCGTACTGCCCGCCGGATGGCGGGCTGTCAGCGTCAGCACAACCGGGTCGCCGACAAAAAGCGTGTTGGTGCTCAGCACAGCCTTCGCAGTGAATTCTCCGGACGGCAAGGGCTCGACCTGCTTTTCACAGCCGGAAAGCAGTGCGGCGGTCACGAATATCAAATATCGAATATCGAACTTCATCTTCTCCGGCTCCGCTGACGGAAGAATTTCATAAACGCTTTATCGTAGGGCTCACCCGCCGTGAGTTCGACGGTGTCAATTCCGGCGCGGCGAAGCGTCCGGCCCAGCGTGTCCCGCCGCTGATCCTGTGCGAGAACCAGCGCACTGCGCACAGCCGTGCTGGATGTATCAATCAGTGTACGGATTCCGCTCTCCGGATCGCGCCATTCAATCAGTCCCGCCTTCGGCCAGTTCTGTTCATGCCGGTCGGCGATGACGACAGCGATCAGGTCGTGGCGGCGGGCGGTGATCTTCATCGCTTTTTCACAGTTTTCTGGAAAGATGAAATCGCTGATCAGAAACGTGACGGCCTTGCGGTGGGTGGTGTGATTCAGGAAATCGAGGGCGGGCCGCGCGTCGGTCCTGCGGCTTTGCGGCTGATGATCAAGCACCTCGCGGATCAGGCGCAGAACGTGCGAGGCGGTTCCCTTGTGCGGCGGAATATATTTTTCCACCCGGTCGGAGAAGAGAATCAGGCCGATCCGGTCGTTGTTGCGGGTGGCGGAGAAGGCGAGCATGGCGGCGACTTCGGCGGCGAGATCACGCTTGAGCTGAGGCGTACTGCCGAAGTCATTTGAGCCGCTGATGTCCACCATCAGCATGACGGTCATCTCGCGCTCTTCGACGAATTTTTTAATATGCGGGACGCCGCTTCGGGCCGTGACGTTCCAGTCGATCGCGCGGATGTCGTCACCGGGGACGTATTCTCGGACTTCGTCGAACTCCATCCCGCGCCCTTTGAAAACGCTGTGATAGCGCCCGGCAAAAACGTCGTTCACGGCGTGGCGGGTTTTGATTTCAATCCGCCGGACTTTCTTCAGCAATGTCTTGTGATCCGTTGAGTTCATTTTTGCACCGAGAGAATTCGTAATCCGTAATGCGTAACATCAATTACGTATTACGCAGTACTCGTTACGGTTTATGGAACCGGAATCGCGCTCAAGATATTATCGATCAGGATTTCCGAGGTCAGTTCCTCGGCTTCCGCTTCGTAGGAGACGATAATGCGGTGGCGCAGAATGTCCGGAGCGATGGATTTGACGTCCTGCGGCGTAACGTAGCCGCGGCCCTGAAGGAAAGCGTGGGCGCGGGCGCCGACGGTCAGGGCGATGGTGGCCCGCGGACTGGCGCCGTAGCGCAGGTATTCTCTGATTTTCAGTCCGTACTTTTCCGGCTCACGGGTGGCGAACACGATGCTGAGGATGTAATCCTTGATTTTGTCGTCGGTGTAGATTTCGTCCACCATGCGGCGAGCACTGAGAATCGCGGACGGATCAATCACCGCGTTGACGGAAATATCCGTTTCCGTGCGCGCCATCCGGTCAAGAATCCGGCGCTCTTCTTCAATGGACGGATAGCCGACCTTGAGTTTGAGCATGAAGCGGTCAACCTGCGCTTCGGGCAGGGGATAGGTTCCTTCCTGCTCGATCGGGTTTTCGGTGGCCATAACAAGGAACGGTTCCGGCAGGCGGAAGGTCTGGTCGCCGATGGTCACCTGATGTTCCTGCATGGCCTCAAGCAGAGCGCTTTGTACCTTGGCGGGCGCACGGTTGATTTCATCGGCCAGAATGATATTGGCGAACACCGGGCCTTTTTTGACGAAAAAGTCCGATTCTTTCGGGTTGTAAATCAGCGTTCCAATCAGGTCGGCGGGCAGAAGATCCGGTGTGAACTGGATGCGGTGGAACGAGGTTTTCAGCGCGGCGGCCAGCGTTTTCACAGTGAGCGTTTTCGCGAGTCCGGGAACGCCTTCGAGCAGGACATGGCCGTTGGAAAGCATGCCGATGATCAGCCGGTCAACAAGGTAATCCTGTCCGATGATCACTTTGCCGATTTCGGCTTTGAGGGAATGAATGAAAGCGCTTTGCTCGCGCACCTTTTGATTAATCACTTCAATACCGGCCATAGATGTCTCCTTTAACGGGTTCGCCTAAAGATTATCCGGCAGGCGGAAGCGTTCAATATTTTATTTATTACATTGGCGTAATGCTTCGTACAGAACGATGGACGCCGCGTTCGCCAGATTCAGCGACCGGACGTGCTCCAGCCGCATGGGGATGTTGTAAACCTCGTCAGCATTGGCTTCGAGCAGTTCCAGCGGCAGGCCGCGGCTTTCACTGCCGAAAATCAGACAATCACCGGGCTGGTAGTCCGCTTCGGTATAGCTTTTTTCCCCGCCCGTGCTGAAAAATAGTTTCCGGCGGTCTGGGAACTCTTGCTGAAATTTTCCGAAGTTTGGGAATCTCGTGATTTCAACCGCATCCCAGTAATCGAGACCGGCCCGTTTTACATCTCGGTCGGTCAGTCGGAACCCGAGCGGCTCAATCAGATGCAACCGGGTGCCGGTGGCGGCGCACAGCCGGGCAATATTTCCAGTGTTTTGCGGAATTTCCGGCTCCACCAGTACGATACTGAGGGGCGGTTCCGGCCAGTTGAAGTCAAGCTGATGTCTTGGTCGCATGGTTCTAATTTGGTGGAGGTAAGGAGGGTCGAACTCCTGACCTCTTGAATGCCATTCAAGCGCTCTACCAACTGAGCTATACCCCCACAAAAGGTCGAAAGAAGTGGGGGTTATACGTGATGTTTTTTGGAGTGTCAACCATCATTCCGCCTGTTAGTTTTCGGGACGTGAAAAAAATCATTAAATGGTTTATCGGGCTATTTCTACTGCCGCTTTGCTGGTCGTTTTCAAAAACCGTTTTCAGTTTGCTTGCGTCTGGATCTTCAACTTCACCGGCATGGACTGAATGGGCTCTGCCGGCCGGATTTGCTGTGTCTGTTGCCGGTTTTTTTCTTCTGCCCAAGCCGTTCCGCACCTATGTGCTGGCGCATGAACTGACCCATGCGGTCTGGGGCGCCATGATGGGGGCGAAGGTCGGGCGGATGAAGGTCGGAAAGAACGGCGGTCATGTCATGCTCTCGAAAAGTAATTTCCTCATCTCGCTCGCTCCGTATTTTTTTCCGTTCTACACCGGACTGGTGATGGCCGTCTGGTACACAGCAGGGCTGTTTGTCGATCTGGCGGCCTATGAACCGTGGTGGCTGGCGGCGGTCGGACTGACCTGGGGATTTCATGTGACCTTCACGGTTTACATGCTCAGTCAGCACCAGCCCGATATTTATGAAAACGGAAGACTGTTTTCTTATGCGGTCATTTATCTGGCGAATTTATTCTTTGTTGCGCTCTGGATCATAGTGATCGGCGTGCCGACCTTGCAGGAAGCCTGGGCGGTTTTGTTTGATGGAACGGTTGCGGTGTACAGCCGCACCGGCAGTCTTTTTTCTGATTTTTGGCGGTGGATATTTGGACTTTTTTAGAGAGCGGTTGGAACTGGAAGGCGCAGACCGGAAAGTCAGCTCTACAAAAGGGAAAAGCCCGCCGGTGGGCGGGCTTCTTTTTTCCGGAAGCAGGGTAGCTACTCGACCGTAACTTTATAGAAGATTACCGGGAGGTCGCTGTGCGCTGAGTCGGTATAAACCGTTCCGTTCAAAACAGTCGCCAGCAATGTCCAGTCCTGACTCAGGCTGATGGTGTACCACACCTTATAGGTTCGGCTGAGGCCGTCACCCGCCGCAGGCCACGAAACGGTTTGCGAACCGCCTGCATCGCGTTGAACAGACACAACCGGATCGTCGGTTCCCCACATATCGGCCGCAGCAAGCGGATCAAGCGCCGGATAGGCTGAATCGGTGCTGTTGGTTGCGACAAACGTCACGCCCACAGCGGATGTCCGACCTGAATAAGTGAAGGTAAACGTCGTGTTGGTGGTTACATTGGTTGGTCCGCCTCCAGTCAGGGTGCGGGCATCACCGGTGATCAGGATATTGGTTGTTCCGTTTGCCGGAAGAGTTCCGGTTGTCGGGCTGGCGCTGATGATGCGGCGCTTTCCAGGTTCAAAAACCAGCGTTTGCAGGCTGATATTTGTTTTGAATGCGGTGGTCAGGTTGGTGCCAGTACAGACTGGAACATTTTCCCAAACTTCAACACTACCAATTTTTTTAACCAACACACGGTTTGTTACCCAGGTGTAATTCGTCGTAACAACCGTCGTGTTTGCATTACTGAGGGTGCCCTGAACATTTCCGGTGGAATCCGTCAGTCGAATCAGCCCGTTAGGCCATCCGGCACCGAGGGCCTGATAGTTAAACCGGATGCTTCCATTACGATCCAGAACGGTTTGGAATGTCTGATTACTTGAACCGCCCGTTTGCGCCATATTCTCCCAGGTAACGGTGAACCGGTTGAATCCGGGGTCGGAAAGGAACCGTACCGAAGCATTCGCGTCGATTGCCAAACTGGCGGCGAGGGGACTGATAATCTCGGAATCACCCAGAGAGATTGTTCCTCCGGCATTCACCGTCAAAGCGGTGTACACATTTCCGAAATAAACGAACGGGAATCCTATATTCAGAATCCGTGAACCGAGCGCAGACTGCGGAAGAACGGAACTTTCGGTTTGCGGGATATGAATCCATCCATTCGTATCATTTGTTACGGAATATCCGGCGCCTTGGAGCCCGCTGTCTGTAATCGTGTAACTGATCGCCTCGGTGCCCTGATTGGTAATCGCCATATTGGTGTGGGTTATGCCGCCTGCCGGCCCATAGAAGGTGAACGGAGTCGCGGGAACAGCGAGCTGAATAACCGAATCAATGACCTTGATTTGCACGCCGACCTCGCTGGTTTGCCCGTCACTCCATTGTATGGTGGCGACGAAGAAATAAGTCCCCTTTGTCTGTCCGGTTGCATCCGCTGTGAAGGTTATAGTTTGTCCGAGCCCCGGTGTTCCGCTGTCCGGCGAGCAAGTTACCCATGATTTCCGGGTAAACAGCAGGCTGTCGTAAGCGGTAGTTCCCGGTGTGTGATCAGAGACCGTGTACGACCCGTCATTTTGCAATCCGATTTGCGCATCGCCGGAGATGCCGTACTGGTAGAGATACCGGACACTGCCATCTTGATAAAGCCATGCTTGGAATTCTTTATTGCTCACACTGCCGTTATTCCAAGCGACGACCATATGGTTTGACTCTTGCCGATAGCGGATTGAGTTGGAGGCGATGAGTGTATCACCCCAATACGGCGCAACAACGGGAGCTGAACCGTATGGAATTGAGCCCGGATTTGATCCAACGGTGCTTCCTCCAAATGCAACGGCCCCGTACTGATTCACCGAAAAACTGGTGTATTTGACACCGTATAACGGGAACTCAAAACCAAGGTCCAATACACCACTGCTGTTGCCGCTCCAATTGGTGATCACAGTCTCCGGCTGGAACTGAGCGGGCTGGAATCCGGCACGGGCTGTCTGCTGTGTGACAATCTGATACTCACGCGAAGGCCAGCTTCCATCGTCCCGGCAGACATAGGACGGGCCGGTGGATTTCACAACCACACTTCCGGACGCCGTTGCTCCCGCCGGAACGGTTATTTCAATGAACTGGGTACTCAAACGGTCATCAGAAACCACGGTAACCTGTCCGTTAACAAACAGAGATGAGGTATCCAGTTTCGTGTAACTTGGTAATCCGGAAGAGAGAACCAGTAAGCCGCTGTCAACCAATCCGCCCGAACCCCAGTTGGATAAAACCTGAAAGGTCGTTCCGATCACGGCATTAGTATTGCCGGTGAAGTCAAGAATGAGAGTTCCATTGGCGTTCAGCGTGTTGGCACCGTTCCCTCGCAATGCCGAGGAGGCCGTTTTAACATTCAGCCGGGCCATTGAACCCTTCATCAAATTTAGATTTTCGGTAAAATTCATACCGCCATCGGAAATCAGGAATGCGCCGTCACTCACTGTGGCGGACTGAACCGTTCCGGTTCCCGCCAGAGTGGTTCCTGATGCCGCAAAAACCGGACTTGCAATAGTTCCATCAACGGTCAACGTGCCCGCATTGACGTAAAATGGTTCAAGAGTCGTGCTCGCCCCGGTCAAAAGAAGATTCCCAAGACCGTTTTTCTGGATCGTTACAAGCCCTGTTCCGCCCTTGTCACCTATGGTGGTACTGCTGGTGATGGATCCGGCAAGTTTCAGGTCATGATCCAGATTTATGGTGAACGGACTGAAAGTGGTTATGTTGTTATCAGGATTCACCCACTCGACAGCGGACAGGATGATATTGTTCGGAACACCGGCACCATTCGTCAGACTGGTCGTCACTTCCAGCACAGGGATTGTCGTCGGAGATACTGCATTGGGTGTGACGGTAATGGCGCCACTCCCCAGCGCATTTTCGTGTCCGAGGCGGATTGTTCCATAACTGAACGTGTTCGCACCTGTTCGTCCCGAGTTATTCCCAAGGATTTCAACGACACCGTCATTATTATCAATCCGTTGAAATACTCCTGCGCCACTCATGAGGCCGGATAAGACAATTATATCCGCCGCATTATTATTCAACCGGAACGTTGTGGTCATGGATATCGGATTTGTGATGGTGATGGCAGACGGTGCGGAAGCATTCGCAATCAGCAGAGTTGCCCTAGTGGTTTTGATGGTTCCATTTCCGAATACACTGCCGTTCTGGAAATAAATCCAGTTTGCAACATTTAGACTGAGATCGCCGGTGAACGTATTGGTTCCATACAGATAAAACTGGTAACCGGCCAGAGTAAGCGCGCCGGGCCCGCTGATGCCTCCGGACAGTTTAATCATCTCAGCCGTCAATGCTGTATTATTCGTGAATGTGCCGTTTCCGGCCAGAAAGACCGGGTTCTGAAAGGTCGGCCCGGCAGAGCTGAAGGCGCGGGTTGCAAATACCGTGCTATTCGACATCACCAGAGTACCGGTTCCCAGAGAGTAGGGGTTCCCGATCTGGATAAAACCGTAGTTGGTGGTCCCGCCGCTGTAGGTGTTTGTTCCGGTCAAAATCAGTTTGCCTGCGCCGGTTTTCGTCAGACTGCCCGGCCCGCTGATGGCACCGGAAAGGGTCAGATCATTGACGTTGGTAATCAGGACGGCGTTGGTCAGCGTCGTGGTGTTGGGCAACAGCGCGGCCGCGACCGTGGAAAGTGCGCTGTTTTGCAAATTCAGCGAACCGGTTCCCAGTGCGTTTGTATTTCCGACGGAAAGAACACCGCTGGTTACAGAAAGTCCGCCCGAAAACGTATTTGCAGCGTTTGTGATCACCAGAGTTCCGGCACCGGATTTGATCAGAGGGGCGGTGTTGGTGCCAAAGATTTCTCCGGATACCGTCAGCGTTCGGGAAGTGGCCACATTCCATGTTTGCGTCGTTCCCAGCGCCAGCTTTGAGGCAACGGTCAGATTAGCCTGCGCCTGCGACATATTGATACCGTCACTTCCAACGGTCAGTGTGTTGCTTCCATTGATCGTCCAAGCGGCGGTGTTACTGATCATGGAAATTCCGCGCCATGAGAGGTCTGCGCCCAGATCGTTGGTGAGCGCGGCGGTTATATTGGTTGTAAAGATGGCCAGATCGTTGGCATTCGGGGCGATGCTGTTAACCCAACTGCTGTTCACATTCAGGTTTGTGGTGTTATTCGCCTTAACCCGTCCGGTGGACAGCAAAGGATCCTGTACGGCAAAGCTAAAATTTGTTGCCCGGTTCAGGCTCCCGGCGCTGTTTGTAATATTGAAAAGGTAGGTTCCGTCGGTTACTCCAAGGCCGATCTGAACCTGATAAACCGTGGAAGTGGTTGCCCCTTTGGCCAGCGATGAATAATTCGCGGAAGCGGGGGTGACAGCGAACCCGGCGACGGCTGGAGTCAACGTGTTAACAATACTCGAAACCGTGCTGGCTCCGTCATTGGTGGTGGTGACAGTGATATTCAGCGTTTCGCCCGGTTCGTAAATTCCCGGATATGTCCCGCCCGGCTCAGAAATAACGACAGGCAGAAATCCAAGATTCGAACCGGTCGCCAGCGAGAAACTGACCGGAGCGCTATTGGTTTGCGCAGAGGTCCCTTGCGCAGTAACCGTATAGGTTCCCTGCACGTTGGCGATCATCTGATAGGTATTGGTGACCGACTGGCCGGCGGCCAGCGCAACCGGAGTGTTATTCGAAACAATGGTGAACGCCGAGGCGGATATATCGTTTGTCAAAGTGGAGCTGACCGCAGTCGCCGCGCCGGCACCGACGCTGTTGCTGATAATCACGGTGACAAGGTTGGTTTCTCCCAGTCCCATGGCGCCGTTCATGCTGTTGCTGACCGTGATGGTTAACACCGGGAGTGCCGAGAGATCGGCAACCTGTTCGGTGATCTCACTCCAAGCCGTGCCGCCTGCGGTTGCTCCGGCCGTATGCCGAATGTTGTCCACCAAAGCGTAGTTGGTTGAACCAGTCGGACGGAAATCTCCGGTCGCATGGAACCGCAGGTTGGTAACGGATGTCAGCGTCGAGAGATTCGTTGTAAACGCCGCGGGGGAATAATTCGTCGAGATGGATCCGGTAAGACTGTACCAAACCTTCAGTGTTGCCGGGCTGTTTGTCAGGCAGACTTCGGCAATGGCTGTTAATGTGCCGGAAAGAGCCAGTCCGTTTGTGACAGGCGTCAGTGTGCGCCCGGCCGCCGCCGCCGCATTGGTCAGGTTTCCGGTGTCATAACCGAGAACCAGACCGGCGGCTTTGTCTCCTGAATTTCCGGTAAAATAGGCTCCCAGAACCGTGCCGCTATTGTTACTTGATGAAGACAGGTCATACGCCACATCGTAACGCAGGTAGTGAACGCCAGTGGTTGCTGACAGCGCCGCATCCAGAATCGCTCCGTTGGTCCACACGCCATTGGTTGTGGTGTCTTCTCCTGTGCAAATAAGGGCGCGATTCGTGGTGAAAACGGTGCTTCCTGATCCCGAGGAAAACTGCGCCAACGGATTGTTGGTTCCCGAATTAATCGTGTTAGAAAGGGGCTGGCCGTTTGTATCACGCTCGAACGTCCATTCATTCGAGTACTTTGCCGCGGGAGCGGAAGGCTCGGAGGCGATCGCATCGGACCAGCTGTCAGCGGTTCGCAAAAGATCAACAGAAACCTGATCTGTGGAATTGGAGTACTGAATATCTCCGGTCGCCTGAAAACGGAGGTTGTTGAACGATGAGAGCGTCAGGTTGCTGACAACGGTCATTGGAGCGGCTTCGGAAAAACCGCTCACATCGCCGGTGAGGCTGTACCAGACGGCCAGTGTTTTATTTGTCATATTGATCCGGGCGACCACGGCCACGGTTCCGGCGGTATTGGTCAGCTCGGTTACCTGAGAGACGGTGTAGGGAGTCCCGGTGGTGGCACCCACATCATACTGGAGGGCGACTCCGGCGATCTTATTGCTGGTGCTGTCATAAAAAGCAAACCCGGCAACACAGCCGCTATCATTATTTGTACTGCTCAGATCGTAAGAGAAATCATAGCGCAGATACTGTATTCCGGATGAAACCGGAGAGATTGAAGCGTTAAGAATAGCGCCATTTGTCCACATGCCGGCCGTCCCAGGGTCGTTCTGAGTACACCGAAGGCGATCTAATCCATCCGTTTGCAGGCCGGTTTCACTGCCGGACGCCAGCGCGAAAGAGGCGGAACCCTTCGAATTGACCGCTTGCGAAAGCGTCTTTCCATAGGGGTCGGAATAAAAATTCCATTCATTAAGCGTGGTAGCGACCGACAGCCCCGCCGCTGTCAGTAGGATATGAATCAAACCTGTTATTTTTTTCATCGAACTTATCCGGCTTTTGAAATTTCCTGTCGAACAACCGCCACGCAACCCTCAAACCGACCCGATCAGAGAAGAAACATAATCCACAGGGTCGAAAACAAAGGCGACGAGATGAGGCGACCTCAACTTTGTCTTTTGTCCTTTGTTTTCTCCTGTCGTTGCCTACTCGAAAGAACGGCTGGTGCTGATCCGCCCGCTTGGCTCAACTTTCTTCGCGGTTACGAAGATCATCAAATTGCGTTTAACAGCGCGTTCGCCTTCTGAGCGGAAGAGGCGGCCGACCAGCGGAATGCTTCCCAGTACAGGAACTTTATCCTCGTACTTTTCAACTTTCTCGTTGATTAAACCGCCCATACCCATCGTGGCGCCGTCGGCAATAGTGACTTCGGTTTTGATTTCACGGCGGTTGAACACCGGAAGCCGCGCAACGATCGGGTCATGATTAAACTGCTGGTTGATGCCGAGCTGATAGTAACTGTACGCGGAATTCGCCGGCGCAATCTGGTAATTCTGCCAGCCGAGCAGTTCGCTTACTTTCGGATTCAGCGACAGGGCGATCTGGTCTCCGTCAATCTTCGGATTTACATCCAGCTCAACCCCGAGCAGTTTTTCCGAGAAGTCCGAATATTTCACGTGGACAATCGTGCCTTCGTTCCCGCCCACCTGATACACTTCAGGGAAGTAGTGAATATTGCCGACGCGGATGGATGCTTTCTCTCCACTCTTGGTGGTGATCCGGGGGGCTGAGAGCACATCGGTTCCGGCGGTCTGATCCAGTGCGCTGATTATGACATCCAGCGGTTTGCTTCCGTTATTACGAAGGGTCATGGATGCGGGAGTATTGTTAAAGGTGTCTTCAAACCGGAAGGCTTTCCACTCGCTGGAACCTGCCGGCTGACTGAATCCGGCATTGTCTAAAGTGCCCGCCTGCGAGAAAGGAATGGCGGGCGACTGAGAAGTTCCGCGCAAAGCGTTTGCGAAGAGACCATCACCGTCATTGGCGGTAACATCATTACCCTCGATGCCCGTGTGAACTGCACTGCTGGAAAAATTCCAGTTGAAACCAAGTGCCTCCAAAGTGCCTTCGGAAACTTCGACAAACTTGGCCTCGATTTCAACCTGATCAACGCCGGACGACGTTTTAGCCGCATCCATGGAGGAGAGAATTTCTTCCAGAACCAGCAGATTGTCGCGGGTATTGCGCACGAACAGTTTGCCGGATTTCGGCTGATAAACAGCGGAAGCCCCTTTCGGGAAGTCCACTTCCGGGAATTTCCCGGTCATATCGGCAGGTTCGGCGATCTTTTCGACCCCCATTTTCACGGCGGCCTCGGCGGAAATATCGTAGGAGCGGAGAACGATGCCGGTCTTCCAGCCTTCCGTGACACCTTTCATTCCTTTAATTTCCGCTGTGCGGGGATCGCGTTCCAGAATTTTGCGCAGATACATCCGGGCAACGATATTTTCCGGATCTTTTTTGATCACGGCTTCGAACCCTTTCTGGGCCTGTTCAAACTCTCCGCCCGCATACAGTTCGCGGCTGGCTTCCAGAGTAGCCGGAACATCCAGCGCGGCAACAACCGGTGCCGGGATTTCATCTTTGGCGGGCTTCTCGGCCGGTGTATCGGCAACGGCGGGCGCCGCAGATTGTTCAGTCACAGCGACCGCTTCCGGAGCATCCTTCTTCCAGAACTTCCAGCCCTTGGAAGATTTCGCTTTTTCCGGGGCCTCTGCAATGGCGGGAACAGATACTTCAGCCGGAGCGGCAACAACCGCCGGGGCCGGTGCTTCCGCAACCGGAGCGGCGGGTGCGGCTTTGACGGCCGGGGCGGGAGCAGGGGCCGCAGGGGAGGTTTTTCCCTGATAGCCGCCGAGTTCCTTCAGGATGCTGTCGACGCTTTCAGATTTTTCCTGGGCGCAAGCAACGCCGGAGACCAGTGCTCCGGCAACAAGAAATTTGAGTGTATTTCGCATGGTGTTTCTCCTTAGAACAAAGTTATTTCTTCATCGCCAGATCAGATGAACGGCGTCCGTTCACATCCACTTCGGTGGCGGTTACAAAGATCATCAGATTGCGCTTGATGCTCTTTTCACCTTCCGAGCGGAAGAGCCGCCCGATCAGAGGAATGCTTCCAAGCACCGGAACTTTATCCTTATAGGTTTCGGTCTTGTCGTAAATCAGACCGCCCATACCGACCGTCGAACCATCCGCCACCGTCACGGTGGTCTTCATTTCGCGCAGGCGGAAGTAGGGAAGACTGCCCGTAATGGACGGAACCTGAATGCCGTCTGTATCGTGCTGAAGCGTGCGTCCGCCTTCCCCATAATAATAGTTAGGACCTGTATATGTTCCGGAGTCTTTAAGAGCCGCATATTCATTTATGTTTGAGGCCGAAGTTCCGGGTTTGACAGATTGAATCATGGAATTGTATAGATTACCAAGAGTAGTTGATGCTCCGTTGATTTGGGTTAAAATCGGGAACCGTCCTGCGGCTCGCATTGTCGCGGAACTGACGCGTGCCCAGACAAGCATTGAAGCGTTGTCGGGAGTGACCTGATATGTATCGTAGCCGATCAGATCCATAACCCGGGGTTTGAGTTCGAGATCAATCAGTCCGCCCTTGCGGAGTTCCGGGGTTACTTCGAGCTGAACCCCGATCAGTTCGGACTCCCAGCCGCTGTTTTCGACAAACACGCTGGTGTTCTGAGACTTGGCCTCAAATTCTTTCGGCACCATGCGCTGTTCACCAACCCAGATGCTGGCGGCTTTGCCGTCCCGTGTGGTGAGGCTTGGCGCGGAGAGCACATCGGTGTTGTCGGACTGCTCCAGTGCGCTGATGATCATACTCCATTGCAGTGATCCTGCTGTTTTTTCAAGCAACAGAGTTCCCGCGCCGGTGTTTCCGTCGATGGCCGCCGAGGAAGTCCGGAGTCCGGCCGCCATGATATCCTGTCCGGACGGAAGGGTCAGATTCTCAAAGATATTGGCCGCGCCGCCATTTTTGTTCTCGAACCGCCAGTTGAAGCCGAGTTCATTGAGTGTGCTTTGATCAACCTCAACGAACTTGGTCTGGATTTCGACCTGCTTGCCGTTCAGCTCGCGTTTGGCGCTATGCTGTTCAGCCAGCACGTCTTCGATTGCTAGCACGTTTTCAAGGGTCTGGCGGACGAAGAGTTTTTTGAATTCCGGGCGGTACATCGCGGAGGTGCCTTTGGGGAATTTGATCCCGGCGAAGAAGTCCGAAACATCCACAGCGCTTCCGGCGGCGGATTCTTTGCCGGTCATCAGCTCGGTGCCGACAGACTCGGATACCTTATAGGAGCGGAAGACCACATCGTTGGCGGAATTCCAGGCATTGGCTGTTTCGAGCGAGGCGGCAGTTTCAGCTTTCCCCACGGGGTCAGTCTTGAATACGGCTTTAACCCCGTTCGCGGCAGTCACGGTTTCGTCAGCAACCATTTTAACCGCGTCGCCAACCACATTGACAGTGTCTTGTGGAATTGACTTAATTTCTCGGACGGCGCTTTCCAGCACCACGTCGCTATCCACCGCATAGTCCCGCGCTGTCGTCACCGTCTCAGCTGTCCCGAGGGAAGCCAAGAGCAGAGTCGTCATTCCCATCACTGCCTTTCGCATGCCTTCTTCTCCTTTTTCTGTGTCCGAACCAATCCGGGAAACAACAAACCAGCAAACCTTATTCGTTCTGTGGTAACCGCCTCAAACAGAATGAACAACGTGCCTGGTTCTCCTCCCGCGCCCGATTTTAAAAACAGCTCATTATCACCGTGCCATTGCCTTTTGTCAAAAACAAAACCCCCTTGCCAGGTGCATAATTTTTAAAATTACGAATTTTTGCGTTTTCTCTGTCTTTCACCATGCGCGGTGGTTCTGCGCTTCGAATTTTTCCACATTGAGGACGCTGAACGGTGTCATGTTCCGGTCCAGCAGGCCGCAGGGATGTGCCGGCAATTCTTTCCACCAGTTTTCCGGGGTCTTTTTGCTGGTTTCCAGTGAAACCTGCCTGCCGTTAAGGAGCGCCACCACGGCATAATGAACGGTTCCGTGCTTATAGTGGCGGGCATAGCTGTTGAAGTGCATATACATTTCGCTCAAGTGATTCCGGCCTCTCGGGATGTCAATATAGCTGACCGTGCCCTTAAACACCTGTTTCCCGCCGGGGAAGAGCACGTAGTACTCCAAAGTTAATTGATCCGTCCATTCGGCCCCGGTTTCGTATTCGGCTGAAATCCTGAACCATTTCCGGACGCCGGTTGACTCATTCAGTGTTCCTTTAGCCAGTATCGTGTCCGACCCGTCCTCGCCCTGATACACAGGGGTGAGCGGTTCGCTGATTTTGACTCCGCTGATTTTTACTTCCTGCGCCGTCGCGCTGAGGAGCAGGGAGAGAGCGGCGAAGGTCAGAGTGAAGGTGTTTTTCGGCATACCTGTTTCTCCTGTTTGTTTTCAGGCGGAGGGCTGGAACTGTAAACACACCGGCAGGGGCTGTCTATATTATTTCTTTTTAAGACAGATTTTGACCTGCTGACAGGGTTTCGGTAGAACCGCACGTCATGGCCATGCTTGACCTTCTGTACCCTCGTAACTGCGTCAGTTGCGGCGCCCCTTCGCCGGAGCCGTTTCAGCATATCTGCTGGGACTGTCTGGCCGACACGCCGAAAGTCGAGGCACCTTTCTGTGCCCGTTGCGGCGATCCGGTTTCCGGCTCGATTCAGCATGATTACACCTGTTTCGCCTGCGCCCGGGAAACTCCGGCGTTTGAGCGGGCGCGATCCGCCGTGCGCTACGAGGGGGCTGTCGGCGACGCATTGCGGGCACTGAAATACCAGAATGCGCTTTGGATGGTGCGGGATCTGGCGGAACTGCTCCACGCCTGTGTGCGGGCCGAATATCCGGATGTGCTGTTTGATACGGTGACTTCGGTGCCGCTTTGTTCTCCGCGCCGCCGGGAAAGAGGGTTTAATCAGTCATCACTGCTGGGAAAGGCGCTGGCCCGCCGTTTGACGGTTCCTTTCCGCGACGGAATGCTGCGCCGCGTTCGTCCGGCGGTCAGCCAAACGGGTTTGACAGCGCCTCAGCGTGCCGCTAACGTGTGCGGCGCTTTTAAGTCCGGATGGTTTGTCCGGTCGGTGGATAAAAGGATTTTACTGGTTGATGATGTGATGACGACCGGAGCCACGGTCAATGCCTGCGCCAAAGAGCTCACAAAGAGCGGAGCGGCGGCGGTGTATGTGGTTACGGTGGCGAGAGGATAAAACTATGGCTTTACGGTTCGGTAAGAAGAAGTATTCGACGGTGCAGGTTCGCAAGCGGGATGTCCCGGACGGTTTGTGGGAAAAATGCCCCGGTTGCGGCGAAATTTTATACGCCAAAGAGCTTGAGGCCGCCATGCAGGTCTGCCCGAAGTGCGGGCATCATTTCACCCTTGGACGGCAGAAACGCATCGAGATGTTCGCCGACGAGGGGACGTTTGTCGAATGGGACGCCGAAATGACCTCGACCGATCCGCTGGGTTTCACCGGGAAAGATTCCTACATCGCCAAGCTCGAATCTAATCAGAAGAAAACCGGCTTCAAGGATGCGGTCACCTGCGGCGCGGCCAAACTGAACGGGCGGGATATCGGACTGGGCGTCATGGACTTTTCCTTCCTTGGTGCCAGCATGGGCAGTGTGGTCGGCGAAAAAATCACACGTTTGATCGAACGCTGTACCGCCGAAAAACGTCCGTGTATTCTGGTTTGCGCTTCCGGCGGCGCCCGGATGTACGAGGGGCTTTTCAGTCTGATGCAAATGGCCAAAACCAGCGCCGCGCTGGCCCGCCATGCCGCCGCCGGACTTCCTTATATTCCGGTTTTGACCCATCCGACCATGGCCGGAGTGATGGCCAGTTTCGCCACGCTGGGCGATGTCATCGTCGCCGAGCCCGGCGCGCTGATCGGCTTTGCCGGACCGCGCGTTATCAAAGAAACGACTCAGCAGGATCTTCCCGAGGGATTTCAGCGCGCCGAGTTTCTCGAAAAACACGGGCTGATCGATATGGTTGTGCCGCGTGCACAGCTTAAAGCCCGCATCGCAACCGTGCTTGATTACATGGCAGGGGAGTGACGAGTAATTAGTAATGCGTAACAGGAAAAACAATGGTGCGCCTTTTTACTCTCAATTACTCGTTACTCGTTACTCGTTACGCATTAGGCTTTAAATGAATGAATACCTGTCGAAATCCATTGATACGTTATTCAAACGCACAGCTTTCGGTATCAAGCCGGGGCTAGAGGTGACTTCCGCACTGCTCGAAAAGCTCGGCAATCCCCAGCGGACGCTGAAATGCGTCCACGTCGCCGGAACCAATGGTAAAGGCTCGGTCTGCGCGATGATCGAGTCGGTTCTGCGCGCCTCCGGTTTTAAAACCGGACTGTACACGTCGCCGCACCTGTTCCGGTTCAACGAGCGTTTTCGCATGAATGGACGCGAGATCGCCGATCCGGCCCTGGCACAGCTGATTGCCGATGTGGAATCCGCCGCCGCGAATCTGACAACCCGTCCGCCGACTTTTTTTGAAATTTCGACCGCCATGGCGTTTGAATATTTCCGGCGGGAAAAGGTGGATTATGCCGTCATCGAAACCGGCATGGGCGGACGCTGGGATGCCACCAACGTGATCCAGCCGGTTCTTTCGGTGATTACGCGGATTGATTTTGATCATGCCGAGTATCTCGGCGCCGAGATTGAAAAAATCGCATGGGAAAAAGCCGGTATCATTAAATCCGGCGCGCCGGTGATTTGCGGTCCGATGCCGGTTGAGGCCGAGGCGGTGGTTTATAAAGAGGCGCGCGAAAAGAAAATTCCGATTTTAGGAAGCGACGAAGCGGTATTTTTCCAGATATTGGAACGGCGGCGCAACGACCAGCTCCTTAACATCGAAGCCAGCGGACACGAGTATCCAAGCGTCCGTCTGCCGCTGGCTGGCAGTTTTCAAATGGAAAACTGCGGAATCGCCGTCGCGGCGCTGGAGGATTTAGCTGACATCGAAGGTTTCCGGCTTCAGATGAAGCGGGGGCTCGAAGCGGTTCGCTGGCCGGGACGTTTTCAGCTTTTGCAGGAAAAACCGCCGGTGCTTTATGACGGTGCGCACAATCCGTCCGGCGCCCGTGCGCTTTGCCAGACGCTGGAGGAGGCTTTCCCGAGATTCGAAAACGGTTTTGTTTTCAGCTTCATGAAGGATAAAGACGTCGAAGGAATTCTGAAAACTATGAAGCCGTCGGCTGGAAAATCCTGGGCGTTCACACTGCCCGGCGAACGGACGATGAAAGCGGAGGAAATTTCCGCTGTTGGAGCGAAAATCGGAATGGACATTCAGCCGGTCGGCGAAATAAAACCTGCACTCGACTGGTCGGAAGCGGGGAAAAAGCGGCTCGTCTGTTTTACCGGTTCGCTGTATCTTCCCGGAGAACTTAAAAAACACGGATTTTTCAAATGAGTGAAAAACTGCATATTGCCATCGCCTGCGGCGGCACCGGCGGCCACATTTTTCCGGGGCTGGCCACGGCGCGTGTACTGAGAGACCGCGGGCATCACGTGACCCTGTGGCTGGCCGGCAAGGGCGGCGAAAACACAGCGGTTCAAGGCTGGGAAGGGAAGATTGTCACGATTCCGTCCGAAGGGTTCCAGTTCGGGGCTTTCCGGTCGGTCGTTACGGCGTTGCGCATTGCGGGCGCTGTTCTCCGGTGCTGGGTCATTATGCTGAGACATCGGCCCGATGTCGTGCTGGCGATGGGCAGTTACGCCTCCATCGGCCCTTGTCTGGCGGCGCGTTTGCGCGGAATTCCGTATATTCTGCATGAAGCGAATGCGGTGCCCGGCCGGGCGGTTAAACTGCTGGCGCCGAAAGCCTGCGCCATCGCCATCTGCTTCGAGGAAACCCGCTATCATCTAAAAGGCATGAACGCTGTTTCCGCCGGGATGCCGCTTCGTCCGGAGATTCAGGCGCCGCCGAGCCGGAGCCGCGAATCCGGTTTTAATCTCCTTGTTATGGGCGGATCGCTCGGCGCTCACGCAATTAACGAGATGGTTTCTGAAGCGATCTGTTCACTGAAAAATCCGGCCGTGAGCGTGACTCACCTGACCGGTGCCGCCGACGAGAAGGCTGTCGCGGAACGCTATCGTGCCGCCGGCGTGAAGGCGGATGTCCGGGCTTTCACTCACGATATGGTTTCTCTGTACGAAAAAGCCGCGCTGGCGATCTGCCGTTCCGGCGCCTCCACCTGCGCGGAACTTGGAGTTTTCAGTCTTCCGGCTCTGCTGATTCCCTATCCGCACGCCGCGGGCGACCATCAAACCGCCAATGCCCGCGCGCTGGAGAAGTTCGGCGCGGCGGATGTGATCCGGCAGAGTGATATGACGGTCGAGTGGCTGAAGGAGTACATCAAGGCGCAGATGGATGATCCGTCCCGGCTCGAAAAAATGAGTGCCCGCTCCGCCGCGCGTAAGGTTCCTCTGAATGCGGCCTCAATTCTCGCCGGGGTGGTGGAAGAATGCGCCCGCACATAGACTTTCTGCTTTCAGCACCGCGCCGGATTCACATGATCGGCATTGGCGGTATCGGCATGGCGGGGCTGGCCTTGCTTCTCAAAGAGCGCGGACACATTGTCAGCGGCTGTGACGGACAGGAAAACCGGCAGACCGCCTGGTTGCGCGAGAAGGGGATTCCGGTGTTAACCGGACACGGCTCTTCGCATTTAACCGGTATCGAATGGGTGATCCGCACAACCGCTGTGCCGGATGATCATCCGGAAGTGGTGAACGCTAAGGTGCCGGTCAGCCGGCGCGGCGAGGTTCTGCCTGCGCTGTTGCGCGACCGGATTACGATTGCTGTCAGCGGCACCCATGGGAAAACCACCACGACTTCAATGATCGCGCAGATTCTCGGTTGCGGCTACTGCGTCGGCGGCGAAGTTCCCGGTTTTGACGGTGTCGCCAGAGACGGCGCGATCATGGTCGTCGAAGCCGATGAAAGTGACGGAACCATTGCCAACTATCATCCGGACATCGCGGTGATCACGAATATCGAGTATGACCACATGGAGCATCACGCCAGCGTCGAAGCGTTCGAGGCGTGCTTTAAAACGTTTATCGGAAATACGAAGCAGAAAATTGTCTATTGCGCCGAAGATCCCGCCGCCGTGCGGCTTTGCGCGGACAACCCGAAGGCTGTCCCGTACCGTTTTCTGCCGCTCAACGTTTCACTGCCGGGGCGTCACAATCAATTGAATGCTTGCGCGGCGATGGAAGTCTGCAGGACGTGGAAGTCCGAGGCGGAAATTTTTGCGGCGCTGGAAAACATCAAACCGGTCCGGCGGCGTTTCGAACGGGTGTTTGAAGGCGAATACACGGTGATTTCCGACTATGCTCATCATCCGACAGAAATCCGCACGCTGATTGAGACGACGCTCGCAACGCTGAAGCCGAAACGTCTGCTGGGGGTTTTCCAGCCGCATCGCTACACGCGGACCAAAGCGCTGATGGCCGATTTTCCTCCGGCTTTCACGGGGCTGGATAAACTCTGGCTTCTTCCGGTGTACGCGGCGTCCGAAAAGCCTTTGAAGGGCGGGACAACGGATGACCTTTTTCAGAAATTTCCATGTGCCGGGGTTCCGGATGTAAAGAATTCTCCGGCACTGGAGCAAGCTTGGCGGGATATTCAGAATGAACTGCGCGCCGGAGATGTCCTGCTGATTATCGGCGCCGGAGATATTGAGCAGATAGCGGAGTGGGCGCGGCGATGAGATTTGTACTTTATAATATTCGTTATGGAACGGGCGGCGGAACGATCCGTTTTCCGCTGAACGGTTACCTGCGGCGCACCGGAAAGAATTTTGAGCGCATCGCTCAGTTTCTGCACGATTTGAATCCCGACGTGGCGGGACTTGTCGAGGTGGATGCCGGTTCGTACCGCAGTGGGAGAAACAATCAGGCTGAGGCGCTGGCTGACCGGCTGGGGCATTACCATGTGTACCGGTCGAAGTATGGCGAGAGTTCGCTGGCGATGCGCTTTCCGGTGATCCGTCAGCAGGGGAATGCGTTTGTTGTCCGCGACAGCGGGCATAAAGAGACGTTCCATTATTTTGACCACGGAGTGAAGCGGCTGGTGATCGAACTGGAGATGGAAAATGTCACCTTCTTTCTGATCCATCTGGCGCTTGGTTCCCGCCTGCGCCACCGCCAGCTCGGCGATTTATACGATCTGCTTCAGACCGTTAAAAAACCGTATATTGTCGCCGGAGATTTCAATGCGCTGTGGGGCGAGCAGGAGATCCGGCTGTTTCAGGCGGCGACGGGTTTGAAAAACGCTCATGCGTCGAACTCGCCGACGTTTCCGAGCTGGAAACCCAAGCGGCACCTTGATTTTATCCTGCACAGCCCCGGCGTTCAGGTGGAACGGTGCTGGATGCCGGATGTCCGCTTTTCAGATCACTTGCCGATTGTTTGTGATTTCTCAGTTCACTAGGATGCACGCCATGCAAAACAAATTTAAACATGTCGCCGTCCTGAAAGGCGGCTTTTCTGCAGAGCGCGAAGTTTCGCTCGAATCCGGAGCGGCGATTGCCAACGGACTCCGCAAAGCCGGTTACGAGGTGACGGAGATTGATGTGAAGTCGCCGGATTTCAAGGTGCCTGCCGGAGTCGAAGCGGTGTTTATCGCACTGCACGGCGAGTACGGCGAAGACGGCGGGGTTCAGGCCCGGCTGACGAAGTTGGGATTGCCGTATGTCGGTGCTGGTGTCGAGGCCAGCCGGATCGCTTTTGATAAAATCCTGACCGAGGAATGTCTGCTGAAAGCCGGTGTTCAGGTGCCGGTCAGCGAGGTGCTTTGCAAAGGCGAACTGCCTTCGATGAAGCCGCCGGTCGCGGTGAAACCGCCGCGGCAGGGTTCCAGTGTGGGCTGTCATCTGGTTTTCAAGGAATCGGAGTGGGCCGATGCTTTGGCCGATGCCTTCAAGTATGATGACGAGATTCTCGTCCAGCGGTTCATTCCGGGCCGCGAGTTTACAGTCGGCATCGTGGACGGGCAGGTTCTTCCAATCGTTGAAATTGTTACGGCGGCGGGCTGGTATGACTACACCGCCAAGTACAAAGTGGACACGACGCGCTATGTGATCCCAGCGGAGCTCGACGCGGAAACCGCCGCCCGGATGCAGAAGACCGCCCTGAAAACCTTCGAGGCGCTTGGCGCGCGGGGTTTTGGCCGGGTGGATTTCCGTATGACACCCGAAGGCGAGCAGTTCGTTCTGGAGCTTAACAGCATTCCCGGATTCACTTCGCACAGCCTGCTTCCCAAAGCGGCGGCGGTGGCGGGAATCGAGTTTCCGGCTCTTTGTGATCGAATCATGCGAACCGCTTCGTTATAAGCACACGACGGAGAAACTCCATGGCGGCAAGAAGACGTAAAATCCCGAAACCCCAGTACGCGAAAGCAAGGAACAAACCGGCGAAGAAAATGGTCGTTCGCCGCGGCCTGCTGGTCGTCTCTCTGCTGGCGGTGGCGGTTCTGCTTTTGTCGGGAATTTACTTCGGGCTCCGCTACACCGGCTCGCTGTTCCTTTCCCGTAACGCCAAGTTCGAGCTCAAAAACATCAACATCACTTCCGATGGCCGCTTGCCGCCTGATTTTTTCTGCGAACGCGCCGGACTGAAGCCGGGACTGAATCTTTTCGCTCTGGACTTCGAACAGCTCCGTAAAAAGCTGGAAGAGGTTCCGCTGGTCGAGTCGGTCACCATCGAACGCAAACTGCCGGACACGCTGAATATCAAGGTGGTTGAACGGGTGGCGATGGCACAGTTCCGCTGGAATCCCCGGGCTCTGCCGTTTCTGGTCGACCGCTACGGTGTGGTTCTGCCGATGACCCGCAGTGGACAGTCGCTTCCGCTGATTGAAGGTCTTCGGCTGGAAAAAGTTTCTCCGGGCCATCAGATCGACACCCCCGGCATCCGGCAGTGTCTTGCTATTCTGGCCGCCGCCGACCAGATGGGGCTCGGGTCACAGGTCGCTTTCACCAGCTTCGACATCCGCTATCCCGACTTCGTGACCGCCGTCATCAACCGCGAAGTCACCGTACGGTTTCCGTTGCAGGCCGCCCGCGAGAAGCTGATCCGGCTGGTCAGCGTTCTGCAACTGGCGAACGAGCAGGGCCGCCGGGTGGAAACCATTGATTTGACTCCGGACGGGCGCAACGTGCCGGTCACGTTTTATGCGCCGGAAAAAACGCCGGAACCCAAACCGGAATAAGGAACTTTTTTATGAGCCTACCGCTTCTCACCGCGCTGGAAATCGGCACCACCACCATCAAAGTTCTGATGGCGGAAGTCCGGGATGACGGAGGACTGATGGTCGCCGGATTCGGCGAATGCGAATCGCGCGGTGTGCGCAAAGGTGAAATCACCGACTTTGAAATGGCACTCGACGCGGTGCGCCGCGCCATGGAAGCGGCGGAAGCCGCCTCCGGCAAGGCGATCGGCGAAAGCATCTATCTGGTCGCCTCCGGAGGACGGGCCGAAAGCCTGATTCACATCGGCGGAATTCCCGTACTGAACGAATATGAAGAGCCCGGCGGGGAGATTTCCCGTGAAGACATTGATCAGGCTTTGGAAGTCGCTCGGAAAATTCCGCTCCCCGACGACCGGATTCGTCTGCACACGCTTCAGCAGAACTTCGAGGTGGACGGACGCGGCGGTATCGTCAATCCGGAGCGGATGCTGGCGGAGGAACTCCGCGTCGGCATGCTGTTGATTCACGGTCAGCGCTCGGTCGTCGAAAACCTCAAAAAGCTCACAGAAAACGTACCGGTCGTCTGCACCGATGCCGCGTTCGGTGGCTTCTGCTCCGCGCTGGCCGTTCTGACGCCGGAACAGAAACGCGCCGGGGTTGTGGTGATTGACCTCGGCGGCGGCACCACCGACTTTATCGTTTATAACGCAGGACTCGTGAAGCTGGCCGGCTCAATCGCTGTCGGCGGCGATCACATCACCGCCGACATCTGCAGTGGCCTTAACCTCAACCGCCGTCAGGCCGAGGCACTCAAAAAAGAATCCGGCAGTGCGCTCATCAACCGCCTGCAGGCCGATCAGAATATTTCCATTCCCGCCGAAGGCGGATTCAGCGGACGGGTGGTCCGCGCCGCCACGCTTCACACCATCATCAACGCCCGTATGGAAGAGATTTTCAAGCTGATCGCCGACCGGATCGAAGTGGAAGGGCTGTCCGGACTGCTTAATGCGGGAGTGATTCTCACCGGCGGCGGTTCCTCGATGGAAGGAATTTCCGATCTAGCCCAGCAGGTCTTCAATGCTCCCTGTCAGATCGGACGTGTTCACGACTGTGTCGGACTTGCCAGTAAACAGGACGGCGCGCGGTTTGCCGCCGCGATCGGATGTGTGCGCTACGCCGCCAGTCAAATTGAACCCGAGCCGCCGATCCGCGCCCGCTGGAAAGTCTGGCTGTCTAAACTTTGGGGAGGCGGAAGCCATGAGTGAGCTGAATAAAAAGATTTTGGTATTGGGGATTGGTGGCGCAGGTTGCAATACGGTGGCGCGGATTGCCCGTCGTGCGCCGGAGGGAATGGAATTCGCTATCATGGATTGCGATGTCCAGACACTGGAAACCTGCTCGAATATCGAAAACCGTGTCGCGGTCGGCAAGGCGCTGACCGACGGTATGAGCGCGGGCGGCGATCCGGAGGTCGGACGGCGCTGTGCGGAAAACTCCGCCAGTCAGATTGAAACTTTGCTGAGCGGTGTGGACCTGCTTCTGGTGGTCGCCGGACTGGGCGGCGGATTCGGAACCGGCACCGCGCCGGTCGTGGCCCGTATGGCCCGCGCGTTCGGCGCGACCACGCTGTTTTTCACCGTTCTGCCGTTCCCGTACGAAGGCAGTGTTGCTCAGGGCCGGGCGCATGCCGCCATCCGCCGTCTGCGCACGTACGCCGATGCCATTGTGCAGATGCCCAACGCGCTGATTCAGCCGGACGGCGACGCACTGCTCGAAGAAAGTCTGGAGACCGGCAGTCGTACGCTGGGTGCCGGAGTCATCGGCCTCTGGCGGATGCTGGCCTACCATGGAATCTGCAACCTCGACTTCGCCGCTCTGCACACCATGCTCAGCTCCTGCGATGCGTTCTGCCGCTTCGCCTGCGCCACCGCCACCGGCGGAGGCCGCGCCGACGCGCTCATTGATTCACTGCTCACCCATCCGCTGACTCAGGACGGCGACGTTTTTGAAAAAGCCCCCGGCATGATCATCGCCATCACCGGCGGGGAAGATCTGAAGCTTTCCGAAGTACAGCAGATCGCCGAGGCGCTGAAACCTGCGAATGAAGAATGCTGGCTCAAAACCGGAATTGCGGTCGATCCCGCATATGCCGGACGGATATCCGCCATCGTGCTGGCGGCGGAAGCCTGGAAAGAACCGCTGGTGGACGACGGGCGCGGCGGACTCAAACCCGCTTCCGGCGACGGAAAACAGGGTGAACTCAGCGGAGTACTCAAACCGCGCTCACGCACCTTTGGCGGCGCCGAACGCACCATCTGGAACGGCGAAGACCTCGACGTTCCCACCTACATCCGCCGTAAAATCAAACTGCCGCGATAACCACAGAACGCGATCTGCCTGCCTTGAAAACCGGAACGGCGCGGTGGAACCTCGCCCTCCAATGCCGGCGGCGCAATCAGATTTTTTCTACAACAATCCGTCCGCCGCCGGTTTCGATGACGCGCACGGCGGAGCCGCTTTCGATGAATTCGCCCCGGCTGATGACGTTGATCCGCTCGTCGTCGAACAGCGCGCGGCCCGCCGGGTGCAGATTCATTTCGGCGATTCCTTTTCTGCCGAGCAGTTCCGCGTGTTCCGGAGCGGCGGTGAAGCCTTCGGCTTTGTTCGTGCTCTGCCGGAGAACGAGCGGGCGGATGGCCCGCGATTCCGGCAGGAATTTCGCCGCGAGAATTCCAAGAGCAACCGTTCCGGTGGCACCGAACGCGAGGTTGATGACGGCCTGCTGTAAGGTGCTTTCGTTGAGCGCCGGAAAGACGTCGCCGGGGATTACCCAGGTCATGGCGCTGATCAGGGCGTAAAGAATCAGCGCGATGCCGCTGAAGCCGAGTACGCCGAAGCCGGGCGTGACGAATATTTCGATGAGGAGCAGGACGACCCCGAGGATGAAGAGGATGGCGTCTTCGGTTCCGGCCAGTCCGGCGATATGGTGGCCGAAGAAAAAGAGCGTCAGCGCCGCGATGCCGGCAATTCCGGGGATTCCGAAGCCGGGCGTTTTGATTTCCAGATAGATGCCGCCGAGTCCGATCATCAGTAGAATCGGCGCGAAGGCGGCGATGAAGCGGGCGATCCGTTCGGCGGGGGTGATTTCCAGAGTCTGGATTTCCGCGCCGGAGAGTCCGGCTTTTTCGAGCATAGTGGCGACATCTTTGACGGTGCCGTCGGACAGAATACCTTCGGCCTCGCTGGCGGTGAGAGTGAGAAGTTCGCCGGCTTTGCTCAGTATGTTGGTGCCGACGGAATAGCCGACTTCGCGCCGGACCATGGCTTCGCCGAGTTGCGGATCGTGTCCGCCCTGTTCGGCGGCGGCGCGCACCAGAGCGGCGACGGCGGAGGTCATTTTTTCCTCAACGGCGTCGGGCATTTTTTCAACGCCGCCGAACGGGCTCATCATCAGCGGCGTGGCCGCGCCGATGACACTGCCGGGCGCCATGTAGATGTGCGGCGTGGCCAGCGCGATGATCGCCCCGGCGGAGTAGGCGTCTTTTTCGACGAAGGTGTAAATGGGGACTTTGATCTGTCCGATCAGGGTGATGATTTCGCGGGCTTCTTTGACGCCGCCGCCGGGTGTGTCCATGACGAAGACGATGGCGTCGGCTTTTTCTTTTTCCGCCTCGGTCACGCCGCGCCGGATGACGTAGAGCAGGGCGGGCTCAATCTGGTTTTTGACCGGAATCTGATAGACCCTCGGCGTTTTCGCCGGACGGGGTTCCGGCTGTTGGGCGTTTCCAAGGAATGGAATTGTTAATAGCAGGCTGACAATCAACCGTTGTTTTGCTTTCATGGCGCGGATTCTATGAACCGTTTTCCCCGAAGGAAAGAAGAAAGCCCGATGCTTCCCGCCGACCAGTTTGAAACTCTGGATGTTCCGTCGAACCGTCCGTCGGATTTTGACGGGTTCTGGTTTGAAACCCTGCGCCGTTGCGAGGACGCGCCGCTGAATGTCAAAGGCGACCTGACGGCGGACGTGCGCGATCTGACGTTTGAAGGTTTGGACGGCACGCCGGTTCACACCTGGCTGATTCTGCCTCCTGCCCGTAAAGCGCCGGTGCCGGTTGTGATCTGCTGTCACGGCGCTGACCGCAGTCGGGGAAAGCCGTCCGATTTCGCGGCCTGGACGGCGGCGGGTTATGCGGTGATTTCGCCGGATTTCCGGTTGCAGGGCGGCACGACCGGTTCGAATACTTCGTTTGACAGCGACGGAAAATCCGGCTGGTGGATACTGAATCTTTACGATTTGCGGAAGAGCTATATTTTTTGCGTCTGGACCGACTTTCTTCGCGCGGTCCGCCTTGCCCGCGAAGTTCCCGAGATTGATTCCTCGCGGATTGCGGTGGACGGGCACAGTCAGGGCGGCGGCGTAGCGCTGGGGCTGGCGGCGCTGGATCGGTCGGTCGTGCTTTGCATGGCGGATGTTCCGAGCAGTTGCTGGATGGAGCGGCGGATCGCCGGACGCAGTGGCGGCGGAGCCGGAATCGCGGATTATCTGGCCGCTTTTCCGGAGCGGGCGGAAACCGTTCGCCGGAACCTCGCGTATTTTGACAACATCAATCTCGCGCCGAAGGTACAATGTCCGGCGCTGGTTGCGGTCGGAATGAAAGATGAAATCTGTCCGCCGGAATGCACGTATGCGGCGTACAATAAAATCGCCGCGCCGAAAGAGATGGCGGTTTATCCGCAGGCCGGACACGAGGCCGGGCGTTCGTCGGTTCATCTGGCGCGCAAGCTGGAGTTTGCGAAGCGGCACTTGAAGGGGAATTAAATGGAAAACTGGTATCTGTACATAATCGCCGGAATCGCCACCGGCATCATGAGCGCCCTGTTCGGAGTCGGCGGCGGAATCCTGATGGTGCCGATTCTTACGCTGGCATTCGGCTTCGGGCAGAAAAGCGCGCAGGGCATTTCTCTGTTTGTGATGCTACCGACCGCGCTGGCCGGGGCGATCCGCTATAAACTGAATCCGGACATTCCGGTGAATCTGGCGGTCGCAGGCTGGATGGCGATTGGCGGAACCGCCGGGGCGATTCTCGGCAGTAAAATTGTTTTTATGCTTCCCGAAGTCATTCTGAAACGGATGTTCGCGGTGTTTATTATTCTCACCGGGATTCATATTTTCATGAAAACACTGCCGAAACCGTCCGCCAAGGAACCGCCGAATGCTGAAAATAAAACTCAATGAACGACCGGTTGAAACCGGCGAGCGGACGCTGTTCAGACTGCGTGATGCAGTGAAGCCACAGGCCGACGTGCTGATTCTGAACGGCGCGGCGATGACTGTGGACGCCGTGCTGAAGGACGGCGACGAGGTCAGTCTGATCACGCGCGGCGAAATGCCGTCGGCGGATGAACTGGAAGCGCTGATGGCTTCGCGTCATACGCCGGGCGTTCACGCCAAGGTCAAAGCCGCGACGATCGGTATCGCCGGGCTCGGCGGGCTCGGATCGGCCATTGCCGTGGCGCTGGCGCGTACCGGCATCGGCAGGCTGATTATCGCTGATTTCGATGTGGTTGAGCCGAGCAATCTGAACCGTCAGCAGTATTTTGTTGATCAGATCGGACAGCTCAAAACCGATGCGCTGGTTTCCAATCTCCGGAAAATCAATCCGTATGTTGAAGTCGAGGCGCACGCGGTCAGACTTACGCCGGATAATCTGTTTCCAATGTTCGGAACGGCGGATGTGATGATTGAGGCGTTCGACCGTGCCGATCAGAAGGCGATGCTTTTGCAGGCGTTCACGGTGCAAAGGCCGGACGTGCCGTTCATCGGCGCCTCCGGCATAGCCGGGTTCGGCGCGGAAGAAACCATTGGCGTCCGGAAAATGGGCCGGAATATTTATATTGTCGGCGATCTGGAAACCGGAGCGCGGCCCGGTTGCGGACTGATGGCTCCGCGAGTCGGCATCGCCGCCCACATGCAGGCCAATCTGGCCCTGCGGCTGATTGTTGAGGGGTGAAGCCTGCGGACAGCAGGTTCGGTGATTTTTTCCGTGTAATCCTCGCGATCCGTGGTTAAATGTCCCGCCTTTTAACCAACGTGGAGGAGTTCCGTGACGAAAAACGTTTTTCTGAAGAAGCTTTGCGGATTTGATGTTTCCTATTACAGCCTGCCGGAGCTGGAAAAGTCGGGCGGCTATGATTTTTCCCGCATGCCGTTTTCGGTGAAGGTTCTGCTGGAATCCTTGCTTCGTCTGCAAGGTCATCCGGCCTACACGCCTCAGCATCTGGCTGAACTGTGCCGCTGGTCGCCGAAGAGCGAAGCGGTTGAACTGCCGTTTATGCCAGCCCGCGTTCTCCTGCAGGATTTCACCGGCGTTCCCTGCGTGGTGGATCTGGCCGCTCTGCGGTCGGCGATGAAAAAAGCCGGCAAGGATGTTTCCCGGATTGAGCCGCAGGTTCAGGTTGATCTCGTGGTGGATCACTCGGTTCAGCTGGATTCCGCCGGATGCGCCGCGTCGCTGGAAATCAATATCGCCCGCGAGTTCGAACGGAACGCCGAACGCTACAAATTTTTAAAGTGGGGACAGGGCGCGTTCGAAAAACTTCGTGTTCTTCCGCCCGGTCTCGGCATCTGTCATCAGATCAACATGGAATACCTCGCTGACTGCGTGGCGGTTGAAAACGGCGTGGCGTTTCCGGATACGCTGGTCGGAACGGACAGTCACACGACGACGGTGAACTGCATGGGCGTGCTGGGCTGGGGCGTCGGCGGCATCGAGGCCGAAGCGGCGATGCTCGGTCAGCCGATTCCGATTCTGACTCCGGAAGTGGTCGGATTTAAGTTTACCGGCGCGCTCAAGCCGGGCGTGACATCCACCGATCTGGCGCTGACCGTCACCCGCATGCTCCGTAAGAAGGGCGTTGTCGGAAAGTTTGTTGAATTTTACGGCGAAGGCGCGGCGAATCTCAGTCTGGCCGACCGCTGTCCGGTCGCCAACATGGCTCCCGAGTACGGCGCCACGATGGGCTTTTTCGCGATCGACGGAAAGACGATCGCTTATCTGCGCGAAACCGGACGCAGTGCGGAACAGTGCGCGCTGGTGGAGGCCTACTGCAAGGCGCAGAGCATCTGGGGCTTCGACAGCGAAGCGGATTATAACGACACGCTGGAGCTTGATCTTTCCACGGTTGAACCGGCGCTGGCCGGGCCGAGCCGTCCGCATCAGCAACTTTCGCTTTCCGGACTTAAAGAAGAATTCCAGAAGGACTTCCTGAAATCTGAAGCTGGCAACCGGCAATCGGCACTCACCAATGGATCGGTCGTCATCGCCTCCATCACCAGCTGTACCAACACGTCCAGTCCGGGGCTGATGATGGGCGCGGCGCTGGTGGCGAAGAAGGCCGTAGAGAAAGGGCTGACCGTTCCGGCGTTTGTGAAGACCTCGCTGGCACCCGGATCGCAGGCGGCCACGCGCTATCTTAATAAAGCCGGACTGATGGAGCCGCTGAACAAGCTCGGTTTTCAGGTCGCGGCCTACGGGTGCGCCACCTGCATCGGCAACAGTGGCCCGCTGGCGCCGGAAATCGAAGAGGAGATCAAGGCGAAGGATCTGACGGTCGCCGCCGTGCTCTCCGGTAACCGGAACTTTGAAGGACGCGTTCATCCGCTCACCAAGGCCAACTATCTGGCCTCGCCGCTGTTGGTGGTTGCTTACGCGCTGGCTGGAACGGTCAATATTGATTTGGAAAAAGAACCGCTCGGCAAAGGCACCGACGGTAAAGAGGTGTTTCTCAAGGATATCTGGCCGATGCCCGCTGAATTGCAGTCCGCGATTGCGCTGGCCGCTGATGCCGCGTTTTATACCGAAGTGTACGGCGACACCGCGAAGATCAGCCCCGAATGGAACGAGCTGAAAACGGTCAAGAGTCAGGTCTTCCAGTGGGACGGCGATTCCACGTACATCCGCGAGCCCACGTTCTTCGAAGGGTGCGAACAGCCGCCCGCGCCGCTGGCCGATCTTCAGAACGCCAGCGTGCTCGGACTGTTTGGCGACTTCATCACGACCGACCATATTTCACCGGCGGGCAACATTTCCAAGAAGAGTCCGGCGGCCGATTATCTGCGGGCGCACGGCGTCGCGGAGCGCGATTTCAATTCCTACGGTTCACGGCGCGGCAACCACGAAGTGATGATGCGCGGCACGTTCGCCAATATCCGCATCAAAAATAAAATGGTGGCCGAAGAGGGTGGACGTACGGTTTATCTGCCGACCGGCGAAGAGATGTTCATCTACGACGCCGCGATGAAATATGCCGAAGCCGGCACGCCGCTCGTCATCGTGGCCGGAAAAATGTACGGCGCGGGTTCGTCGCGCGACTGGGCCGCCAAAGGCACCCGACTGCTCGGCGTCAAAGCGGTGATCGCCGAAAGCTTCGAGCGGATTCACCGCTCCAATCTGGTGGGAATGGGGATTCTGCCGTGCGAATTCATCAACGGTGAAACGGCGGAAAGTCTCGGGCTGACCGGTACAGAACGCTTCAGCATCACCGGCGTCGCCGAAAACTTCACGCCCGGAAAAATCCTGACCGTGAAAGCCGGAGCCAAAGAATTTCAGGTGAAAGCGCGTGTGGACGCTCCGCTGGAAATTGAATACCTGAAAAACGGCGGCGTCATGAATTATGTTCTGCGCGGGTTCATGAAAGATCGTTAAAACGCTGTGCTCGTTGAAATGCGGCACAGCCGCTCGTTAAATTCGTTAAACGGTTTGAACGAGGCCGTCAGGCCGTTTCAACGATTCAGATTTCATTCGCGATCTTCCATCCGGCGAAAACGCCGGCGATGCTTCCGATACTGCTGATAAGGAACTGTCCGTAGAAACTCATGCCGAGTTTCCCGGCGACCCACCAGCCGATCCAGCCGCCAGCGAAAACACCAATCCAGATGAGAAGTTTGGTCATATAGACCTCCGTTAAAGCGTTTAACGTTTTGAACGAGTCGTCAAAATTTCCTCATAGATTCTGACAACCCTTTCCGCAATCGCGCTCCAGTCGTAGTGGGCGGAAACTTCGCAGAGGCCGTTTTCCGCGAGTTTATGTTTCAGTTCCGGCGCGGCGGCGAGCCGGTTCATTTTTTCAGCCAGCATGACGGCATCGTTGTCGTCTGAGAGCAGGATGTTTTCTTCGTCGGTTGTGAAGCCGGGGATGCCGCCGACCCGCGTGGCGATGACCGGCGTTCCCGCCGCCCACGCCTCGAGGATGACGATGCCGAACGGTTCGTTGGCGGTCGGCAGGACGAACATTTCCGCCGCCTTGTACGCCGATGGCAACAGCGGGTCATCCGGCTTGAGTCCGGGGATGATCAGCACGGAGTCCTGAAGATTCTGCCGCGCGATTTCGTCGAGGATTTTCCGGTGATATTCTTCAACCGAAACGGAGCCGATAAAGACGAGTTTCCAGTCTGGATGCGTTTCGCGGAAGTTCGCGAAGGCTTTGACCAGCAGGAGCTGGTTTTTCTGAAAATCAATCCGTGAGAGGCAGAGCACGAACGGATTGTTTTCGAGTCCGTATTCTTTGCGGAACGCTTCGGGAGTTGCCTGCGCGAACCGTTGAACATGCACGCCGTTCGGCAGGTAGTGGACGTTTTTCTGTCCGCGTCCGCGCATTTCGTCGGCTTCACTCTGTCCGACACAGATGACGGCGGCGGCATCGTCGAAGACGCGCCGCGAGCCGAATATCCAGCCGAACAGTTTTCCCCATTCAAGTTTTCCGGCGACCGGCGCGGTCATTTGATCGTATTGATCCTGCGGAACGGTGTGGCGTCCGCCGTGGACGTGGATGACGTACGGCACGTTGCGGATGCGCGCGGCGGTACGGGCAATCCCGCCCAGCCGCCGCCCGACGTGCGTGTGGATCATCGTCAGGTCTTTGCTGAAGAGCAGAGAAAAAAACAGCGACAGGGAAAGGGGACTTCCGCCCTTGAGGCGCAGGGCGCTTTTTGCCGCTTCATCCAGTCCGAACCAGGGAAAGCAGTAGCGGAAGCGCCGGACGGTGACGCCGTTAATGATTTCTTCGCCGCGTTTCGCAAACATGTCGGTGCAGAAGATCGGACTGCTGATTCCCGATTTTTCGAGCTCCCGGGCGAGGTTGAAAACGACGGTTTCGGTTCCGCCCCATTTGTCGGGGACAAACCGCCTCATGACGTGGGCGACCGTGCCGTGAAGTTTGTTCATGGGCGGAGTCTATCTCAAACTTTTAAAAAATCATCCGGAAAGTTTCCACTGTTCGGAACTTTTCAGATAGATTTGCCCGGACTTTGGAACTTGTATGGACTACGACCGGCTGATTATTGACGGCTACAACCTGTTACATCAGGACGGAGCTCTGGATGGACGGCGCGATGAAATCGCGACGGCCCGTCAGCGTCTGGTGCGCCGGATTGAGCGGTTTGCCTCCGGGATGGCCCGCCGGATCACGGTGGTGTTTGACGGCCGTGAAGGCGGACGCGATGAGGCGCTGGACGCGCCGAATCTGGAGGTGATTTTTTCTCCGGCCAACCGTACGGCGGACGGGGTGATTGAGCAGATGGTTCATGACGCGCCGAAGCCGGAGCGGATTCTGGTGGTGACTTCGGACTGGACGGAACAGCGTCTGGTTTCGGTGTTCGGAGCGTCGGTGATTTCCTGCCGCGAGTTTTTACTGCGCTGTGAAGCACCGCCGGTGACGATGAAAAAGGCGAAGCTTCCGAAGGGCTCCAAACTGGGTGATTTCTTTCCTGAGACCGATTTATGAAAAAACAGAAAAAAAACTCTTCCCGCTCGCCGGTAGTTGCACTGGTCAGTCTGGGCTGTGCTAAAAATACCGTGGATTCCGAGCTGATTCTCGGACGGTTCGCCGAAAGCGGCTGGCTGATTGCTCAGGAACCGGCGGAGGCGGATATCTGTCTGGTGAATACCTGCGGCTTTATTCAGGATGCCCGAGAGGAAGCGTCGAATGTTCTGCACGAACTGCGCGGACTGAAGGAAGGCGGCGGGCCGCGCGCCGTGGTTGCGCTGGGCTGTCTGGTTAAGCGGGTTGCCGACAGTCCGGAGCTGGAGAATTTTCTGTCCGCCGCCGACGCGCGGGTTTCGTTCCCCGACTACAGCCGCCTGCCGGAAATCTGCGCCGGTCTGCTGGGTAAACGTGTCGAGCTGGGCGAGCCGGAGAGCTACAGCGATTTTCTGATCCGCCCGCGTCTGCGAATGGGTTCTCCGCATACCGCCTATCTGAAGATTTCCGAAGGCTGTTCCAATCCTTGCACCTTCTGCTCCATTCCGAAAATCCGCGGAAAGCAGATGAGCCGTCTGATGGATGAGATCGTCGCGGAGGCGAAGGCGCTGATTGAGGCTGGCGCGGTGGAGATCAATCTGATTGCTCAGGACACGACGGCCTACGGCAAGGACTGGGATGGGGAACTGCATCTGGCCGGTCTGCTGACCGCACTGCGCAATGAAATCGGCGATGATGTCTGGTTCCGGCTGATGTACGCCTGTCCTCAGCATCTGACGCGCGAGGTGCTTGAGGTGATGGCGTCCGATGCCCGCTTTTGCCGTTATATTGATATGCCGCTTCAGCATATTTCTGACCGGATGCTCGATGTCATGGGCCGTCGGCTTACCCGCCTGCAAACAGTGGAAAAGCTGGATATGATCCGGGAAATTCTGCCGGATTGCGCCATCCGGACGGCGTTTATTGTCGGCCATCCCGGCGAGACGGAAGAGGATTTTTCCGAACTGCTGGCGTTTGTCAAAGAAGGTCGCTTTACCCACGCCGGGGTTTTTACCTATTCCGCCGAGCCGGGGACAATTTCCGCCCGACTGGCCGACGATGTGTCCGCCGCCGTGAAGGAGGAGCGCCGGGCCCGTTTGATGGAGGCCCAGCGGCAGGTTTCCGCCGCCCGCTGTGCCGCGCAGGTCGGCCAGACGATTGAAGTGATGATTGACGGCTCCGGCGAGGACGGCCTGATCGGCCGCACCCAGCACGAAGCACCGGAGGTGGACGGCATGGTTTTTCTGCCGGAGTTTGACGCGGTGCCGGGCGACCGGTTCGACGTAACGGTTTCGGCATCGCTCGACTATGATCTGATCGCCGGTTGCTGAGGGTTTTAACCCCGGTTTTGCAAGGTTTGGAAATTGACCGCTCCGCATCAGTCGTTTACTCTCTGCGCCTTTGGGAACCAACTCAGCACCAAGGGGTTTTAGCATGGCGAATACAGTTTTGATCGGCGCACAGTGGGGCGACGAGGGCAAGGGGAAGGTCATTGACGTTTTAACCGCGAACGCGGACTGGGTTGTCCGCTATCAGGGCGGCAACAATGCCGGCCACACGGTGGAGATCGGTGACCAGAAATATGTTCTGCATCTGGCCCCGTCCGGTATTCTCCGGCCCGGCGTAAAATGCGTGATCGGCAACGGTCTGGTGGTGGATCCTCTTGGTCTGACCGAAGAACTTCAGGATTTGGAAAAACGCGGTATTGATATCCGCGGGCGGCTTTTCATCAGCGATCGCGCTCACATGGTCATCCAGTACCACAAAGAACTCGACGGGGCGAAAGAGGCGAAGCTGGAAACCGGTAAAAAGATCGGCACGACCAAACGCGGGATCGGCCCGGCTTATTCCGATAAAGCCGACCGCACCGGACTGCGGATGGGCGATGTGCTCGAAAAGGATTTTGAATCCATGTTGCGCGAACGCATCGCGGCGAAAAACGCGATGCTGGCCGTGCTCGGGGCCGCTCCGCTGAACGCTGACGAACTGGTCGTCAAATATCGCGCGGCGTTTGATTATCTCAAACCGTTCATCTGCGATCCGGTTCCGATGCTCAACGCCGCCGTGCGCGATCCGAAGACCAATGTGATCTTCGAGGGGGCTCAGGGCGTGATGCTCGATATTGATTTCGGAACCTATCCGTTTGTCACCTCATCCTCAACCGGAGCGGGCGGCGTGGCCGCCGGGGCGGGTATTCCGCCGCATTCGGTGGATGATGTCATCGGCATCGTGAAGGCCTACACCACCCGCGTGGGCGAGGGGCCGTTCCCGACCGAACTGCTGGATTCCACCGGCGAAGAACTGCGCAAAGTCGGCCATGAGTTCGGCGCAACGACCGGCCGCCCGCGCCGTTGCGGCTGGTTCGACGCTGTGGTCGCGCGCTATTCCGCGATGATCGGCGGTATTGACCGCTGGGCGCTGATGAAGATGGATGTGCTCGACGGGTTTGAAACCATCAAAGTTTGTGTGGCCTACGAGTGCGACGGCAAGCGGGTTGAAACGGTTCCGGCCAGCATCAGCAAGCTGTCGCGCTGTAAACCGGTCTATGAGGAATTCAAAGGTTGGAACTGCTCCACCCGCGACGCAACCTGTTTTGAAGAGCTTCCGGCGCAGGCGCAGAAATATGTCCGCTGGATCGAGAAGCTGACCGGTGTGCCGGTGAGCATTCTGTCCGTAGGACCCAATCGTAAGAGCACAATAAAATTGGCGATTTAAAATAATTTTCAACCACAGAGGGCGCGGAGGCTCAGAGAAGGAAAGGGCGATATTCTCAGCGTCTCTATGATCTCTAGCGAACGCAGTGAGCGGGTGGTAAAAGTGGTTTAATGAAACCTGAAGTTCCAGAGCTTGAAAAAATTCCGAATCATGTCGCCATCATCATGGATGGCAACGGGCGCTGGGCTCAACAGCGCGGTCTGCCGCGCATCAAAGGCCACGAGCAGGGCGCTGAGTCGGTGCGGGCGGTACTTCGTGCGGCGCGGCAGGCGGGCGTGAAGTTTTTGACGCTGTACGCTTTCAGCACGGAAAACTGGATCCGCCCGAAGGATGAGGTTGAAGGGTTGATGAGTCTGCTGGGCATGTTCATGGATCGTTATGAGAGCGATCTGCTGAAAAATAAAATCCGCCTGAGGGTGATCGGTCAGCCGGAACGCCTGCCGGGGAATTTGCAGAAGAAGCTGAAAAAGCTGATGGAGAAGTCGGCGAAGGATTATGAGTACACACTGATCGTGGCGCTGAGCTACGGGAGCCGCACCGAGATCGCCGAGGCCGCCAAGGCCATCGCGCGCAAGGCCGCCTCCGGCGAACTCGATCCTGAAACGGTGAATGAGGAAACCGTCGCACAGCATCTTTATCTTCCGGATGTTCCCGATCCCGAGCTGATGATTCGCACCAGCGGCGAGCTGAGATTGAGTAATTTTCTGCTTTGGCAGATTTCGTATGCGGAGCTTTATGTCACGGATGTGTTCTGGCCGGATTTCCGTGAGCCGCAGTTTTTCCAGGCGTTGGAGGCGTTCAACCAGCGCGGCCGCCGGTACGGCGGAATCGTGAGTCAGTAGGAGGATGGTATGGATAAAAAACGGATTATGCTGGGTCTGGCGATTGCAGTGGTGCTGTCTGTCGCGGTACTGCTGGTTCCCGCCGGGAATATTGCCGTCCTGATCGGGCTGATGCTGATCTGCGGTCTGGCGATGCGTGAAGTGTACGCGCTGATGGAGCTGGGCGATCTGCCGGCATCCAAGAGGACAGGCATGATTTGCGGTCTTTTGTTTGTTGCTATGACCTGGATGGCCACCCGTTGCCCTTATTCGAGATTTTCCGGTGATGACATGCTTTGGTCGCTACTCTTGATTATTCTGATGGTTATTTTCCTTCGGCTGTTCGGCTATTCGAACGCACGACAGGCGTTGCGCAATGCGCTGGGAACGCTGTTCGGTTTTCTCTATGTGGCATTCTTCTGGAGCTTTTTTGTCCGGTTATACATGGTTGGCGGGAATGAAGCGCCGGGGCTGACCGCGTTTTATCTGCTACTGGCCGTGAAATGGGGCGATGCGGGCGCGTACTTCATTGGCTCGCGGTTCGGAAAGCATAAGCTGTTTCCGCGCGTTTCGCCGAAGAAGAGCTGGGAAGGTCTTTTCGGCGGGATTCTCTTTTCCTGTGTGGTCGGCGTGATCTGGTGGCACTTTTCCAACGGCACGCTCGGGCCGTACCATTTTCCTCTGGCGCATGCTTTGATTCTCGGCGTTCTTCTTCCGGTCATTGGAACGGTCAGCGATCTGGTCGAGTCCATGTTTAAGCGCGCTGTGGATATCAAAGACTCCGGGGCGATTGCGCACGGGCTGGGCGGTATGCTCGACATGATCGACAGTCTGCTTTTCGCCGCGCCGTTTATGTATATCTACATCAAGTTTTTCATACGCTAGAAAGGCGGCTGTTTTCCAATGGTTGAACTGCTGTTGAGCTCGTGGACCGTTTTGTACACCGTGTTCGCGGCGCTGTTTCTTTTCGGTGTGACAGTTTTTGTCCATGAGTTTGGGCACTTCATCGTTGCCCGCCGGTGCGGACTGGTCGTTAAAACCTTCTCCATCGGCTTTGGCCGCGCCATCTTTAAATGGGAGAAGGACGGCATCGTCTATAAGATCGGCTGGATTCCGTTCGGCGGCTACGTCTCGCTTCCTCAGCTTGATCCGGAAGGGATGGAGCGCATTCAGGGCGACGCTTCGGCTGAAAAATTTCCGGCGGTCTCGCCATGGAAGAAAATCGCCGTGGCCGTTTCCGGTCCGCTCGGCAATATTGTGCTGGCGGTTTTGCTGGCTGTGGCGGTCTGGCTGATTCCCGGTAACGATGCCGGCACGCAGATCCGTCCAATGATTGGAAATATCGAAACCAATTGCGCCGCCTATGCCGCCGGACTCCGGCAGGGCGATGAAATCACTGCGGTCAACGGCGCCGCCGTCAACAACTGGTACGATTTTACCGTGGAAACCATGCTCAAAAACCGCGAGACCGCCGATCTTGGTCTGAGCGACGGCAGGGTGCTGGAGGTTCCGGTCGTGAAGGGCACGGAGGGCATTCGCACCATCGAAGGGATTGAGCCGGCGCTTCCCTGTCTGTTCGGTTCGGTGACAAAAGGCAGTCCGGCGGACCGGGCGGGAATTAAAAGCGGCGACACCGCGTTAACATTGAACGGTATGGCGATTCTCGGCTGGGAACATTTCACAGAGCTGGTGCAGGCGGCTGAACCGGGAGTTCCCGCCACGCTCACCGTGGAGCGTAAGGGCGAACCGCTGACACTGACGATTGTTCCGGAATACAACAGCGAATATGAGCGTATCATGATCGGCGTACAGCTTGGCGGAAGCGGGATGCCGTGGATGCTGTACAAAAACCCCGTTGATCAGCTCAAATATGACGCGCTGACCATTGTCCGTGTGCTTAAAGCACTGGTGACTCCGGCGGAGGCAAAACAGGCCGCAGGCGGCCTCGGCGGGCCGATTGCCATCTTCTCTCTGCTGGCGGCGGCGATCAAAATGGGTCTGGTGAACACGCTCGGCCTGATCCGGTTTTTAAACATCAATCTGGCTGTGCTCAATCTTCTGCCGATTCCGGTGCTCGACGGCGGACATATCTGCTTCGCTCTGTGGCACGGTATCACCCGGCACAAGGTGAATGTTAAAATTCAGACGGCCTTAATCAACTTCTTCGCTATTCTGCTGATCGGTGCGATGCTTCTGCTTTCGTACAAGGATATTGACCGGAGCTTTTCCATCAAAAAGTTTTTCGGAAGATTTCTTCCGCCTGCCGGGTCAGTTGAAGGAAAGTGATGCGGCATTACCACCACAAGCGGACGTTTTTGAGCGGACTCCCGTCACTGCGTGCGGTCGGCCTGCTGGCGCTGATGGGGTTCGCCCTGTTTGTATCGTTCAGGATATTCACCGCGCCGACTAAAACTGTACAGGTTCTGGCCGCGCCGGATGGAAGCCGCACGGCGCGGCTTCAGCACGTTTATTATTACTCCAAACCGGGCTACAAAATCTCCACCCGCGAGCGCCGCCTGTGGCATACGCTTTTTTATCTGCCCGAATACACCAATGCGCCGGCTGGAGAATTAAAGGAGTCGTTGCGCTGGAGCGCGGATTCGCAAAAGCTCTATTTCGAGATCAACGGCAGGCCGGTCTGGGGTTACGACTTCGAGATTCAGTCGTCGAGACTCAAATCGCCGTGAATGCGGATCAGCCCGTTTTCTTCCGAGACATGAAGTTTCTTTCTGGGAAAGGCCGCCGGAACCCGCTCTTCCAGTCGTTGGAAAATTTTCCGCTTAATCTCTTCGCGGAGGGTCTCGGGAACCCGGCTTAGCGTTGCGATGCGGATTTCAACGACATAGCCGGGGCCGTATTTTGAACCGAACCCGGCGGAAAACGCCGCGCCGACGTTGAACAGTCCATCATCTTCCGGATTGGCGGTCTTTCCGTGTTTCGGGCGGGCAGGGTGGATGGGGTAACGATCGCCGTATTCGATTTCCAACTCGTGATCCAGCGCGTCGAAGACCGCCTTGAGCGTCTCTTCCCATTTCATGGCTTCGCGGCTTCTCATGGCGAAAGTCAGCGTCCTCGCAGGGCGCGGCGGGTATCCAGATCAGCCGCTTTTTTCTTCAGAGTTTCGCGTTTGTCCACCGTGTCTTTTCCTTTGCAAAGCGCCAGTTCGATTTTGACTTTGCCTCCCTTGAGATACGCTTTGAGCGGCACCAGCGTCAGCCCTTTTTCGCCGATCTTGCTCTGGAGCCGGAGGATTTCCTTTTTGTGAAGAAGGAGGCGGCGGGGCCGGGTCGGGCTGTGATTATGAACGTTGCCGTGACTGTACGGCTGAATGGTCATTTGAAGCACTTCCGCCTGATGGTTTTCGATGTGGGCGTAGGCTTCGTCGATACGGATGTGGCCGTCGCGGATGGACTTTACCTCGGTGCCGCGCAGTTCGATACCGGCTTCGAGTTTCTCCAGAACGTGAAAATCCCGGAACGCTTTGCGGTTGGTGGCCAGCACGCCGGAAGCATCCCGGGATTCTTTAGCTTTGGGGGACATTTTTTACAGAACGATGTCTGGACCTTCATCGAACATATCAAAAGAAGAACTCATGTCGATCGGCTGAACGCCCATTTCGACCGTCAGTTTGCCTTCGACGATTTCTTTGAGAACGACATCGTGATAGTCCTGCTCCGGGAAGTCCCGCTTAACCATCGGGCGCTCACCGCGGATCAGCTGGCGGGTGCGGTAGGAAACAAGATTCACCAGCGTCGGGATACTGCCGATTTTCTCTTCTGCTTTACTCAGGTATTCGAAGTTCATAGTGCGTTCAATCCTCCATTGGGAACTAAAAAGCGGGGCGTAATGTACATGCCCAACTTCCCGCCGTCAAACGGCAATTTAGGCTTTAAGCCGTACAAAAACTTCTTATTTTACAGTCGAAGTCCACCTGCAGTTGTCTGAGACTGGCAAGATTAGTCGCGCTGGCCATGAACGTACCTTTTTATTATCAGGGGAATACTTACGGATGAAGCAGTTGCATTTCACTATGAGTTTAAGTAAATTACGCACGTTTTATACGTGATTTAAATAATGACGACGTTTTTAGAGAAAGGACGGACACAATGAAAGCGAGTGTTGTAACTACAGTTGTTTTGATTGCAGGAATCTGTTGTGTTTTCGGCGAAACGTTAGTTAATGAGTCGTTTAGTGGAAGTGCTGTTCCTTCGGGCTGGGTGTTTAACGGAAAAGAAGGCGCCAGTCATACGAATATCACGACCGGCACGAATAAGGGCAACAGCGACTGGTTTGTGAATGAAAACGGAACAAACTTTTTACGTTTGACTGAGCAAACGTACAACCAGCGCACCACAGCGGTCTACACCAATTCAACCTTTCGGACTGATCGAAGTTTTTCAATACGCTCCGATGTGCGGGTTGCCAGTCCGGCGGGCAATAACGGCGCAGACGGGATATCTTTTTTCTGGCTTAAGGCAAATACGGTCGCCAATCTGAATACTACGATTGGTGGTATGGGTGGATGGCAGGGCGCTCCGCGTGGAGCAATTACGGGCACTGCAGGGAGCGGGAATACTCTTTCTGAGTCCGGTTATTACTCAGGGCTCAAAGGCTATAGCTTTGAATTTGACCACTACAATAATACTGGTGAAAAATTCATTGAATACAACCATCTGGTTCGACTTGAGGATTGGTACCATATTCCGGGCGCGGCAATCGACCACTCTGCAAATACTAGTTTCTATGAGGACAACGGCTGGCAGACCATACAGTTTGCTTACGATGCAGACAGTGACAGTTTTACGGTCAGCTGGGGTTTCAATGGTTCAACTTTTGCCAGCAACGTAACGTATTCGGTCGGTACTGAAAAATTTGACCAGGCTTATTTCGGAATTGGTGCGGCAACCGGAGGTCAAATTGCCTCACAAGACGTTAGGAATGTTGTAGTTACTGGAGTTATTCCTGAGCCGGCCACAGCTATGTTGCTGGCGTTTGGCGGCTTTATTGCGTGGCTTGCACGTCTCAAACAGCGCCTTTAAACTTTGTAATCGTTTTTTAATTCGGACCGCTTGGCGACCCGTTTTTTATCATCCTTGTTTGTAGTAAAAAACCCTGCCTGCAAAATGCAGACAGGGTCTTTTTTATCCCATCAGAGGAATCTCGGCTTACATCATGCCGCCCATGCCACCCATTCCGCCGCCCATATCGGGCATCGGAGCGGATTTCTTTTCCGGGATGTCGGTGATCATGCATTCGGTCGTCAGCAGAAGACCCGCAATGCTGGCCGCGTTCTGCAGGGCAGAGCGGGTCACCTTGGTCGGGTCAATGATGCCGGCGGCGATCATGTCCACATATTCGCCGGTGGCGACATTGTAGCCGTTGTTGCCTTTGGCTTTTTTGACTTCCTGTACAACGATGGCACCTTCGATGCCGGCGTTGTCCACCAGCTGGCGGAGCGGAGCTTCGCAGGCTTTACGGACAATTTGGGCGCCGATGGCTTCGTCGCCTTCGAGTTTGAGGCTGTCGAGAGCCTTCTGAGCGCGGATCAGAGCCACACCGCCGCCCGGCACAATGCCTTCTTTAGCGGCCGCACGGGTCGCGTGCAGAGCGTCTTCGACGCGGGCTTTCTTTTCCTTCATTTCGGATTCGGTCGCCGCGCCGATGTTGATGACGGCTACGCCGCCAGCCAGCTTGGCCTGACGTTCCTGAAGTTTTTCACGGTCGTAGTCCGATGTGGTTTCTTCGATCTGGCGCTTGATCTGATCAACGCGGGCGTTGATGTCAACCTTCTTACCGGCGCCGTCAACGATTACGGTCTCGTCCTTGCTGACGGTGACGCGTTTGGCGCGGCCGAGGTCGGCCAGCGTAACGCTTTCGAGTTTGATACCGAGGTCTTCGGTAATGAACTTGCCGGCGGTCAGGATGGCGATATCTTCCATCATCGCTTTGCGGCGGTCGCCGAAGCCCGGAGCCTTAACGGCACAGACGTTCAGGGTGCCGCGCAGTTTGTTGACGACGAGAGTCGCCAGCGCTTCGCCTTCGATGTCTTCCGCAATGATCATGAGCGGCTTACTGCTCTTGGCCACGTTCTGGAGGAGCGGGAGCATGTCCTGCAGGTTCGAAATCTTCTTTTCGAACAGCAGAATGTAGGGGTCTTCCAGTTCCGCTTCCATCGCTTCGGCGTTGGTCACGAAGTAGGGCGAGAGGTAACCCTTGTCGAAGAGCATGCCTTCTTTAACTTCGAGGCTGGTGTCCATGGACTTGGACTCTTCGAGGGTGATCGGGCCGTCTTCGCCGACTTTGGCCATCGCGTCGGCGATGATTTTGCCGATAGCGGTGTCGCCGTTGGCGGAAATCGTTCCGACCTGAGCGAGTTCTTCGGTGGATTTGGTCTTCTTGCTCATCTTGGCAAGCGCATCAACCAGAGCTTCCGAAGCTTTATCAATACCGCGCTTCAGGCTCATCGGATTGGCACCGGCGGTGACGTTCTTCAAACCTTCGCGATAGATCGCTTCGGCCAAAACGGTCGCGGTCGTGGTGCCGTCACCGGCCACATCGCTGGTCTTGCTGGCGACTTCACGAACCATCTGCGCGCCCATGTTTTCAAAGGCGTCTTCCAGTTCAATTTCCTTGGCGACGGACACGCCGTCTTTGGTGACGGTCGGCGAGCCGTACTTTTTGTCGAGGATCACATTGCGGCCTTTCGGGCCGAGGGTGACTTTAACCGCTTTGCTCAGCTTCTCTACGCCTTTGAGCATCGCGTCGCGGGCATCTACATCGAATTTCATCTGTTTAGCCATTATAATTTCTCCTGATAATTAGTTGTGGTGGGGGATTAGCCGATCACAGCGAGGATGTCTTCTTCGCGCATGATCTGGTATTCCTTGCCGTCCATTTTGACTTCGGTTCCGCCGTATTTCGGCATCAGAACCACGTCGCCTTTTTTGACGTTGAAGGGAATCACTTTGCCGTTTTCGTCCAGCTTGCCGGTTCCCAGCGCAATCACTTTGCCTTCCTGCGGACGCTCTTTTGCGGTGTCAGGAATGATGATTCCGCCTTTTTTCATTTCGGCTTCTTTAATCGGTTCGACCAGTACGCGGTCGCCTAACGGTTTAATGTTCATGAATGCACTCCTCCTTGTTTGGTTTCTATTTTCTTTCCGGCGGCGCAGGCCGCGCCGCCGTATACTGACAGTCTGAGATTATTTCTTCTGATCGTCGTCCATCTTATAATCGGCGTCGATTACATCGCCGTCCGCCTGTTTTTCCTTGCGGGGCTGTTCACCGCCGGGCTGTTGCTGAGCCTGCTGGCCGGCCTGCGCATGGGAATACATTTCCGTCGCCGCCGCCTGCATCACCTCGTTCAGCTTTTCAATAGCCGACTTGATCTGCTCGTCGTTATCGCTCTTGAGCGCTTCCTTCACCGGCTCAATCGCTTTTTCAACTTCCGCTTTCTTGTCGGCGGAAATCTTGTCGCCGTTTTCCTTCAGGAATTTCTCCGTATGGAACACTGTGCTGTCGGCCTGATTGCGCAGGTCGACGCGTTCTTTGGCTTTTTCGTCCTCAGCGGCGTGGGCTTCGGCATCCTTCATCATCTTTTCGATCTCTTCTTTGGAGAGTCCGCTCGAAGCGGTGATGGTGATGTGCTGTTCTTTGCCGGTGCCGAGGTCTTTGGCTTTCACGTTCAGGATACCGTTGGCATCAATGTCGAACGTCACTTCAATCTGCGGCACGCCGCGCGGAGCGGGCGGAATTCCGTCGAGCTGGAAGTGGCCGATCGTCTTGTTGTCGCGGGACATTTTACGTTCGCCCTGCAGAACGTGAATGTCCACGGCGGGCTGATTGTCAGCGGCCGTTGAGAAAATTTCACTCTTCTTGGTCGGGATCGTCGTGTTGCGTTCGATCAGCGGAGTGCGCACGCCGCCGAGTGTTTCAATACCGAGCGTCAGCGGGGTCACGTCGAGAAGGAGAACGTCCTTCACTTCGCCCTTCATGATGCCGCCCTGAATCGCCGCGCCGACCGCGACCACTTCGTCCGGGTTCACGCCTTTGTGTGGTTCCTTGCCGTCAAAAAGGTTTTTGACCGAAGTCTGTACGCGCGGCATACGGGTTGAGCCGCCGACCAGAATCACTTCGTCAATCTGGCTGTTGGTCAGCTTGGCGTCCTGCATACAGGTTCTGACCGGGCCTTCAGCGCGGGCGATCAGATCGTCCACCAGCTGTTCGAGCTTGGCGCGGGAGAGGGTGACGTTCAGATGTTTCGGGCCGCTGGCATCCGCCGTGATGAACGGCAGGTTGATATCGGTCGAGTTCGAGCTGGAAAGTTCGCACTTGGCTTTTTCAGCGGCTTCTTTGAGACGCTGTTGAGCCATCGGGTCTTTCGAGAGGTCAACGCCTTGCTCTTTCTTGAACTCCTGAACCAGCCAGTCCATAACCTTCTGGTCAAAGTCGTCACCGCCGAGGTGCCCGTCGCCGTTGGTCGCGGCCACTTCGAACACGCCGTCGCCGATATCCAGCACGGAAATATCAAACGTTCCGCCGCCGAGGTCGTAGATGGCGATTTTTTCGTCGTGCTTTTTGTCGAGGCCGTAGGCCAGCGAAGCGGCGGTCGGCTCGTTGACGATACGCAACACTTCAAGGCCTGCAATTTTGCCGGCATCTTTGGTGGCCTGACGCTGGCGGTCATTGAAGTAGGCCGGAACAGTGATGACGGCCTGTGTGATTTTTTCGCCGAGGTAAGCCTCCGCGTCGGTTTTGAGTTTCTGCAGAATCATCGCGGAGATTTCCGGCGGGGCGTAGGTCTTGTCGCCGATCTTGATATGCGCATCGCCGTTCGAGGCTTTGACGACCTGATAGGGAACCAGTTCAATTTCGTGGGCGACTTCGCTGTAGTTGCGGCCCATGAAACGCTTCACCGAAAAAATGGTGTTCTTCGGGTTGGTTACGGCCTGACGTTTGGCCGCCTGACCGACGAGACGGTCGCCGTCCTTGGTAAACGCCACAACCGACGGGGTAGTGCGACCGCCTTCAGCGTTTGGAATTACCGTCGGTTCGCCGCCTTCCATAATCGCCATACAGGAATTCGTTGTCCCGAGGTCGATTCCTAAAACTTTTGATGCAGTTGCCATAGCTCCAATCCTTTCATTTGAAATCAAAAATCTGCCATAAGAAAAGCAGGCAGTGTGCCGATGGATGGTTATTGGCTGTTAGTTGTTGGTTGTTTGATGGTTGTGAAAATTTCGCCCGCTAGGGATCAAAACACTGATCCGACCGATCTGTCCCATTCTGCCTGACGACTGCGACAAACTGGCGCGCTTTTTTGTTTAGCTGGCGGAGGGCAGGTCGATGAGTTTATAGCCGTTCATGCCGAGCACCTCTTCCGTGGTTCGGAAGTGGGTTTTGCAGGTTTTCAGCAGGATGCCGGGGCCTTTATTTGCAATCAGCTCGGCGGCGATCTGTTTGACTTTGGCGGAACAGCCTTTCGGCACCGTTTCGATACCGAAATCCTTTTCCATTTTGCGCAGTGCCATCAAAAATCCGGCGCGGGCGAGAATGGAAGCGGCGGCAACCGCCGGATCGGATTCCGCTTTGGTGCGCTGGTCCATTTTAATCTTGCGACCTTTTTCCATCAGCGCTCGTTCAATACGGGCGGTCGGGCCGAATTTATCGGAAAGGGCTCGCGGGCAGTCCGGGACTTTTTCGAGCAGGTTTTCAATGGCGCGGGCATGGCCCCAGGCCAGCAGACGGTTGACGTTGCCGATTTTGGCGTACATCCGGTTATAGGCCTCGGGACCGATTGCGACGATGGCGTATTTGCCATCCAGTTCTTTCCGGATGTCGGAAGCCAGTTGCAGAGCGACGCGATCACTGCTGATCTTTTTGCTGTCGCGGGCCCCCAGTTCCTTGAGGATTTTGACGGTTTTTTCGTCCGTGTAAACCGAGGCGATCACCAGCGGCCCGAAAAAATCGCCTTTGCCGCTTTCGTCAATCCCCATGTGCGGCTGGACGCTTTCAGGGTCGTGAATCTCGTCGTAGCCGATGCGCGCTTCGCCCAGTACTTCGGGTTCGAGCGTAAAAGTGATCCACTCCTCGGCGCCTTTCCCCTGAACGAGACATTTTCCTGAAGTGTAGAGATTCACGCGGCAGGTTCCGGCATCCACCGCGATCGTGGTGTGCGGGACTTCAACGGGGATGTACTGCGGCGCACGGAGCAGGGCGGCCAGCTTCTGCTGTTGTTCTGCGGTCAGTTTGATCGTGAAGGAGTTCTGTTTCATTGCCGGAGCTTCTAGCAGAGTTCCGTTCCCAATGAAAAAGAAAAAGATTTTTGTCTCAACCCGCGTACTCGGGATTGTAAACGTTCCAGAAAAACGGTATAAGCAGGTGATCTTTATGAGAAAACTCCGTCTTACAGCTGTTTTTCTGTTTCTGACTGTCGCGACGCGGGCGGTTGAGCCGTCATATGGAGACATCGCGGTTCTTCTGGCGAAGGGATATTTTGCGAACAACGTGAAGAGAGACGCATCGTTACAGCAGTGTGTGTTTTTTCTGAACAGCAAAGGGGTTCATTTCTCGCTGTTCGACCTGCTGGACACGGAAAAGAAGGTTTCCAGAGAAGAATTCGCCCGGCTTGTCGGCCAGTCCACACTGCTCTTTTCCGGCGAGGCCGAGATCGTAAACGGTCGTATTAAAAAGCCGTTAGAAGCGGAAACGTGGGTTGACTACTGTTTGCTGAATGATATAGATTCTGGGTCGGTTTGGGCTGGGTTTGCCTATTGCACCAGAAATGGATCTCTGCCCGAGGTTAAGCGGTTCTTAGGAAAGTAGATCGGAGTGTTAGCCATGAAAAAGAAGTCAGCGTGTTTGCTCCTCGGTATTGCGAGTGTTTTAGGACTTCTGACTGCACCTGTTTTCGCTGATCTCGGGCTGGCGCAGATTGCCGCCACGCAGGGCGCTCCGGCTGTCGGTCAGGCGGTGTTGACCGCCGCGCAGGCGGTTTATGCCAATAATACCGACCCGGCGGTGATCGAAAGCCAGCTGATTGCCATTTTGAACGAAGCGGTTGCAACCGGTGACGAGCGGGTCGTGCGCTATGCCATCGTGGCCGTGATGCTGGCTGGCGGCGAAGCCAATATCGGTTTGGGCCGGTCCGCAATCAATAACAGTAGCGCTTTTACAGCCTATCAAACCCTGACCGCTGTAACCGTTGCCGCAGTCGAATCTCTGATGACAGGCGGGGGCGGCGGTACTCAGGGCGGCGGCGGAGCTGGAGGCGGTGGAACCGATAGCGGCGGCGATCCGAAGTCTTTGGGCGGAGGAAGTGATCCGCTTTTTGCGAACGATGCAGATTTGAAAAACCTGTTTAAAGAGGCTGGTTTTACAGATACGGTCAAACCTGAACCGCCTGCCACACCGGAGTAGTTCCGACGGAAAAGCCCTCATGACTTGATCGTATTGGATAAATTTTGAAAGGTTAATAATGAGCAGAACTAAACTGACAGCTGTTATTGCAGGACTGATGCTCGGTCAGCTTTTCGCCGATGGCGGTGAGGATCGCCTTTTCAAGGTGTCTAACACGGTTCGCGTCGGCTACAGCGACAACCTGCACCGTACGCCGGACGGAAAGGGCTCATCGTTTGTGACCGATACGATTGATCTTTCGTTTCGCGCCGCTTTCTCAGACCGCACCGATTTAATGATCAAATCACAGCTCAACCTGCTGGAAGATGACGGCGGGAGCGAAATGTATCCCAATCTTTACGCCATGCTGAGTCATAGTGTTTCTCCTCGGCTCCTGATGCGCCTTTCTGAATACTACCGGAGCGGTGAGAAAAGCGGCGGGGATGCAAACCGGCCGGGGAAGAATACCCGCTACAACTATTTCTTTAACAAGGTGGATGTTTCTGCTGATTATGTTTTGACCGGCAAAGACCGGTTAAACAGTTCGTTTAATTATTCCATATTGCAGCACGATAAAGATTTGGAGAATAACGACTATACTGCGGTTGAAGGCGGCCTGTCCTGGAGCAGAGAGCTCATGCCTCAACGAACCAGCGCATCTTTGAATTTACGGCAGCGTCGGGTGGTCTATGACAACCAGCCTCAGGACACCGCTACACGGACTCATCTGGATGACGAGGCCTATTATGATGCCACTGACCTTTCTGCCGGATTGAGTCACACATTCAACCCGCAATGGCATGGAACACTTGAGGCCGGCGTGACCCGTGTTCAGCCCCATTTTTCAGATGCAAATGATACAGATCCGAAGTTTGCACCCACATTTTTTGATGCGGCCGCAAATGATCCGACACTTAGCCCTTTAGTCAAGGCCGGACTGACTTACACGCCGTCGCCCCGAACTCGATTGAGCGGTGATTTTTCTATGAGTCATTCACCATCGGATGACGATGGTTACGGCGGGCAGAATACGGCGGAGTTTATTTTCGGGGTTCAGCACGATATCACAGCGAAGCTGATGGCGAAGGCAACGGCGAGATTTTCGACGGTTTCATACGATGAGCAAGAAGCAACCACCGGAGCAAGTACTGATCAGGAAGAGGATCGGACGGATTTAGAGTTCGCACTGACTTATAAGTTGAACCGTATGCACTTTATTGAAGCCCGTGTTCAGCACCGTGAGACTGAATACAGCGACGGGGATGATGGGTGGGAGGAGAACCGCGTTGATATTGGTTGGCGCGTTGAGCTCAATTAGAAATGAGATGGATCCGGATTCCCGACGGCAAAATGGTGGGGTTGAACGCCTCACCATCGTCATTTAATGTGGAGTAAAAAATGGCCGAGAAACTGAAAAAAGAAACGACGTTGCACTTTCTGGACTATTGGAGAGTTATCCGTTCCCGTAAGGAGATCGTGTTGGCGGTTCTCTTTCTCGTTGTGATTACCGGAACGGCTTATACATTCACGTTGCCAAAAATTTATGCATCGCAGGCCCGCATCGAGGTTAATCAGGATAACGTCGAAATTGATCCGTTTAATCCGGGCGGCAACATGGGCCGGATCTATGACCCTTACTTTCTCCGCACGCAGTTTGAGATTATTCAGTCCAAGCCGATTCTTTATGAGGTGATTAACCGCCTTAATCTTCAGGAGGTCTGGGGGAAAGGCAGTGAAAAGATGCCGAAAGAGGTGGCATATAAAATTCTCCGGTCAAGCCTGGACGCCAGCCAGTACCGCGACACCACGCTGATTGCCTTAACCGTTCGACGCGAAGATCCAAAAGAAGCGGCGCGGATCGCCAACGAATTGGCCGATGTTTATCGTGATTCGCGGCTGGATTTGAAGCGTAAAGGAATGACACGGGCGATGGATGCGCTTGCCCGTGAACTGGAAAAACAGCAGGAGAAGGTCGATTTGGCGCAACAGAAGGTGGAAACCTTACGCAAGGAACTGGATGTTACTGTTCTGCCGGGCAACTATGCCGGTCAAAGCGAAAACAGCGTCGAAAAACTCCGGTTACAGCAGTTGGAAGGCGATCGTATTGCGGCCCGCGTGGAGATGCTGGTTGCTAAAGCGAAGTTCGAGCAGTTGCAATCCATGGGTGACGATGAGCTGGTGAGTGCTTCCGCTTACCTGATCAGCGATCCGTTTGTCGAAACCATGCGCACACAGATTAAGGATTATGATGTCGCTCTGACATCGCTCCTTGAAAACTATGGACCGAATTATCCCGAGGTGAAGCAGACTCAGGCGGCCCGCGACGAACTGATGATTAAGCTGAAGCGTGCGCTGGAGGGGATAAAAAAAGGAACTCAGGCTCAGTACATTGTGGCGAAGTCAAAATTTGAAGCACTGGAGCTTGAATTGAGGGGTGCCCGCTCGAGCGATATTGAAACACAGCGCGAGAAATTTGTTCCCTTTAACAAAGCTCAGCAAGAGCTCGATATTCAGCGGTCCATCATGAATGCGCTGAAGGCCAAAATCTCTCAGGAGGGAATCACGCTGGAAGTCCCCCGTACTCCGGTCGAAATCGTTGATTCCGCTGAAGAGTCAACCCGTCCGGTCAGTCCAAACCTTATCCTGAATGTTCTGCTGAGTATTTTTATCGGACTGGGGTCCGGCATCGGGCTGGCCTATTTCATTGAGTATCTGGATACATCCATCAAGACTGCCGACGATGTGGAGCGCTGGATTGAACTGCCGGTGCTTGGATTGATTCCGCAGAAAGTCCGTCCGCTGATTGAGGAAGGCCCGGACAGTGAACATGCGGAGGGTTACCGCGTTCTGCGTACAAATATGGCCTTCACGGATTCAGGCCCCAGCAAGGGGGCGTTCGCCGTGCTGAGCGGCGGTGCCGGGGAAGGAAAATCAACGACGGCTTTCAATCTGGCCTATGTCTGTGCTCAGCAGGGTGAAAAAGTTCTGCTGGTTGACGCCGACTTGCGCCGCCCGGTTCAGCACACCATTCTTGGTGTATCGAACCGTTTTGGTTTAACCAATGTTCTTCTGCGCGACGTTCCGGTCGAAGAAACCATCAAAACGACCAGCGTCCCGAATCTGCATTTTCTGCCGAGCGGACGCCTGCCGCGCACTTCGCTGGGGGTTTTGGATCCGAAGCGGATCAGCGAGCTGGTTCACAGTCTGAAGTTGAAGTATGACGTGATCGTGTTTGATACCCCGCCGCTGGTCGGTATCAGCGACTCGTCCGTCATCGCCAAAGAGATGGACGGGGTTCTGCTGGTGGTTCAATACCGCAAGTATCCGCGTGATATGATTATACGGGCCAAACAGATGCTGGACACGTTGGGTGTTCCGCAGGTCGGCGTGGTGCTGAATAATATCAATATCATGCGCGACGATTACTACTATTACTACCACTCGTACTACTCGAACTATTACTATTACCGTTCACAGGAGGCCAGCCCGGTTGTTTCTGAGGGAACACAGGGCGCGGCGTAAAAGGAGAATGAATGAATAAATTCGGTGTGTTTCTGTTACTGCCTTTGATTTTTATGGCGGGTTGTCTGAGCCGTCCTGCGCTGGTTGGAACGCTTCCCGGCGAGGAAGATATTTCTGTGACCGGGTTTTATAAACTGCATGCGTTAGATCCGGTACAGATCAGTCTGCTGGGTATTCCGGAAGAGAAGATGATCGACACGGTGGTTGATGAAAAAGGGAATATCACGCTTCCTTATATTGATGAGCCCGTGCGGGCCGGCGGAATGACAACGTCGGAGCTTGAACGCAAAATACAGCGGATTTACACCGAGGGACAAATCTACCGCAACATTACCGTTAATGTGCTTACCTCCGCCAAGGTTTACTATATGGAAGGTGAAGTGCGCCGCCCGCAGGAATATCCGCTGACCCGCCGGATTACTCTTCTGCAGGCGATTTCAGCCGCCGGGGATTACACGGAGTATGCAAACCGGCGGAAAATAACCATCACGCGCAATGGACAGATCATCAAGGCGAACGCCCGGGATATTGAAAAACATCCGGAGTGGGATATACCGCTTGAAGCGGGAGACCGGGTCAAGATTCACCGGTCTGCTTTTTAGTTCGACTGGTGGAAGGCCGGGCCTGAAAGGGTGCCGGCCTTTTGTTTGTCTGAATATCCGGATCAAGCTGGAACCGGACATCCTTGATTTCCGGAAGTTGAGGAACAGACCGGATTTTCCTGAGCAGATGCTCTTTGGGAAGCCGCCGCAGTTCGTTCATCCAGCCGGGATGATCGGCGTACAGGTGCAGAATCCCGTTCTTCAAAAAGGCCGGACGGGTGTGCAGTGAGAGCTGTTCTCCGGCGATGACCGGCCACCGTTCGGTAAGCAATTCCGGAAGCGGAGTGGCTTCCGGGGCGTCCGTCTTAAAAATCCCGCGAAGAATTTCACTAATCCGCTTTTCCTGACGAGGCTGGGATGGCGGAAATTTTTCCTCGATTTGGAACCGCTCCCGGGTCAGTTCCCATTTCAGCAATTTGTCATCAAAAGGTTTCATACCGTCTTCGGGCTGTTTCTTTCCAGACCGTAGCACATCACGAAGATTGTAGAAATGTTCAATTCGCCGGACGGGTGAAATTCATTTTGATCAACCGTTGAAAAAAAAAGAGTCGCCTGCCGGAAACCTCAGGGTTGCGGGGGTTTGGTGTCCGTGCTATACCTTGCGGCCATACGGGTGAAAAAGCCCAATATATGGTGGTTTTCTGCAAATGGCCAACGACGAAAAAAAACACGTTTACGACGAAAGTAAGATCAAAACACTGTCCTCACTGGAGCATATCCGGGCGCGGACGGGGATGTACATCGGGCGGACCGGCAACGGGAATCACTACGACGACGGGATATACATTCTGCTGAAAGAGGTCGTGGACAACGCCATTGATGAATTCATCATGGGCCACGGCAAAAAGGTGGAAATCTCGATCGAGGAAGACACCGTCAATGTACGCGACTACGGACGCGGGATTCCTCTCGGTAAGGTGGTCGAATGCGTGTCGCGCATCAATACCGGGGCCAAATATAACGACGATGTTTTTCAGTTCAGTGTGGGGCTTAACGGCGTCGGCACAAAAGCCGTCAATGCGCTTTCCAGCTATTTTGTTGTCCGCTCGCACCGCGACGGTGAGTTTGTTGAAGCCCGTTTCACACAGGGAGTTCTCGAAGCGGAAGATAAGGGGAAGTGCCGTCAGGAGGAAAACGGAACCTTCATCAGCTTTTCGCCCGATCCGGAGATTTTCAAAACCTACAAATTCCGGGATGACCACATTGAGCGCCGTCTGCGTTTTTACTCGTATCTGAACGCCGGGCTGACTCTTCTTTTTAACGGCAAGAAGATTGTTTCGGAAGGCGGACTGCTGGATCTGATCGCGGATGAGAGCGAGTTCGAGAAGATTTATGAGCCGTTTCATTACCGCGACAAGATGCTCGAGATCGCCTTCACGCACACCAACCGCTTCAGCGAAGATTATTATTCGTTCGTCAACGGACAGTTCACCAGCGACGGCGGTACTCATCTCAGCGCATTTCGCGAAGGTCTGCTGAAAGCGGTTAATGAATACTCCGACGGAAAGTTCGACGGCGACGACGTGCGCGAAGGGATTCTCGGCGCCATCGCGATCCGTCTCAAGGAGCCGATTTTCGAGTCCCAGACCAAGAACAAGCTGGGCAATACGGAAATCCGCGCCGACCTGGTTGCGAACATCAAAAAAGCGGTGGTCGAGATGCTTCACCGCAACCGCCCGGAAGCGGATAAGCTGATTGAGAAAATCAAGGACAGCCAGCGGCTTCGTAAGGAGCTGAATTCGGTCAAGAAGCTGGCGCGGGAGCGTTCCAAGGCGGTTTCGATCCGTGTTCCTCAGCTAAAGGACTGCAAACAGCACTATAGCAAAGAAAAGGGAACCCACCGCGACACGATGATTTTTATCACCGAGGGGCAGTCCGCCGCCGGATCGCTGGTCAGTTGCCGCGATGTGAACATGCAGGCGATTTTCACACTGAAAGGGAAGCCGCTCAACGTCTGGGATCTCAAGCGCGACGCGCTGTATAAAAACGTGGAAATCTACAACCTGATGCGCAGTCTCAACATCGAAGACTCCGCCGACGGGTTGCGCTACGGCCATGTGGTGCTGGCGACCGACGCCGACGTGGACGGTCTGCACATCCGCAACCTGATGATTACGTTTTTCCTCCGCTTTTTTGAGCCGCTGGTGCGCGACGGACATCTGAAAATTCTGGAAACGCCGCTTTTCCGGGCGCGGAATAAAAAAGAGACCATCTACTGCTACTCCGAAAAAGAGCGCGACACCGCACTTGAAAAACTCGGGCGCGGGGCGGAGGTCACCCGGTTTAAAGGGCTGGGAGAAATTTCGCCCGGTGAGTTCAAGGCGTTTATTGGTAAAGAAATGCGGCTGACTCCGGTGGTGGTTGATGAAGATCACTCCATTCCGGAAGTACTCACCTTTTACATGGGTAAGAACACCCAGGAGCGCCGCACCTATATCATGGAAAATTTGATAGTGGACGAAGAAATTCTATGATCGAAGAACAGGAAATGCTTTTCGGCGACGAGCCGGAAGAAAAGAAAGCCGCCAAAAAGAAGTCGGCCGGGAAAACGCCCGTTGTTTCTGAAGAAGAACAGGACGAAGCGCCTGCCTCTCCCAAAAGCGCCCGCCAGCATCTCGCGCTTGATTCGGAACACGGCCCGCTTCGCAAACTCGTGGACTACAACTTCCTGCAGTACGCCTCCTACGTCATTTGCGACCGCGCCATTCCGAATGTTGAAGACGGCCTCAAGCCGGTTCAGCGCCGCATCATGCACGCCCTGTCGGAAAAGGATGACGGACGTTTTATCAAGGTCGCCAACGTGGTTGGCCATACCATGCAGTACCATCCGCACGGCGACGCCTCCATCAACGACGCGCTCGTTTCGCTCACCAATCGCGGCGGCTATCTGATTGAGGGGCAGGGGAATTTCGGGAACATCTACACCGGCGATCCGGCGGCGGCATCACGATACATCGAATGCCGTCTCACGCCGCTGGCCCGCGAGGAGCTGTTCAACAAAGAGCTCACCCGCTACATTCCAAGCTACGACGGGCGCAATAAGGAGCCGGTCGTTCTGCCCTGCAAACTTCCGTTACTGCTCATGCTCGGTGCGTCGGGTATCGCCGTCGGACTTTCCACGGACATTCTGACCTATAACTTCATTGAGCTTCTGGAAGAGCAGATTGAAATCCTCCATGAAAAAGTGCGCACGCCGCACAAGGCCGATCCCAAACCTGACTTCCAGACCGGCGGCCTGATGGATATTTCCGAATACAATAACGGTACCGGCAAGGTCAAAGTCCGCGCCAAAATCGAAGAGCGCGGCGGGAACCGTCTGGTAATCACCGAACTGCCGTACGGGCAGACGACCGAAAAGCTGATTGCTTCAATCGAAGAGGCCGTGCGGAAGAAAAAAGTGGCGGTGCGCGCCATCAACGACTTCACCGCCGAGAGCGTCGAGGTGGAGCTGGTTCTTTCCGTCGGCGCCGATCCGGATCAGGTGAAGCAGGCTCTGTATGTCTTCACCGCCTGCGAATCTTCGCTGTCCAGCCGTATCGTGGTGATCCACAACAACCGTCCGGTGGAAATGACGGTGGATGAGATTCTCCACCTCAACACGAAGCAGTTGCTGACTATTCTTGAAGCGGAACTCAACCTCCGCAAAGACAAACTGCTCGACGCGTTCCACACTAAGACGCTGGTGCAGATTTTTGTTGAGAACCGCATTTATAAAAAGATTGAGCAGTGCAAAACCTACGAAGCGGTCTTCAAGGCCGTTCTCGACGGGCTGGAGCCGTTCAAGGATATGCTTCGCCGCCCGGTCGTGAACGACGATGTCGAAATGCTTCTGGCCATCCAGATCAAACGCATTTCGCTCTTTGACATGAGCAAGAACAAAGACGAGATCGAAAAAATCCTCGCCGAGCTGGCCGAGGTGGAGAAAAACCTCAAGAGCCTCACCGCCTACGCCACCCGGTATCTCAAAGAGCTCATCAAAAAATATAAAGACCAGTATCCGCGCCGCACCAAGGTCAACACGTTCGGTGAAATCGAAATCCGCGAACTGACCGCCACGGAACTGCACATCCAGCATGACATGGAAAGTCACTTTGTCGGAACCGGTGTCAAAGGCGAATCCGTGCTGAAATGCTCGTCGCTGGACAAGCTGATCTTTGTCTGGGACGACGGACGCTACCAGATGATGCCGCCGCCCGAAAAACTGTTTGTGGACGGTAATCTGTTGTACAGCGCCATCTTTGATCGCGACCGCGAAATGACCTGTGTTTACACAACGGATCGTGAAACCTACGTCAAACGCTTCACCTTCGGCGGAACCATCATGAACCGCGACTATCAAATCGCGCCCGAAGGATCGAAAATCATCTACTGGCAGGAAGGCTGTCCCGACGAACTCTACCTGCGCTACCGCCCCGCCAAAGGCCAGCGCATCCATCAGCAGTTCTTCAAGCTCAAAGACCTCGCGGTGAAAGGCTCAAAAACTAAAGGCAACCGCCTCACCACCAAATCGGTGCAATACATTGATTCCAAACCCGGGCGCTGGTGGCGCGACGACGAAGAAGCTCCGCAGGGCGTTCTGCTGTAGTTGCCATGAATTCCGTGTATGACATCCAGGCATTGGAAACCCTCTGCCGGGATTCGCACCGCCGGAAGCTCTTCTGCAACGCCTTTTTCAAAAAAGGACTGCCGCCCGAAGTCTGCCTCGAAAAAGTGGCGGAGCTTTCCGGGAAACTGAATTTCCATGCGCTGGAACTGGTGGAACGGCAGGACTCTCAGCGCGATGGTGCGACCAAGCTTGTCTTCCAATGTCTGGACGGTGCGCGAATCGAAGCCGTTATTTTGAGGATTGCCTCGGGCCGTACCAGCCTCTGCATCTCCTCGCAGGTTGGTTGCGCCGCCGACTGTCAGTTCTGCGCCACCGGAAAGCTAGGCTTCATCCGCAACCTGACCGCCGCCGAAATGCTCGATCAGGTACTGCTCGCCAAACGGCTTCTGCGCGAAGAGGGGCGTACGCTTCGCAATGTCGTTGTCATGGGGATGGGCGAACCGCTCCGCAACGAAGAGAACCTTTTCCAATGTTTGGAAATCCTTCGCGACAAACGCTTCTTCAACCTCTCCGACAATCACCTGCTCGTTTCCTCTGTCGGCATACCGGAGGCCATGCTTCGCTTTGCGGAACGCTTCCCGAAAATCCGGCTGGCGCTCAGCCTGCACAGCGCCCGGCAGGGAATCCGCGAGCGCATCATGCCCGTCGCCAGAATCCAGACCTTGGAAAAGCTGAAATCGGTCTTTCCGTTGCTCAACGAATTCATGGTCGAAATTTTGCTCCTGAAAGGCATCAACGACGGCCCGGACGATCTCTCTGCGCTGATTGAATATCTGCGCGGAACATCTGCACACATCAACCTGATTCAGTTTAATCCGCATCCCGGAGCGCAGTTTGAGCCGGTCAGCAAAGAAGCCCGCGAAGCCTTCGGCGACGAACTCAAACGCGCCGGATTCAAAGTAACCCTGCGCTATTCCCTCGGCGACGACATCGCCGCCGCCTGCGGTCAGCTCGCCGGAAAATAAGGTTCCCAACTTTTGGAAGAATCCGGTAAAAATGTTCGGTTTTAGTAAAAGTTGTTGATAGGAGGATCAAGCATGCGAGATGCTCTTTTCGGCACAGAGGACTCATTGATCAAGATGCTGACAGTTGATGAGTATTTAATTCAAGATCAACGCATTCCGGCATCAGCAATTCGCGCCATTGGCTTAGCATGATAGAAAATCGGCTATAATTTTCCTTTGCTGGACGGGACGGCGTCGAGAGCGCGTTCGTCGGCGGTACAGGCCATACGCAGGGCGCGGGCGACGGCTTTGAATACCGCTTCGTGTGCGTGGTGCAGGTCGTCGCCGTATTTCTGGTCAATGTGCAGGTTCAGTTTGGCGGTGTCGCAGAATGAGCGCCAGAAGTGGCCGAGAATGTCGGTATCGAAGTCGCGGATGAGTTTTTTCTGGTTGGCGATGGTGTAAACGAGGTAGGGGCGTCCGCCGAGATCCAGCGAGACTTCGGCCTGCGCCGCCGCGTCGTCCATCGGCAGAATCCAGAATCCGTAGCGGTTGATGCCGCGCCGCTCGCCGAGCGCTTTATTGAAGGCTTCGCCCAGCGCCAGTCCGACATCTTCGACGAGGTGGTGGTAGTCCACGTGAATATCGCCGGAGGCTTTGATGTCCATATCAATCAGCGAGTGTTTGGAAAGCAGATCGAGCATGTGATTGAAGAACGGCACGCCGGTTTCAATGGAGTATTTACCGGTGCCGTCGAGGTTGATCGAAAGCTTAATGTCTGTTTCGCCGGTTTTGCGTTCTACGGTGGCCGTGCGCTGTTTTCCCATAGCTGATCCTGTCGTTGAGGTGTGCGGATAACTTAGAAGCCGGTTCGGTTCCCATCAAGCACGAAAACAGCCGTCGCCGGATGAGTTGCGGGTTGATTTCTGTCTTAAACAGGGCATTTTAGCGGCTTTCACATAAAACCGGAGGAGCTGATTATGGCAAAGGCGGCGGCAAGGCATATTCTCGTGAGCACAGAGGCGGAGTGCAATAAACTCAAACAGCAGATTGCTGACGGTGCGGATTTCGCCGCTCTGGCTAAACAGCATTCACAGTGTCCGTCCGGACGGCAGGGCGGGGCGCTCGGCACCTTTTCTCCCGGACAGATGGTTCGTGAGTTTGACCAGGTGGTTTTCAGTGCCGAAATCGGCAAGGTGCAGGGGCCGGTTAAAACGCAGTTCGGCTGGCATCTGGTTGAAGTGACACACCGCATTGATTGATACGGACGGTGCAGTCGAAAGTCTGAAGGTCAAAAGTCAGGAAAGAGAGTCCGCTGACCTTCGACATTTAGACCGTTGACTTTGGACTCTATCCTCCAGAGCGTTTAACCGTATAGCCGAGTTTTTGCAGTTCGGCGACGAGCAGGTCGCGGTGGTCGCCCTGAATTTCGATGACACCGTTTTTGAAGGTTCCGCCGGTTCCGCATTGCTGTTTGAACTGCTTTGCCAGCTTTTCCAGCCCTTCGGGGTGGGACTGAATTCCGGTGATGACCGTTACGCCGGAGCCTTTGCGTCCTTTGGTTTCCCGTCCGACCCGCACAATCCCGTCGCCTTTGGTCGGCGACGGCTGTTTTTGCGGTTTATCCTTTTTCGGCGGGAGCTGGCTGGCCGGAGTGTTTTTACTCCACTCCGGAGCCAGATTCAGACTGCCCAGATCAATCGGCATAACCGGGCTATTCGGTGTCGGCTTCCGGGGCGGTTGCCTCGACGGCTTCCGTGGAAACCGGCTTGGATGTTTCCGGCGCTTCCTCAGCATCCAGCACGGCGGCCGATACCAGTTTGTCGCCTTCGTTCAAATTCACCAGACGGACCCCTTGCGTGTTGCGGCCGATGACCCGCAGGTCGCTTGCGCCGATACAGATCATCTGTCCGCCCTGAGAAATCAGCATGATCCGGTGTTCATCTGTCACCGCGTGGGCGCTGACGACTTTTCCGTTACGCTCCGTCGTCTGGATGCTGATGATTCCTTTGCCGCCGCGGCTCTGAACACGGTATTCGTCAAAACGGGTGCGCTTGCCGTAGCCGTTCTCGGTGATAGCCATCATCGTTGCGGACGGATTGACCACTTCGATGGAGACGACTTCGTCGTCGCCTTCCAGCGAGACTCCTCTCACCCCGCAGGCGGTTCGGCCCATCGGGCGGCAGTCGGTTTCGTTGAAGCGGATCGCTTTGCCGTTCTTCATGCTCAGGATGATTTCATCGTTTCCATTGGTGAGCTGAACGCCGATCAGGCGGTCGCCCTCATCAATGCCGATGGCGATGATGCCCCCGGCGCGGATATTTTTGTAGGCCGCCAGAACGGTCTTTTTGATGGTTCCGTTTTTCGTGGCCATCAGCAGGCAATGCTGTTCGTCGCCGAGTTCGCGGACGCAGAGAATGGCGGCCAGTTTTTCGTCCGGCCCCATTTCGATCACGTTGGCAAGCGCCCGGCCGCGGGCGGTGCGACTGCCTTCCGGCACGTGGTAGGCTTTCAGCCAGTACATCCGGCCCGCCTGTGTGAAGCAGAGCAGGTAGTCGTGTGTTGACGCGGTGAAAACGTGTTCGACGAAATCCTCTTCCTTGGTTTCCATGCCGATTACGCCTTTGCCGCCGCGCTTCTGCTGGCGGTAAGTGTCTACCGGCACGCGCTTGATGTAGCCGGTATTGGAAAGGGTGATCACGCACGGCTCGTCGGCGATCAAATCCTCGAGCATCATTTCGCCTTCGTCGGCCTCAATCTGTGTGCGGCGCGGTTCGCCGTATTTGGCTTTGATTTCAACCAGATCGTCTTTGATCACGCCGTACAGTTTGTCTTCATGCTCCAGCAGGTCGAGCAGGTAGGCGATCAGTTTCTGGAGTTCGTCGTATTCTCCCTGAATCTTTGCGCGCTCCAGACCGGTGAGCTGGTAGAGGCGCATATCGAGAATCGCCTTGGCCTGCAGTTCGCTGAGGCCGAAGCGGCTCATCAGCTTGTTCTGGGCTTCTTCGCGCTCTTTGGATTCGCGGATGGTTCTGACCACTTCGTCGAGATTATCGAGCGCGATCAGAAGTCCTTCGAGAATATGGGCGCGGGCGCGGGCTTTTTCGAGATCGAACCGGGTCCGGCGGGTGACGACCTCAAAGCGGTGCCGGATGAAGCACTGCATCAGCTCTTTGAGGTTCATGATGCGCGGGCGGCCATTGTCAATCGCCAGCATGATCGCGCCGAAGGTGCTTTCGAGCTGGGTGTGTTTGAAGATGTTGTTGAGGATCACCTTGCCGATCGCGCCTTTTTTCAGCTCGATCACGACGCGGATGCCGAGTTTGCCCGACTCGTCGCGGATATCGGAGATGCCTTCCAGAACTTTGTCGCGCACCAGATCCGCCATCTTGGTGATGAGCGAGGCTTTGTTCACGGCATAGGGGATTTCCGTGATGATAATCCGCTCGCGTCCAGTGCCGAATTCCTCGATGTCGGCCTTGCCGCGCATCTTGATGCGTCCGCGTCCGGTCAGATACATGGACTTAATGCCGTTGACGCCGTGAACGATACCGGCGGTCGGGAAGTCCGGTCCTTTCACAAAGCGGCAAAGCTCCTCAACCTGCGCATCGGGATTCCCGATCAGGTGAATGATGCCATCGACGATTTCGGTCAGATTGTGCGGCGGAATGTTCGTGGCCATCCCGACGGCGATCCCGGTGCTTCCGTTGACGAGAAGGTTGGGGATACGCGCCGGAAGAACAGTCGGCTCCATCAGGGTTTCGTCGAAGTTGGGCCGCATATCCACGGTATTCTTCTCGATGTCGGCCAGCATTTCTTCGGCCTGCGGCAGAAGTTTACATTCGGTGTACCGGTAGGCGGCGGGACGGTCGCCGTCAATCGAGCCGAAGTTTCCCTGGCCGTTGATGAGCATACAGCGCATGGAGAAATCCTGCGCCATGCGGACGAGCGTGTCGTACACCGCGGTGTCGCCGTGCGGATGATAATTACCGATCACTTCCCCGACGACCTTCGCGCATTTGACGAACGGCTTACTGCTGTTCCAGCCGCGCTCTTTCATCGCGAACAGGATACGGCGGTTGCCGGGCTTCATGCCGTCACGCGCGTCGGGCAGGGCGCGTCCGATAATCACGCTCATCGAATAATCGATGTAGGCGCGCTGCATTTCGTCTTCGATATTGATCAGATCAATACGCTGGTGCTGTTGTGTATTCATTACGGTGATGTTTCCTGTGCGTTAAATGTCGAGATTCTGTACGTTGAGGGCATTGCGTTCGATGAACTCGCGGCGCGGCTCAACTTCATCACCCATCAGGATGGTGAACATCTGGTCGGCTTTGACAACGTCTTCGAGTACGACGCGGGTCATTTTGCGTTTGGCCGGATCCATGGTGGTTTCCCAGAGCTGTTCCGGGTTCATTTCCCCGAGACCTTTGTAGCGCTGAATGGACAGGCCGCGACGGCCCAGTTCGCGAATGGTTTTCAGCAGTTCCAGCAGGGAGTGCAGAGCCTTTTTATCGCCCTTCTCGTCCATCAGATAAAACTCAGGCGTTTCCAGACGGGAGAGACAGCGGGCATGGAATCCTTTGGCGTCGAGCTGGGCGATCAGTTTTTCGAGCCGTTCCGCCGTGTGCACTTCCATCCATCGGAAGCCCGGGCCGCCGGTCAGCGAGTCGGCGATTTCCAGCTCTTTGCCCAAAGCCTTTTCGGTTTTCTCGCGCAGAGCGCGCAGTTCGATGTCGTTGAATGCGTAGTGGATTTCCGGTGAGCCTTCGCCGCAGTCAATTTCGACACGGAAGGAGGGCAGGCGGCAGTCCGCGGTCAGGCGGCTGATATAATCGGCAAAGTCAACGTTCCGGCGGGCCATCTGGTCGGCAATCCGTTCGACTTCGCTCAGCAGTTCGAGCGCTTCGGGAAGCTGTGAAGATTCCAGCAGAGTGTTTCCCTGCGGGCAGACCAGCGTCTGATCTTCGGAGCCGAGATCGAGCAGTATCCGGGTGAGCTGGGCGTCGCTCTCGATATATTCCTCGCGCTTTTTGCGTTTGATCTTATAGAGCGGCGGCTGGGCGATATAGATGTAGCCCGCCTCGATCAACTGCGGCATCTGCCGGTAGAAGAACGTCAGTAGAAGGGTGCGGATATGCGCGCCGTCCACGTCGGCATCGGTCATGATGACGATGGTGTTGTAGCGCGACTTGCTCAAATCGAATTCATCGGTTCCAATGCCGGTTCCGATCGCGGTGATCATCGTGCGGATTTCTTCGTTAGCCAGCACTTTATCCAGCCGGGCTTTCTCGACGTTGATCACTTTACCTTTCACCGGCAGGATCGCCTGAAACTCGCGGTCGCGGCCCTGTTTGGCGGAACCGCCTGCGGAATCCCCCTCAACGATATAAAGTTCGCACTGCGCGGGATCGCGGCTGGAGCAGTCCGCCAGCTTACCGGGCAGTCCGCCGCTTTCGAGCGCGCCTTTGCGGCGTGTCAGATCGCGGGCTTTTCGGGCGGCATCGCGGGCGCGGGCCGCAAGAACTGCCTTTTCGATCAGTCCTCGGGCGACGGACGGGTTTTCTTCAAAGTAAGTTCCGAGTTCCTCGTTAACGATCGCTTCGACCACGCCCTGAACTTCGCCGTTGCCCAGCTTGGTTTTGGTCTGTCCTTCAAACTGCGGGTTCGGAATCTTAACGCTGATAACGGCGGTGAGACCTTCGCGGATATCGTCGCCGCTCATGGCCTGCTTATCGTCTTTGATCAGCTTGTTGTTCTTGGCGTACTGATTGACCGTACGGGTCAGGGCACTGCGGAATCCGGAAAGATGCGTGCCGCCTTCAATCGTGTTGATGTTGTTGGCGAACGTATAGATGCTTTCGGTATAGGCATCGCTGTACTGCATGGCGATTTCGGCGGTGATGCCGTCTTTCTCGCGCTGGAAATAAATGACATCCGGATGAATCGGCACTTTGCCTTTATTCAGATGGCGTACGAACTCGCAGATGCCGCCTTCGTATTCGAACACCTCTTCGCGCTGAGGCTCTTCCTGCATCAGGCGGATACGTACGCCGCGGTTCAGGAAGGCCAATTCGCGCAGGCGGGAAGCCAGCACATCCCACTGGAACCCTTCGTGGGTGAAAATTTCATGGTCGAGTTTGAAGGTCACCTTGGTGCCGGTTTTCTGGGTCTTTCCGATCACCTCGAGCTGAGAGACCGGCACGCCGCGCTTGTAGCGCTGATGGTGAACCTGACCGTCGCGGCAGACTTCCACTTCCAGCCATTCAGACAAAGCATTCACGCAGGAAACGCCGACACCGTGCAAGCCGCCGGATACTTTGTAGGAATCATTATCGAACTTTCCGCCGGCGTGGAGTTTGGTCAAGACGACTTCAACCGCCGGTTTATGTTCCGTCGGATGCATATCAACCGGAATTCCGCGTCCGTCGTCGGTGACGGTCAGCGAGCCGTCGGAGTTGATGGTGACATCCACGTGGGTGCAGTAACCCGCCAGCGCCTCGTCGATCGAGTTATCAACGACCTCGTAAACGCAGTGGTGATAGCCGCGAATGCCGGTGTCGCCGATATACATGGCGGGGCGTTTTCGGACGGCTGACATGCCTTCAAGAACGGTGATGTGGTCGGCTCCGTAGCCGGGAGATTTCTTCGGTTGCTGGTCGGGATTCTGCTCTGCCATAGGGGTCCTTTTCCTGCTCAAATTTAAGACGGGAGATGCTATAAAAAAGCCGCAGGATAATCCATATAAAACTGGGTAAAACACACACAAAAAACCCCGTTTTATAAGGGGTTTTCGTTGGGATGGGCGCGTGGGGCGCCGTTTGGGAAAAGCAAGGTGTTTCTCAGATTAATTCAGTAAAAATGAACCCTGCTTTCGGAGACCCTCAAACCGGGTTGCGGTCAGAGGGCCGGAACAACCAGAACCGGTATTTTTGACCGGAGCAGGATACATTCACTGATGTGTCCGACCGGCACCTTACAGCTCATTCCGCCATGTCCGTGCGCGCCGGTGATAATGATGTCCGCCTTGAGCTCTGCGGCTTTTTTGAGAATGACATCGCAAACTGAACCCTGCAGAAACACCGGTGTGGTTTTCACTCCGGCTTTTTCCAGCGCAAGAGCATCTTTTTTCAGCCGGATGAACTCGGGCTTCGTATCGTAATCCTCGGGAGTTTCGCCGTTTGGAAGCGGCTCCGCATGGATCAGAAAAACCTCCGCGTTGAACTGTTTAGCGTAGGTCTTTGTGATCCTCAGGATATTTTCAGACGCCGTTGAGAAGTCTACAGCCGATACAATTTTCATTGCGTACCTCCCTGTTTGCTACGGCTGCATTATTCGCCTGTGCGGAAGGGATGTAAACCGGAAATCCGTTTAAAGTGCACAAAAAGATTGCAAGGCTTGGAAGCTATTTTATGCCGATAACATAGGCGACCCAGCCGAGGGCGTTGGCGTATTTTTTGCGCCGCCGGTAAATTTCGTCGGACTCGCCGTCTTTCGTCCAGTCGTGAAGATAAACTTCGGCGGATTTGAATCCTGCCTCGGTCAGCAGTTCCTGCAGTTCGGGAAGCGTCCATAGGCGCCAGTCGTACGTGAACGCCTTTTTCAGTTCTCCGATCTTCGGAATTTTAAAATGGATGTGATTCACGACGTGGTGATCAATCACGTTGTATTCGGCCTGATCCCAGACATAGGTGAAGGATGGAACTTTTGTTCCGTCGGCGGCCGTGAATCCTGCGACTTTTCTCGGCTCCAGTTTCGTGTCAACGGCTTCCGTTCCGCCGTAAATGTCCATGATGAACAGGCCGTCTTTGCGGAGCGCTCGGTGAACCTGTTTGAAATACGTCCGTAGAATTTCTCTGGTTTTAAAAACGCAGTAGGAGAAGTTGAGTGCCATCACCATATCCACCGGCGGAGTTTTTGCTTTCAGCACATCTTCGCAGAGAAGCTGGAGCTGGCCGGAATCCGGACTGAGTTGCGCTATGTTATGCGCAATGCCCCAGTCGAGCGTCGGGCGGTCAATATCTACGCCCCAGGCCCGGTGCTGAGGCGAGCGCTGTACCCATTCGCAGGCGAGCGCGGCGGTTCCGCAGAAATCCTCGCGCAGGTCGTTCGGTTTGCGTCCGCTTTTTTTCGTGAAAATCCGTGCCGCGAAATTCAGGTCGGTGCCGACTCCCTGCACGGAGGCTTCGTAGAGGTGATGCAGATCCGGGAATTTTTTCTTGGGCATAATGTCTAATCCTTAAAGTGGTTTTCCGCCAGTGTGCGGGCTTCGGTGTGAATGTGGCGGTTTGTGCATAAAAACCGGATGCCGTGCGCTTCAGCGCGCGGCCAGACGGTGCAGACTGCACCGGCGCGTTCGGCAATCAGCCCGGCGGCGGCGATATCCCAGATATAAAGCCCGGCTTCGAAATAACCGTCGGATCGTCCGCAGGCGATGTTGCAGACATCTATCGCGGCGGAACCGAGCATTCTGATTTTGCTTACGCGCGGCGCCATGTCGCAGAAAAAGGTGAGGGAACGCGGGTCAATATCTTTTGTCAGTCCGGCGAAAAAAGCGGCCTTTCCAAGGGTTGGAATGCTCGATACGTGAATCGGGCGTCCGTTGCACAGCGCGGGTGTGTCAACCGAGGCCGAGTAGCATTCGTTCAGCGCCGGGATAAAAACACAGCCGGCGAGAATTTCGCTGTCGCGCCGCACGGCGATGGAACAGCACCAGTAGGGAAATCCGCGCGTGTAGTTGGCGGTTCCATCAATGGGATCAATGATCCACTCGAACGAATGTTCATGCGCAGTGGAACCTTCCTCGCCGAGAATCGCATGGTCAGGGAAGTGGCGGTGAATAATGCCTTCGGCGACCCGCTGGCATTCGCTGTCCATCACCAGTTTAATGTCGTGGTCGAAACTCTGCGCGACTTCTTCGCGGCGGTGAATGTTTGTAAGCGCGTGCAGTCCGGCCGTACGGGCGGCCTCCACGCAAACGTCGAGAAGCTGTTGATTCGAGGGATTTTTCATCCGGTGGAAGGTAGCGGCGAACCGCCTCCGCCGCAAGCCCTCAGCGCAGGTCTCAGGATTTTTTCAGCAGGGCGTTCACGACATCTGCGGCGGAAAAATCGAGGCTTCCGGACTTGCAGAAGCGCCCGATGTCGGCCAGATCGTCGCCCATGGTGACGAGGCACAGCTCATCACTTCCATCCGCCAGCCTTTGCGGCATACCGGCATTGGCAATCAGCGCATTGCACAGGCATTTGCGTCCGACCGTATCTTCCAGCCGTCCGCCTTTCGCAACATACGCGGCAGGCGGCTCGGCTGGACAGCGGTAGCCGATCTGTCCGTCGGCCCGGCGGTACGGCTGGCGCAGAATGCCCAGATCGCAAACCCGGTGACGCAACTGATATGCATCCTGATCGGAAAGACTGCCGGTCAGCTCCGCCACTTTAAACGGAAATCCGGTCGGCGAGGCGAGGGGGTCGGTGAAAACATGTGTCTTGCCCAGCAAGGCAAGCCGGATCAATTCACGGCGGACTTCGGGACGAAGGCCGGATTCTTCGCAAAGAGCAAATGCGGTTCCTGCCTGTATGCCGCTGGCGCCTGCCGCCAGAGCTTTTTGCAATCCTTCGGCGGAACCGAACGAACCGGCCAGCCAGAAAGGAAGACCGAAATCACGAAAAGCCGCCAGATTAGCCGCGTCGCGCGCTCCGTAAACCGGTTCGCCGCTGGCACTCAGGGAGCCGTGGCCGCGCGGCGGCGCATTATGTCCGCCAGCCAGATTTCCCTCGACGATAAACCCGTCAATGGATCCGCTTACTTTGCGGAGCAGGATGGCGGCCAGAGATTCAGAGGAAACGATCGGCAGAAAATCGGGACGGTTCAGAACCTCCGGCAGAGAAATATCTTCCATGAACCGGGCGGGGTCAAAAACCAGATTAATGGTTTCGCTTTTTCCGTCGGCACCGGCGATGTACACGGGGTACTGCGCCGGTTCGTGCCGGGTCAGTGCAGTGAGAACTTCAGGAATGGCCAGCGGAATCCCGGCGCCCATGATCACCACGGCGACTCCCGCCAGCAGGGCACCGTAGATGGATGCCAGATGCGGGAGCTGAATTTTTTCCAGATAGTTGATTCCGACCGGATTGGAGTGTCCCTGCCGTGCAAGAAACACTTCGACAAAATTACCGGCGATGCAGAGTTCCAGCGGTTCGCGGTGACCCTCCAGATCATGCATCGGGTATTTCCGGTACGGGGTGTCTTTCGATTTTCCGCCGGGGATGAAAAACGCGTCAAGAATGCGCTGTGCCATTTTCGGGAACGGGAAATGATCAAGCGCGCGGCGTACAAGACCGTCGGGGTCGCCGTCCTGTAGGCGGCGGGTCAGCACGCCGTCAAGGGCTGTGCCGGAGATTACTCCGAGCTGGCCGATGCTGGATACCGCCTGAGCGAGCCGCCAGTTCGAGATACTCGCGCCCATTCCGCCCTGAATAATTTTTGGAGGATGAATATTGATAAGAGAGGCAGTATGCGCTTTCGCGGAGGAATAGCGATGACTATCTCGGGAAATGGTCGGGAATCGGCGAATCGCGTTTACCGCCGCTTGCGCGTCTGGTGGCGGTCGAGAATTTTCACCAGCCACCACCACGTGCCCCAGCCAAGCAGAATCATCGCGATGGAAAAGATGCCGTAGGCAACGCGCCAGTCGATTCCTTTTGTCATGGCGCTGTATTCCGACATTCCGCCGATACCGGCGATCAGGTTGAGCGGCAGAAAGACCACGTTGATGATGGTGAGGTTTTTCAACAGCACGTTCATGTTGTTGTTGATAATGGTTCCGCGGGCATCCATCAGGCCGGAAAGAACGGTGGAGTAGATCGCCGCCTGCTTGCTGGCCTGCTGGTTTTCGATGATGACATCGTCGAGGAACTCAATCTGCTCGGCCGAGAGCTTCAGCCGGTCGGAAAGC
>JBIIYG010000057.1:0-2683 GCA_044346945.1 Pontiellaceae bacterium | reverse complement strand
TGAAATCGCAAAGAAAAACAAAGCCTTCGATAAATTAACAATGAAAGACCGGGTAAAAGCCCGTTTAGCAATTACTAAACTCGAAGAAGAAAAGAAAGCCTTTGAAGCATTATTGCCACAAGTACAAGCGGAAGTTGTGCCGGAGGTTGCTCCTTTGTTGCCTGTAGCGGAAGTACAGGAACAGACCGCAGCAGAAAAGGTTGATGATCTGGAAGCTAAGAAAGCTGATATTGAAAGTAGAAAAATAGAAAGCCAAAAAAAAGCTGTGAGTGAGTATGAACAAACACTTAGAAGTATAGAACTCGGAGTTGGCTACGAAGAGTCTAATGTCACCTTGGATGGGAATTCCGTAGATTTAGACACATGGAAAAATGCGCATAGAAGAATGGCAAAAGAAATGTTTAAATCAACGCTTGAAAGAATAAACGCAAAATATGATGCCGAACTTGCAGCTTTAGAAAGCGCACCACTTCAATCCGAAAGTGCACCAGTTACAAATCAAGGCAGTGAAGCGAAAGAAGTAATAACAAACGGCAGTGCTCCTGCGTTTCAACCGGACATCGAACAGGCAATAAACGAAATAAACAGACGTAAATGGTGGAGAACGCCTATTAATCTTCAGGCTATAAAAGAAAGAGGAGCGTTTTTCGCATCATCATATGAGGAAGCAGAAATATACGGCAAACCATCTATTAGCCCTTTTGGAGTTAAAATATCAAAGCCGTTAATAGGTGATGAGGATTTTATAATGTCGGAATTAGGAATCAAGCCCGTGAATGTAGAAACCAACGAACAAAGGTTTGCGCTTGATAAACAAATGAAAGCTAAAGGAATGTCAAAAGGGTACGACTCTATTGTGCTTTTAACACCTAAAGGATATGCTCAATATAAAAAAACAGGAAAACTACCAAAGAGTATTGAGCTTAATGTTTTTGAGTATATCGCACAGCAATGGAAAGCACAACGCAGACCAAGAGTGCAATTAGAAAAAAAGAACACCACCGGCAGACCGCAATGGTTAATAAACAGAATAGTAAAAGCGGGAGATCCAAATAATCTTCGTGAACTTGTTATGCAAAAACTTGCACTTGGTGTTAAGTTGAGATGGGAGGATATAAAGAGAGGCGATTCAATAATTTCAAGAGGTTTAGGCGGAGAATATCGCTACAGTGAATCCGAAAGAAAACTGAGAGCCAATAAACTTTTTGGGTATTTAGATGAAAACGGACTAACACCTGAACAATTTGCACACAATCTTTGGGAAGCAAACGCATTCGAGGAAGGAAATTATGAAGACATTCCACTTCCCGGATATGATACTCAGATGATATTGGATGAAATCCTTGATGTTTGCAATACTTATGTATCAGCAGCAGCAATGAGTAGCGACCTTGTAAACTTTAGCAAAGAGTTAAGTCAGGAAGAAAACGACTATTATGATGAGATGATGGAGCCGGACGAAGAAGGTTTAGTAATGGAAGAAACATTCTTTGTAGATAATATTCCTGCCGAATACATTGATAATTCATTCAAATCAGTTACTTTTACACCGGAACAGTTAGAAGATATTTACAATTTTTTAATAAGCATATATGAAAGAGATGGACAGGCAAACGTTTCAGGAAATGACGAAAACGATACGCCACGAAGCAGTAATAACCCGGATAATGAAATCCAGGGAAGAGAAAACCCCGTTGGACAGATCCCCACTGACAGCAGAGGAAATAGCAGCAGCAGCCCGAAGACTGACAGGGAAAGAGTGACCAAGGCAGAACTTGACACGCTCGAACTCGATAACTACATTGACGAGCAATCCCACAACAGCAATCCTACTGAATCACAGAAACAGTCAGGAATCTACGACAAAGCCCGTGTAAGCCTACAGGGTCACAATATTACTATTGAAACCAAAAAAGGTGATAAGCGTTCAGGCGTTGACAAAAATGGCAAAGCATGGAGTATTACCATGAATAACCATTATGGAGAACTTGATGGTACAACTGGCTATGATGGCGATGCGATTGATGTGTTTGTTGGCTCCAATCCGAAAGCGGGTAAAATCTTTGTGATAGATCAGGTAACGCCTGCAAGAAATTCGAGCAAAGAAACTGAGACCATTGAGATGGAGTTGAAGTCCCGTATTTCCGGAATGGAGGAAAACAGGGATAAGAGTATAGCTTACTTTAACAATCTTCGCAGTAAAACAGTAGCAGGACTTAATTACGATACCCTTCATAAAGTACTCACTAATGCCGGGATTAAAGATTTCACTTTAGGTATTGATGAAAACGCAGGACTTTGGATATACAGAACAAGGGGTAATGTGTCTGCCATAAAAGGAATTAAAGATGTGTTCCATGCAATACGTTCCGGTTACCCCGTAACCGACAAGCAAATTGCAAGCGTAGCGAATACATTAGGCTTACAAAGCAGTGATTTTAATAAGGAAAGTAGCACGCAGGTGGATATTAATCCGGGTGTAGCCGTTCCGAAATTAAACAACACCACCTTTAACGATGCTATTGAGGCTGAATATGCAGCTAAGATAGATATGCTCCGTAAGGATGCCGAAAAGAAACTTACAGCAATTCAACCCGCAGAACCCGCCAAATTTGACGAATCCAAAGTAATGTTAGGTTTTGACAGTGCCGAGCAAGCCAAAGCAGCCTACATGAGTAATTAT
>JBIIYG010000058.1:0-2690 GCA_044346945.1 Pontiellaceae bacterium | reverse complement strand
TGGCAAATCCGATGACTTAACTATCGTTAAAGATGAGGTAGGTGTAAGGTATTCTTATATGCCTAAAAATGAATGTGCAGAGGCTTTAGCAGAAGATATAAAATTAGGATTTATAAAAGGTTCAAGTTTTATTTTTTCAAGCGATGCACAAAAGGGTTCTAATTGGGAGCGCAGAGAAAACGCAGATGGAACTTCTATGGTTTATAGAACTATTGAAAAAATAGACAAGATTTATGAAATGGGCGGTGTTACGTTTCAAGCGTATGGTAATGCAAATGCCTCAGTAAGCGCAAGAAGTCAAAATATCATTGATGAAATAATGATACCTAAACAACCAACGGGAGCAGAATTAAAAGAGAAATTTAAATTAGAAAAATATAAAACAATCAAATAATGAAAACATCAAAACAACTGATTGAGGAGCGTTCAACCGTTACCGCAAGAATCGCTGAATTGAGTGGATTAGAATCACTTAATGATGCACAAACAACTGAATTGCGTAATGCAATTGAGAAAGAAGAAAAACTAAATGGTGAGGTAGAACTTGCTTATAGTTTAGAAAAAAGAAATGCTGAGCAGGCTGCAAAAGAAGCCCGCAACGCTGCTGCTAATGGTGTAACCACTCCATCAAGCGAAGAAAAAGAAATGCGTAAATTCTCATTTGGTAAAATGTTACAAGAAGGTAACAAGGTATCAGGTTTAGAGAAAGAATTGATTGACGAATCAAGCAAAGAAGCCCGTGCGTTAGGTATGACTACCACAGGCTTGTATTTGTCAAATGATTTGCTTTCAAGCGTTATTGCTCCAATTATGGAAAAACGTACCATGACCGCTGCAAGTGGTTCAGGTGGTGGTTACTTAATTCCAACAATTAAATTGGATTGGTTTGATGCGTTGTTCGCTTATTCAATCATGGAAAAAGCAGGTTTCACTAAATTAAGTGGATTGTCTGCAAATACTGATATTCCAGGTATCGGAACTGCAATTGCTACGGGTTGGGCTGATGGTGAAACAGGAACTCAAACCCCTGCCGACCCTACTTTGGTAAATCGTTCTTTAACTCCAAAATTGTTATACGGTGCTACCAACGTATCAAAGCGTTTGTTAATCCAAACTAACCAAAGTGTTGAAGCTATGATTTTGACTGACATCATGAAAGGAATGGCACAAGCATTACAAGCAGCCGTTATCAATGGTGCAGGTTCAAGTGGTGTGCCTACAGGTATTTTAGGAACAAGTGGTATTCAATCGGTAGCAATGGACACTAACGGTGCAGCGATTTCTTTCGCTAAAACTATGGACTTATTCAAAGCCGTTGCAAACGCAAACGCTAACTTGGATAATTGTAAGTGGATTACCAACCCTAAGGTATTTGCAGAAGCTATGCAAACTCCAATTGATTCGGGTTCTGGTGCAATGATTATCCCTTATAACTCATTCTTTGGTGGTGCTAAAGGGCAAATTGCAGGTTATGATGTGTTAAGTACTTCAAGCGTGCCAAGCAACCTTGAAAAAGGTAGTTCAGGTGCAGTTTGTTCGGCTTTAATGTTTGGTGATTTCAGCCAAGTAGTAGTAGGGCAATTTGGAGGTATTGACATCGTAGTTGATGACGCTACCAACGCAAGAACAGGTACAAGGGCAATAACTATCAATCAATACAATGATGTGGTAGTTAAACAACCAGGTGCAATTGGTGCAATCAAAGACATCTTAGCTAACTAAGACTTCTCATAGGGGTGTATTTATAATGTTTTGGGGAGAGTTTAGGCTCTCCCCTTAACTAAATCAAAACAAAATGAAAGTTAAATTTTTAAAATCTCCCGTAGGTGCGTTTAGATTAGCGTATTCAGAGGGTGAAGAAGCGGTAGTAAACGAAAACTTAGGCAACGAAATGATTGAAGCAGGTTTTGCTATTGAAGTAAAGCAAGAAGAAGTTATTGAAACTGCTACAAACAAAGAGTTTAAAGAAAACGCTAAAAAAGGTAAAAAATAATGCCTAATTACAGATTAGTAACCGCACCAAGTACCGAGCCGTTAACATTAGCGGAAGTTAAGACTTATCTTCGTGTTGATGACACGGTAGAAAATGACTTAATTACCTCACTTATAACCGTTGCAAGACAAGCGGTTGAGGGTAGAACTTGGATGCCGTTAATTAGTCAAACATGGGCTATGCAATTTGATTATAATGAACTTAATTTACTTGTTTGGAATGTCAACAAAGCACCTTTAATTTCAGTTAGTTCGGTTACTTATTACGATTCAAATAACGGCTTGCAAACTTTAGCAACAACGGCTTATGAATACGATATTTATGGCAGTCCTGCAAGATTTAGACTTAAATCCGTGCCGACTTGTTATGACCGTATGAATACTTTGCAGCTAAATTTTGTTTGTGGATATGCAAACGCTGCAGCCGTACCAACCCCGATTAAACAAGCGATGTATATGATAATTGGTCATTTGTACGAAAATAGACAAGATGTAATTACAGGCACGCAAGTAAACGATATGCCACAAGCAAGCGAGTTATTATTACAACCATATAGAAACAATTTTATCTGGTCACCTTTGAACGGTTAGCGGTGGTTCGATTCCATCACAGAGGGCAAATTAAACAATATTATGAGTACATATTCAATAGCTAATAGGTCGGTAGCAGTTACAAAGCGATACCAATTATATCACGG
>JBIIYG010000065.1:0-2693 GCA_044346945.1 Pontiellaceae bacterium | reverse complement strand
ACGGTGTAGCTGCGGAGGTCACAACCTTCTCTGAGCTTGTAATGAGCACGTACGCCTACACGGCAGCCATCTATTGGAACGCTACTCTGGCTGATGCGGTGCTTGTCGGGAACGAACTCCACGGTACGGAGATGGACACCGCCACCCACATCTACAATCACAGAACCAGAGGTACGCAGTACGATAGCGGTTTAGCGATCACGCCCAACACGATTGGCGGCAACGGGTCGTCGAACGCTCATGCTCAGATTGGTGTGGCATCCGGGGTGATCCGGGACGAAGACATTGCACTGACATTATCTGCCGTTGCCGATCCAGCAACCTTGCCGGTCATGTACCGGTCAGGTGCGGCAGGCGATTGGACCTTCGAGACGAACACCGGATACCCGGTCCTGACTACTGGGACGGGACGATTGTCCTACAACCAATTCACCGGTGGTGCGTGGCAGAAAACCGAGATTGGCAACGGGGACTACGTGCTCTATCACATCTATGCCACCAACGACGTGAGCACTCCATTGAAGGTCGTCATGGGGCAGGCTGAATATGCCACGCTGAACGCGGCGCAAACCGGGGCAACTACCGAAGCCGGGACGCTCTCCGTGGGCGGCATTGCGTTTACTGAGTGGCGGTTGATCGGGACGATCATCTACCAGACGCAGGACTCGTACACCAACGCGGTCAACGCCAGGATCGTTGCTACCGGTGACGGTGCCAGCTACGTTGATTGGCGCACGAACGAGATTCAGCAAGGGGTGGTATCTGGCAACCACAACTCCCTTTCCGGTTTGCAGGGAGGGGCTGCTGCGGACTACCAGCACCTGACAGCGGCACAGGTAGCCGGGTTGAGTGCTTTGACCACGACCCAGATTGCCAGTCTGACCACCGCCCAGGCTAACGCTATGACAACGGCGTCACTGGAGGCTTTGGCGAGCATGGCTGTGAAGGGGATGACGACCACACAGTTGGCCAGCCTCTCAAGCACGCAGATCGGTGCGTTGACCGGGGTGCAGATGCAGGGGCTGACGACGGTGGCGTCATCGGCGACGTGCGACATCTGGGCTCCAAGGGCGCAGCAGATTAACTTGACAGGTACGGCAGCAATTGCGTCCCTGGGAACTGCCCCTGTCGCTGGGGCGACTCGGACAATGATTTGTGCGGATGCGTGTTCGTTCACACACAACACGGCAGCAATCAACGTTCCGGCTGCGTCGACATTCACGGCTGCTGCCGGAGACATTGTTACCGCCTACGCCCTGACCACAACTACTTTCCGTTTGGGTATTCTAAAAGCTGACGGCTCGGAGGTTATTCCTCCAGCCGTCACCGCGTATTCCGGCTTCACGAAAACGACACCAAGTCCGAATGATTCCGCCAAGGATCTGTACACGTTATCCTGTTCATCGACATCTGCTGATGCGACGGGGTCGATAACCTTTGGTCACGCGCAGACTATCCGCATACTCGCTGTGGCTGGCGGTGGGAGTGGGGGAGGGAATTCGAACAACACTGCTGGCGGCGGTGGCGGCGGGGGCGGTGTTTACTATGCCACTGCTCTTGCAGTTACTGCCAAGCAGTACAACGCTGTAGCGGGCGAGGGCGGGGGTGGGAGCACATCTACAGGTACATCCGGTGGTAACACCACCTTTACAGACCTGACAGATCTAGTCGGGGGTGGGAGAGGGGGTGCATCAACTGCAGCAAGTGCAGTTGGCGGGTCTGGGGGGGGTGCAAACGCGGACAGTAATACTACTGGATCGGCAGGGACAAATCTCCAGGGGTGCGCAGGGGGAAACTCCGCTAACGGTTTGTATGGGGGAGGCGGTGGTGGTGCTGGATCAACTCCTGGGTCGGCATGTACGGGAGGAGCAGGTGCCACCGCGTCAGGAACTGGAGGAAACGGCGGGGCTGGGTTCTCTTGTGACATATCAGGGACCGCCGTTTACTATGGTTGTGGAGGCGGCGGCGGAACGGCCGGCACAAACCAAGCACCCACAGGTGGTTCTGGGTCATCAGGGACGGGTGGCGAATATGTGGACGGCGGAGGTGACTTGCCAGGATCAGGCAACCATGGTCGTGGCAATGGCGGTGGTGGTTCGGCCTATAACTATAACCAAGCATCTCCGGCTGGTTCTGGCGGCGGTGGCTGCATTATCATTGAGGTTACGCGATGAAGTACGCAATTTTTATGGTGGACGGTAATTTTTTCCTTTCTTCGACTCCACTTGATGGGTACACCAAATGTCTACCTATCGAGGTTGACAAGCCTGAGTTCGACTCACGGATACAGACGCAAGCACCCGCAGAGTACTTGCCTATGCCGGATTGCGTTATTGAAAGCTGGCGGTTGTTTGACAAGCCTGTTGACCTCATCCAAAGGGAACAGATCTCCAATGTCAAACAGGAAGCCAGCGAAGCCATCCTTGCGAAATACCCCATCTACAAGCAACTCAACATGCTGGCAGAGGGGACTGCTTTACTGTTGGCCAGAGGGGACTCACCATGGACTGAAGCGCAGACCACCAGAGCTGCTGAATTGATGGCGATCCGTGCGGAGATTCAGGCGATCCGCTCTGCTTCCGACGACCGGGAAGCGGCGGTGCTGGACGCAGAGACCGGGGCGGATGTGTGCCTGATTATGGATACCCCGCACCCTGGGGGATCGCGTCAATGGATCAATGGAGAATGGGTAT
>JBIIYG010000067.1:0-2732 GCA_044346945.1 Pontiellaceae bacterium | reverse complement strand
TTCGGCAGTCGCTATGAAGCATCTGCCACGGAAGGAGAAAACCGCGCCCGATTTGCCTCCGCTCTTACCTGTGGTCCCATTGTGTTAGGAGACGATTTCTCCAATCCCGACACCTACTCGAACCGCATAAAGGACTATGCCCAACGGGAAGTGTTGTTAGATATCAGTAGGAAAGGGGGGAAAGCCTTCCGACCCGTGGAAACCCATTCGGGCAGTGCTGCGGTGGATGCTTACTGTTCGCAGGTAGGCAACGACATGTATGTGGTGGTGTTCAACTACTCGGCGAGCAGTAAGTCCTACAACATTGCGATGGATCGGTTAGGGCTTTCCGGTTCCTACACCGCCAAAGAATTGTTTTCGCTCACCGATGTCAGCATCAGTGGAACACTGAGCACCTCCGTCGCCGCGAAAGATGCCAAAATTTTCCGGATTCCCACGATCGCCTCCATCACCACGGCACCGACCGCCTCGTCCCTCACCTTCGGGCAAACCCTCGCCAGCTCCACGCTCACGGGGGGCTCGGGTTCGGTCTCGGGCACCTTCGCCTTTGCCAATCCCAGCACCTTGCCCGCCACCGGTACGACGAGCCACAGCGTGACCTTCACCCCGAGCCTCGCGAGCAATCTCCGTCGGACGACCACGATGGTGAGCGTCACCGTGAACAAGGCGACACCTACCATCGTCTCCCTTCCCACAGCCTCGGCCATCACCGTTGGCGATACCCTGGCCAGTTCCACGCTCACCGGTGGCAGCGCATCCACTCCGGGAACGTTCCGTTTCACGACGCCATCGACCTCACCTAGCGCTGGCACATCGAATCAAAGCATTACCTTTACGCCGACGGATACGACCAACTACCAAACGACCACCGGCACCGTGAGCGTTGTCGTGAATCCCGTCGAGGTTCCGCCTGCGCCGGAAATCACGGGATCTGGGACATTTTCCGCGTTCAGCAGCACCTACGCGAATGCCTCCTCGGCACAGACATTCACGGTCTCCGGCGTTGATTTGTCGACCGGGATCACCGCGGCAGCACCTGCAGGATTCGAGGTTTCTGCGGATGGGCTTTCCTATGCGGCATCGATTGCTGTGGGAGCCGCAGGCACGATCGCGCCGACCACGATCTCCGTGCGTCTCGCCGCCAGCACTCCCGCCGGAAGCTACAGCGGCAACATCACCTTGAACAGCGCCGGGGCGACCCAGCAAATCCTATCCATTTCCTCGGGCACAGTTGCGGCAAAGTCGCTGACCGTGATCGGCTTGACCGGGATCAATAAATTTTACGATGGTAACAAGAATGCGGCGGCAAGCGGCACAGCTTCTTTGAGTGGTGTCGTTGGTGCTGATGATGTCGCATTGTCAGGCACACCTGACTTTACCTTCGATTCAGCGAATGCCGGGACGGGCATCGCCATCACGACAACAGGTTACACGCTCAGCGGATTGAATGCAGGAAACTACACGCTCACTCAGCCAAGTTTGAGCGCGAACATCACAGCGAAAGAGCTGACGATTAGCGGCCTCATCGGTGATAACAAAATTTACGATGGTAACACCGCAGCTACTGCGATCGGCACGGCTTCTTTGAGTGGAGTCGTTGGTGCTGATGATGTCGCATTGTCAGGCACACCTGACTTTACCTTCGATTCAGCGAATGCCGGAACGGGCATCGCCATCACGACCAAAGGTTACACGCTCATAGGATTGAATGCCGGGAACTATTCGCTCACTCAGCCCAGCCTGAGCGCGAACATCACAGCGAAAGAGCTGACAATCAGCGGCCTCACCGGTGTCAGCAAAGTTTACGATGGTAACACCGCAGCTACTGCGATCGGCACGGCTTCTTTGAGTGGCGTGGTTGGCTCGGATGATGTCGCATTGTCTGGCACGCCGGTCTTTACCTTCGATTCAGCGAATGCCGGAACGGGCATCGCCATCACGACCACAGGTTACACGCTCATCGGATTGCATGCCGCAAACTACACGCTCACCCAGCCCTAGTTTGAGCGCGAACATCACGGCACATGAGTTGACCGTCACGGGGCTTTCTGGCGAGAACAAGACCTACGATGGCGACGCGGACGCCAGCGCTAGCGGCGCGTCGGCCTTGAACGGAGTGATCGCTGCCGATGAGGTCGGCTTGTCGGGCACACCGGTATTCACTTTCGCCTCGGCGGACATCAGAACTGATATTGCGATCACGACCACAGGATTCACGCTCAGCTTGCGCGCCTGCATCTTCGAAGATCCTCTGTTTGCCAACCCACAAAACGCGCCCCGCGTGGCGGTCTTGCCCGGTGGGGGTGTCAGGCTTACTTTCCGGGGCATTCCCGGTCGCACTTACGCGATTCAGCGCTCCACGACGATGCTGGACGGATCATGGACGCAGATCCAGACGGTTACGGCAGGAGAGAATGCCCAGGTCACTTTCGATGACCCTGAAGCACCTGCGCACTCGACCTTCTATCGCATAGGTATTCCGGTAAGGTAGCGTCTTTCTGGGAATGTATTTTTGACGAAAAAGTCACTCAAAAAACACTTGCTCGACGTCTTACATAGTGCAATTAAACGCTGTTAAAATCTTGTCTTTACATTCTTTACCCGTCTGTCACCCCTGTCCCGCTCCCGACGGAATGTCCGAGTTGACACGCTGAGGTAAGCTATGGCCGGGCAACCTACCCGACCATGAATCCAAAAAACGACAAAACCACCCGCACGCGCCGCCACTACTC
>JBIIYG010000052.1:0-2738 GCA_044346945.1 Pontiellaceae bacterium | reverse complement strand
AGCTACCTCGATCCGCCCGCCGTCGGCGCAAGCAGTCGCCGGATGCGGATGACTCACTTTATGGCGCGTGACACGCTGTTCCGCAATCCGCTGATGGGGGCGTTTCTGCGCCGGGTCGGCGTGATTCCGCTGGATCGCAATAAAGGCGATGTGACCGCGATGAAAACGGCGATTCAGCTGTTGCGCGACGGGGCGTCGGTGGCGCTTTTCCCGGAGGGAACACGTTCGCCCGACGGTAATCTGCAGCCGCCGAAGCCAGGGATTGGTTTTCTGGTGGCCAAGGGTAACGCGCCGGTGGTGCCGGTGTATGTTCACGGTTCGTATGAGGCGTGGTCAAAGCACAGCGGCGGCTTGAAGCGCAAGCCGATCACCGTTGTTTTCGGCCAGCTGATTACGCAGGAGGAGATCCGTTCTCTCGGTTCGGGGCGTGAGGCCTATGCGCTGATCGGCGAATTGATTATGAAGCGGATTGCGGAGTTAAAAGAAAAATTTGAGAAGGGACAGATTGATGAGTAAGCAGGTGAAGACAGCGATTTCCCCGACGCGGGAAGAGAATTATCCGGAATGGTATCAGCAGGTCGTGCGCGCCGCCGAGCTGGCCGAGAACAGCGATGTGCGCGGCTGTATGGTGATTAAGCCGTGGGGCTATGCGCTGTGGGAGAATATCCGCACCGGACTGGACGGCCTGTTCAAGGCGACCGGCCATGTGAATGCGTATTTCCCGCTGTTCATTCCGTTGAGCTATTTGGAGAAAGAGGCGGAGCATGTGGAGGGATTTGCTAAAGAATGCGCCGTGGTGACTCATCACCGCCTCGAAGCCGGGCCGAACGGCAAGTTGATTCCTGCGGGTGAGCTCGAAGAGCCGCTGGTGGTTCGTCCGACTTCGGAAACGATTATCGGCGCGACCTATGCCAAGTGGGTGCAAAGCTACCGCGATCTGCCGATCCTGATTAACCAGTGGGCCAATGTGGTGCGCTGGGAAATGCGCACCCGTCTTTTCCTGCGCACAGCCGAGTTCCTGTGGCAGGAAGGGCATACCGTGCATGAAACCAGCGCCGAGGCGTGGGAAGAAACCGTCAAAATGCTGAACGTTTATAAACAGTTCGCCGAAGAATATATGGCGATGCCTGTTCTGACCGGCGAGAAGACGGCGGGCGAGCGTTTCCCCGGCGCGGTGAATACGCTTTGTATTGAAGCGCTGATGCAGGATCGTAAAGCGCTTCAGGCCGGAACGAGTCATTTCCTCGGACAGAATTTCGCCAAGGCTTCGGGAATTCAGTATCAGTCGCGCGAAGGTAAGCTGGAAACCGCCTGGACCACGTCATGGGGCGTTTCCACCCGTTTGATCGGCGGGATGATTATGACGCACGGCGATGACGACGGGATGATTATGCCGCCGCGCCTTGCGCCGTCCCATGTCGTGATTCTGCCGATTATCCGGAACGACGCGGATCGGGAGAAGATTATGCAGTACTGCAACGAAACCGCCGCGATGCTTCGTGCTCAGACGTATGCCGGCCGGCCGGTGGATGTGGTGGTGGACGGACGTGATATCAACGCCGGGGAAAAAGGCTGGCAGTGGGTGAAGAAGGGAATTCCTCTGCGCGTCGAGATCGGTCCCCGCGATATGGAGAATAACGCGGTCTATGTGGCCCGGCGTGATAAAGGCGCGAAAGAGAAATACGGCCAGAGCCGCGCCGAGTTTGTCGCCGCGGTGGCGGATGTTCTTGCGGATATCCAGAAAGGACTTTTTGACCGCGCCTGTGCATTCCGTGCGGCCCATACCCGCGAGGTGAACAGCTGGGAGGAATTTAAATCCTTTTTTGAAAACGGCGGCGGGTTTGCGCTGGCGCATTGGGACGGGACGCCGGAAACGGAGCAGAAAATCAACGATGAATTATCTGTGACGATCCGGTGTATTCCGTTTGACTGCGAACAAAGCGGGCCGGGCGTTTGTGTCGTCAGTGGACGGCCCAGCAAGGGTCGCGTGGTTTTCGCAAAAAGCTACTGAGGTGGCGGAAGGAGAAGACGGTATGGCAAAGGGCAGATACAGTATCAAGGGAACAAAAGATTTTCTGGTGGCCGCCGTGTTTTGCGGGTTCATTTGTATCTGGTCAATCCGCGATGCCTGGTTCCCGACTCAGAAAATCCTGAAAAAGCACCCGCTGGAAATCGCGGCGTCATTCAAGGTTTCGGGTGTCGTGAAGGACATTCCGGTTCATCCCGGCGACGAAATCAAAGGACGTACCGTTCTGGCCAGTCTTTACGACGATGCGTACCGTGCGAAAGTTCTCGAAGCCGAATCCGCCTTCGAGGCCGCCAAGGTGGCGAAGAGCCCGGATGTCGAGGCAAAGCTTGAACTGCTGATGAAAGCGCGCGCTGATTTGGAATCCTGTACGCTCGTTAATACCGATATCACATGGAAAACCACGCATGGCGAAGAGGCGTTGCGCGGAACGGTTTCAAGGATTGTTGTTTCGCCTTCGACGCATGTTGAGGCGGGGCATCCGGTCGTGATGGTGAACCCGCAGGACACCTTCTATCAGTTCAATAAAACGCTGGCCGTGCTGATGTTTTTCGGCACGATCGCCTCGCTGGTTTTTCACCGTATTGCGTCGAACTAGAAGAAAACGGTTTGGAATATAGCTTGACCGTGCATAAGGCTGAACTAAGATGACAACCCTGTCTTGAGGTGTAACCTCTTACAGCCAAGACAATTCGAAAGAGGGGATGAATAT
>JBIIYG010000020.1:0-29827 GCA_044346945.1 Pontiellaceae bacterium | reverse complement strand
GCCAGAATACCGGCGGTGATCAGCGCGATGGCGGTTCCCTGAAACGGGGCCGGAACTTTTGCCAGATCCAGCCGTTCCCGCAGACTGGAAAAAAGAACCAGCGCCAGCGCGAAGCCGACGGCGGAGCAGGTGCCGAAAATCGTGGACTCGATAACGCCGTAACCGGCTTTCACCGTCAGTTCCGCCGCGCCCAGCACCGCGCAGTTGGTGGTGATGAGCGGCAGGAAAATTCCGAGAGCTCTGTAGAGCGGCGGACTGAATTTCTGGAGAATGATTTCAACCAGCTGAACCAGCGCGGCGATTACGACGATGAATACCAGAATGCGCAGGAAGCCGAGGTTGACGGTGACCCCCGCGATGGAAAAAGGGCGGGCGAGTAAATATTTATAGATGGCGGAGGTGGTCAGCGAGGAGAGCGCCATGACGAAGATCACGGCCCCGGACATTCCGAGCGCGGTTTCGAGTTTTTTGGAGACACCGAGAAAAGGGCAGATGCCGAGAATTTTTGAGAGCACGAAATTGTTCACCAGAATCGCGCCGACCGTGATCGCCAGAATATTGTTTTCCATAGAGCAATCTCCAAAAATGAACGAAAAAATCTGGAAAAGGCTACAGGAAGAGGGTTGCTGTCTCAATCTTTGTATCAAAAAATTATGACGGACGGTTCTCGATCAGAGCAACTTCGCGGGCGCGCTCGGTGTAGAAAAGGTGACTACCAATTGTGGTGATATACCGCAGGCTCGCGGCCCAGTAGGGCGTGACGTAATCGGCGTGGTAATGGGTCGCTCCGCCCGTATTGTCGGTCAGCAGGCCTTGCTCCATGATGGCGACCAGTTTAAGGGCCTCTTCATAGACCGCAGGCTGGTTCATCGCCCGGCGGATCAGCGGGCTGTAATCCGGTTCCTCAACCCGCCAGATGCTGGACATGCAGGAAAAGGCGCCGTACTTGACGGTTTCGGGCATCATGCGGGTAAGATTCCCGTCTGCCCGGTTCAAAATGACGTTTAGAACGGCCTGCATGCCGTCTTGGCCTTCGCCTCCGGCCTCCAGCACCATGCAGGTCGCTAGTACTTCACGGTCCGCGGAGGAAAGAAAGCCCTCCGCCTGCACGCGCAGACCCGCGATACCGAACAGAACAGCCAAAACAAAAAGTTTCCGGTTCATGCTTTTCTCCTCCTGTGCGCCGAAGATCCTCCGGGACGGCACATCGAAAAGCGCCGATGGTCTCTGAACCCCCTGAAATCTGTAAAGGGCAAAACCGGAAATTTTCCAATCTCTGGAAACCGGATTGATGGATTTTTATCTATAACAACTTTATGTTAAACGACTTAATTATTTTTTACCCCGGAGCGGATAGCCATTGTTGTTCCGTGACGGGAAAGAAAACCGCCCGGGCTTTAGATGGCCTCGGGCGGCTTAAATACGGCCTAATCTATCCGTATTTATCGAAGGGATTAATCTTCAATCGGCGCAGGCGGCGGGATGCAGACCGGCTGGATGTCCCAGATTTTTTCGGCGTATTCGCGGATTGTCCGGTCGCTGGAAAACCAGCCCATCCGGGCGACGTTGAGGATGGCTTTTTCCGCCCATGCGGCGGGCTGGCGGAACAATGCGTCGATTCTCTGCTGGACTTCGATGTACGGTCTGAAGTCGGCCATGTAGAAGAACGGGTCGCCGTGACGGGTGAAGTCGTTGAAGATTTCCATGTAAAGATCCGGCTGGGTCGGATCAAACGCATTGACCCGGATGGCTTCGAGAACTTTCTGAAGTTCCGGGTCATTGTCGTAAAAGTTCCAGGGGTTGTAACCGTCGCGGGAAAGCTTTGCCAATTCCTCTTCGCGGTGGCCGAAGATGAAGATGTTTTCCTCCCCGACGTTCTGGGCGATTTCGATATTGGCTCCGTCCCATGTTCCGACAGTTAGCGCTCCGTTAAGCGACAGCTTCATATTGCCGGTGCCGGAGGCTTCTTTACCGGCGGTTGAAATCTGCTCGGACAAGTCTGCCGCCGGGATGATTTTTTCCGCCAGCGAAACGTTGTAGTCCGGCAGAAAGACGCACTTCAACCGGCCCGCGACAACTGGATCGTGGTTGACGGCCGCTCCGATGGAGTTGATGAGCTTGATGACCCGCTTGGCCAGATGGTAGGCGGGGGCGGCTTTGGCGGCGAAAATGAAGGTGCGCGGCACGATGTCGATTTTCGGGTCGGCCTTGATGCGCTGATAAAGCGCGATCAGGTGCATGGCGCTGAGCATCTGCCGCTTGTACATATGCAGACGTTTAACCTGCACGTCGAAAAGCGAGTCGGGATGAATCGGCACGTGCAGAGTTTTCTCGATATACTGCGCCAGCGCCGCTTTATTCCGCCGTTTGATGGCCATGAACTCGCCCTGAAAGGCCTTGTTGGCCGCGAACGGCTCCAGCTTTTTCAGCTCATCCAGATTTTTGATCCAGCCGGAACCGATCTTATCGGTGATCAGCGCCGAGAGCTCCGGATTACACTTCAACAGCCAGCGGCGGTGGGTGATCCCGTTGGTGATGTTGATGAATTTGTCCGGATAAATCTGATTAAACTCCGGCATGACCCGTTCGCGCAGGAGCAGGGAGTGCAGTCCCGCCACGCCGTTGACTTTATGACTGCCGACGACGGCCAGATTCGCCATGCGCACCTGACGGGTGCCGTTTTCTTCAATCATCGAGACCTTTTGAATCATTTCTCCGTTGCCGGGGTGATCCATTTCGACGCGTTGGAGGAATCGGTGGTTGATTTCGTAGATGATCTGAAGGTGGCGGGGCAGGACGCGCTCCAGCAGTTCAACCGGCCATTTCTCGAGCGCTTCCGGCAGAAGGGTGTGGTTGGTGTAGGCGCACGTCTTAACCGTCATTTCCCACGCCTTATCCCACGGAACGTGCTGTTCGTCGCACAGAATCCGCATCAGCTCGGCGACGGCCAGCGCGGGGTGGGTGTCGTTCATCTGAATGGCGGTTTTACTGGCGAAGTCATTGAAGTTGCTGTGGTTCTTCTGGTAGCGGCGGATGATGTCGCGGATGGAGCAACTGCACAGGAAATACTCCTGAACCAGTCGCAGTTCTTTTCCGGCGTGTGTGCTGTCGGACGGATAGAGCACCTTGGTGACGTTTTCGGCCCAGTTCTTTTCCTCGACCGCGCGGATGTAATCGCCCTGATTGAATACGTCGAGACGGAAGCCTTCGTCCGCCCGGGCGCTCCAGAGCCGGAACATATTCACGGTGTTGTTGTCATAGCCGATCACTGGAATGTCGTACGGAACCGCTTTAAACATCTGCCAGTCGGTCCAGACCGGATGCCGTCCGCGGTGAGTGCTCGAAATATTCTCGATACGGCCATAGACAAAAACCGGCACGGCATATTCCGGGCGGATCATTTCCCACGGATAGCCCAGCTCCAGCCAGTTGTCGGGACGCTCTTTCTGCCAGCCGTCTTCAAACTCCTGCCGGAAAATTCCGTGCTCATAGCGCAGGCCGTAGCCGTAGGCGGGCAGTTCCAGCGACGCCATCGAGTCGAGAAAGCAGGCCGCCAGCCGGCCCAAACCGCCGTTGCCGAGTCCCGCCTCAATATCCAGATCAATGATTTTCTGCAGATCAATATCCAGCCGCTTCAGCGCTTCGCGGGCGCTCTCCATCATTCCGAAGGCGAGCACATTCTGCTCGAGCAGTTTGCCGATCAGAAACTCCATCGAGAGGTAATAGACCCGCTTCACGTCCTGATCGAGATAGGTCCGCTGGGTCGTGGTGAAGCCGTCCACCGCCAGGTCGCGCACGACGTGGGCGAAGCTCCAGAACTTATCAAAATCGGTTGCACTGCGCATATCTTTGCCACGGCTGTAGCGCAGATGGAACAGGGTCCGCTCTTCGATCATGTCGGCGGTAACCTGAGTTTTTTTAGGGCACTTCATAAAAAAGTCTCCAATGAGAAGCATTGGAATCATAATTTGAATAGAAGCAGACCTGCAAATGAATTATCGTGCCCAATATGTCGCACCGTTTCCAAAAATGTAAGATCACGCCGCATTACCGGCGACTGCTTGATTCCCTCGGGCCGGAACATCCGCTTCGGCGCACGGTCGAAGCGGTGGATGCCTGCCTGCCCGCGCCTGGCGAACTGGCCGATCCGCTTGGCGAAGAAGCACACAGCCCGGTGCCCGGACTGGTTCATACTTATCCCGATAAAGTTCTGCTTTTCGCCACGCTCGACTGCGCCGTCTATTGCCGCTACTGCACCCGTAGCCGCCTTGTCGGTTCCAAAGATTGGAAACTTCCGGACGCAGTTTTCCAGTATTTGGAAGCGCACACCGAAATCCGCGATGTGCTGATTTCCGGCGGCGACCCGCTGACGCTTCCGGACGGCGAACTCAGCGACCTGCTTTCCAAGGTTCGGACGATTAAACACATCCGCACCATTCGGATCGGCTCCAAAGTGCCTGCCGTACTGCCGTCGCGCATCACGCCGGAGCTGGCCGAAATTCTGGCCGAACACCGCGTCTGGCTTCAGCTTCACTTTATTCATCCGGCGGAACTGACACCGGAAACGGCATCCGCCTGCGACACGCTGGCCGGAGCGGGCGTTCCGATGGTCAGCCAGACGGTTCTGCTCAAAGGCATCAACGACGACACCGATACGCTGGCGGAACTTTTTTACGGACTGCTCGAACGGCGCGTGAAGCCATACTACCTTTTCCAGTGCGATCCGGTGCTCGGTTCCTCTGGTTTTCGCACGCCGGTGGAGAAGGGGTTGCAAATCATTCGCGAACTGCAAGGACGTATCTCGGGACTCGCCATGCCGCACTTCGCCATCGACGCGCCCGGCGGCGGCGGAAAAATCACTCTGCTTCCGAACACGCCGGTCCGCCGCGAAGGAAACGAGATTGTCCTTACAAATTACGAAGGCAAAGAATACCGTTATCCCGACCATGAAACTCTTTCGTAGAAAACCGAAAATCCGGACGATCGGGCTGGCGCTCGGCGGCGGCGGCGCACGCGGGCTGGCGCATATTCAGGTGTTCGAAACACTGGATGAACTCGGTATCCGTCCGCACCGGATCGCCGGAACCAGTATCGGTGCGGTGATGGGATCGCTTTACGCCTCCGGTCTCTCCGGAAAAGAAATTCATGATCTGGTTCATCAGTGGCAGACCCCGCGACCGGAAAAGCGGCACGGAATTCTCGACCGGCGCGACCTGCGACGCTGGGCGGCTTTGCTCGATCCGTCGTTCGACCGCAGTGGACTGTTCAAAGGCGAAAAAATCATCCGCTTCCTTTCCGACTTTATAAAATGCACCACCTTTGAAGAACTGCGGATTCCGCTCTACGTCACGGCCGCCGACTACGGCGATGCGTCGGAAGTCGTTTTTAAAACCGGCGATCTGCTTTCCGCGGTTCGCGCCAGTATCGCCATCCCCGGCGTATTCACGCCGGTCGAGCGCGGCGGCAACCTCCTGCTCGATGGCGGGGTCGTGAATCCGCTTCCTTACGATCTGTTGCAGGAAGAGTGCGATCTGGTCATCGCGGTGGATGTCGGCGGAATCCGGAACGCCGACGAAAAACACCGTCCGGCGTTTTTCGATACTGTCATCGGCGGATTTGAAATCATGGAGGCGGCCATGATCCGCGACCGCCTCAAATCCAATCCGCCGGGCATTTATCTCAAACCCGACATCCGCAACGTCGGCCTGCTGGAATTTCATAAAGCCGAGCAGGTCTTCCGCCAGTCCGCGCCGATCAAAGAAGAATTAAGGAACTTGTTGAAATCTGTCTCTTATCAGGCTAGTTAAAGAGCTGTTTACAGAAAGGGCCCTCATGAAATTATCATCGGTGCTGGTCGTTTTCGGATTATGTTTATGGACAGTTTCCGCCGAAACCACATTGGAACTCATTCAGCAACGCGCCGAGGCTGGGGATGTTCAGGCTCAAACATTTCTCGGAATGGCGTATTTCTACGGCTGTAATGTCGCGGCGGATCCCGCCAAGGCTCAGACATGGTTCACTAAGGCGGCGGAACAAGGCGATGAATTCGCGGCCAAACGGCGCGATCTTTTCGGTCAGACTGTCAGGACCACCGTTCGTACTTCGACGGATTTGCGCTCTGTACCTGCTGAGGAGCTTCAGAAAAAAATCGAACAGGCAGGCTCTGCGCCATACGAGGGAACTGTCAACTTTGATGAGTTGGCGATCAACCGCAACCAGTATGTCGGCAAGGTGATCGAGCTGCGGTTTACGACGCTGACCGTTGTCGGCGGGCCTTCCGATGGGAATCCATATATTTATGTTCGCGATCCGCGATCGTATGGCAGTCAGGGCGGCTCGTCAGACCGGCTGTACCTGTGCGGTGAGGAAGCGTTGAAGTGGAAGCTGGATGTGGATAAAAAATCTCCCGGAATAGCGAGTACGATTTGTGCCCTAGTTGAAAAAGAAGGACTGATTGCACTGGGTGTTCGCAAGCGTAAGACCGATAGCGGATATACCTATAGCTGGTGATCCGGAAACGGGCATCGATTGGGTATTAACTCGCGATGTCTGTTTCTATTGAAGGCCCGCGGTTTTTAGCGGGCGTTGTTTCCGCCGGGTGAGGGCACCCGGCCTACAGGGTCGAAGCAATAGTTGTGGATATAGAAGGAAAAGAAAGTCGGCCTCGACGTCAACGGCGACTGGATCAGCTGTTTGCTTCTGCTTCTTCATATTTTGTCACACTGTGCGTTACAAACCGTCAGCCAGTATGACGGGTCTGAGCTGTAGGCCCGCTGTCCTCAGCGGGCGGAACGCGCCATGTGAGGGCACATGGCCTACAACGAGAGATGAACGCTGAGCCCTTTGGTCGAAGCGAAACTGACGGCACGTCCGCCCAGATTCAGTTCAGCACGATCCGGTTGGACGGTGAGTTCGATGGTTTCTTCCGGGTGACGCTTCTTCCAAATGTTGGCGAGCAGGATGGCTTTTTCGAGGCCGTCGCCGGTTTTGTAGTTCCAGACTTCGTCCGGCTGGGCGAGGCGCGCACCTTCGTAAATCGATGCGGAGTCCATTTGTTCTAGAACTTTGAACAGTTCGTCGTCGCTCAGCGCTTTGGTTGCTTCAATACAAACCGGATTGCGTTCAAGTGCGGCTTTGAGGAACGGCGCCCAGTCGGTACGGCTCAGGTCACGCAAGGCGTAGAAGGCAAGGTCGGCGGAGCGGTTCTCCGCCCGCACGGATTCAACGTAGGCGATGATTTCTTCGCGGCTCATGCCGGGGGCGATTTCCAGTTTTTTCCAAGGTTTGGAAATCTTCCCAGCAGTGTCCGGGAATTCGGGTTCGAGGTGTACGAATTTGGCCAGCTCGGCCAGCATTTCATTTTTGCCGGAACTGTTGCACTGGAGCTTCGTGCCGAGTTCGGCCATGCTGGAGGCGTCGTAGTGCTGAATCGGATTGTTTTTGAAAAACTCTTCCAGCTTCGGCAGGCAGATGCGGCCCGGAAGCGAATCGCAGTAGAACTCGTCGCTGTCAATTTCGTCCAGCAGTTTGGCGCGGGTGCTGTCGCCGACCTTATAGGGCGCGCTGTGTTCGTAGGCGTAGGCGCGTTCGGCGGCGATCCATCGTTTCTTTCCGTGAAACTCGTGGCAGATCTGAAAGCATTTCTGGAAGCGCGAATTTTGCCGCAGGAAGTTGGCGAGTATTTCAAACGTGATGTCCGTGGACAGATAGTCGCCGATGCCCTTCCGGAAGCGGTCGTAGTCAGCGGAGTCCATAGTGATTTCCGGATAAACACAGTGCACATAGCCGGTGTTGTTCATCACGATGGTGATCTGCTCATGGCGCAGAGCGCGCTGGGCCTTGTCGGTCAGCTCCGTTCCGTTGAACCACATGTTTTTGGTGACGATGCGCCGGTTATTGGTCAGTACGCCGTCGCCGACCGCCACAAAATTCTGCGAATGGAGCGGCGTGGCCATCAGGAAAATATCTTCGAGCGGAATGCCGCAGACGATAAAAAGTGCGGCGGCATACAGAGTGGAGAGAGAAACGCATTCGCCCGCGCCGGTCCGGTAGCCGGGCCGCCGGATAAACGCGTCCATCGCCTCGACGGTCTCGGTTTTCCAGTAGGGGATGGCCGTGGAATCGTATTTTTCGAGGCCGAAGTGGCGGCGTATATCGAGGTCGAAGTAGTGCTTGTCACCTTGATAGCCAAACAGCGCGTTGCTGGCGCTGATGGTTTTCTCGTCCATGAACGAAGCGAATCTTCTCAGCTCGGTCTGCTGGTCGGTCAGTCCCCAGGTGTCGAGGTCAAGGTTGAACTCGTAGTGATCAATGATGTACTGCTTGAGCCGGTCGATCTTCTTGCGCGGGCTCATCCGGTCGATTTTTTCAAACCAGGGATCGTTGCGCCACGCCCAGATGCGCGGGCTCATGATGTTGGCGAGCAGAAGGGCGTAGAGCAGTTCGGGGAAAACAAAAATCTCCATATCCGACAGGGTGACAGCGGATGAGTATTTTTCCAGTTCTCCGGGCGGTACAGTACGCATCTTAACAGGCTCCTGACACGGTTTTTCCTTTTCCAAGCACGCGAAAGCGTATACTAATGGCCGCTCAAATCCAAAGGTTTTACCATGTCTGAAGAAACTGCCGCCTCTCAAAACGTGTCACGGCCCGACGAGGATGTCCTCCTCGATCTGAATTTCGTTCCCCAGTGGGCGAAAAAAGCCCCGGCCGCGAACCACTATGCATCGGATGACCGTTCTTTCGAACGCCGTCCTTCGAGAGACCGGCACGACGGCCCGCGCCGCGAGCGCGGCGAGCGTCGCGACGGCCCGGCCCGGACATCCCGTCCGTCGCGTGAGCGTCCCGCAGGCGACCGCCGTCCCGCTTCGGATACGAAAGGCCGTCCGCCGCTCCGCGAGCCGCGTCCCGACCGTCCGGCGCAGGAACCGCGCCGCGAGGCTCCGGCGCGTCCCGAGCGCGTCGAACTGCCCGTGGAAATCAAATTTCTTCCCGAACAGCAGTGGCTGGCTTCGATGGTTCGGCAGATTCACCACAGCAAACGCGCTTATCCTCTGATGGATCTGGCCAACCTGTTCCTGTCTGACCCGAAAGGCCATCTGGTCAAGATCGAGATTCTGCCCGGTGCAAAAGAGTTCAAGCTGTATCAGGGCAAGCGCTCCAAAATGGTTGCCACCAGCCGCGAAGGGCTGGTGCATCAACTGCTCGACGACCACCTCGAAGATTTTTTCACCAAGGAAGACATCACGGTTGAACCGCCTGCCGGTGTATTTCCAATGATCGGAAAGATCGGCGACATCCTGATCGGCCCGCCGAATCACCACAGCTATCAGGCCCGTCTGCAGGAAGTTTATAACTCCCGGTTCTCCGGCATGCCGTTTGACCGTTTCAAACAGAAGATCGAAACCGTCCGCGACGAAGAGTTGATTGCGAAATGGAAGGAAGAATCTTCCCGGAAAACGGTGTACCGGCTGAAGGACGCTCCGGAAGGCGAAGTGAAGGACTTCACTCTGGCACAGGCCGAAGAGTATGTCCGCACCCGGATCGCCGACGCTGAAATCGAAGAAGTTTCACGGGCGGTTCTGCCGTCAGCACTGGCGCGGAAAATCAAGGATTACAACCTGATCCGCACGGTTCGCGAGGCGTGGGAACGCGAAAGCCGTTTTCCGATCTCGGTTTCGTTTGCACTGCGCGCGGCGTTCCGCCACCTGCATCTGCAAACCTTCAAAGCCGGAAAGAATATTAACTTTATCACGTCGGTGAAACCCGATCCGATCAAGCCAGAAAAAGCCGTCGAGCGTATCCGGCTGGTTCTGGAATATCTGGCGGATCATCCCGGCTCGACGCGCGAACAGCTGGTTGAAGGTCTGCGTCCCGGCGCGGCGAAAGATTCGCCGGAAGCGCATGAGATTCTGAATCCGTTGCGCTGGCTGATCGAGAAAGGGCACATCATCGAGTTCTTTAACGGAACGCTGGCTGTGCCTTCACATCGCGGCCGCCGCTAAGGCGTGTTCAGAATAATCTGCGACACGCCGCGTCGCATCAGCATCACGGCGATTGCCGCCAGAAGCATGCTGGCCACCTTGGAAACGGTTTTCGAGCCGGTTTTTCCGATCCGGGCCGTGATCGGCTCGGCGAATCCGAAAATCAGTCCGGCCAGCGCGATATTGATCACAACGGCGGCGGTCGTCATCAGTTTGCCGTGGGTGTTGGCCAGCAGAATGCAAGTGGTCAGCACGGCCGGTCCGGTAATCAGCGGAACACCGATCGGAACAGCGCCAAGACTGGAAACGTCGGCGCCGCGCAGTTTCTTTTCGCCGGTGAGCAGATCATTCAGCGAAATCGCCAGCAGAAGCAGACCGCCCGCGATCATAAAATCCGGAACGGTGATGCCGAGGAATCTCAGCAGAGCGGGGCCGCCGAGAATAAACAGAACCGCCACGGTCGCGGCGGTCATCACCGACTGAATAATCACGGTGCGCAGACGCTTCCGGTCAAGACCGTCGGTCAGCGCGAGGAACATCGGTAGAATACCGACCGCGTCCACCGCGACAAATAGCGGAACGAAGCAGAGCCAGAACATATTCATACGATCTCCTTACGGTTTTTGATCCGGAGCGGTTCGGGTGTTCTTCTTAAACTGCGCGGCGGATAGAAGGGCGTGAGCGGTGGCGGGAAATTTTTTGCGGCCCCAGACTGCGGCGATTCCCTGCCGGATTTTCGTCCGCATCGGCGCGGTCTTTTCATCCAGCCGCCGGGTCAGATTGAAAGTCAGATCGAATATCCAATGCTCCAGCAGTCCGCCGGGTTTTCCAAAGACCGGAACTTTACGCGCCAGTCCGCCGTACTGCCAGTTGCGGATTGTGCCGCGAATCCATTGCTTGCGGAACGGGGCGTCGGCGATGAAGTTCTTCAGAAAGACACATCCGGTTTGCAGTTTTCCGGCGATCAGCGCCGGGCGCAGAACAGCGCGGTGCATGGCGGCGGGAAGAAATCCCAGGGTGAAACGTTCCAGCGTAAACAGTGCTGGACGGCTCAGCAGAAAATCCGTGTGCTTCTCGTCAACCCGACCGGCGCGATGCCAGACGATCAGACGGTTAGCTGTGTCGGCGCGGCGGGCGGTCTGCCGATACTCCTGGCTGTTTTGGATCGCGGCGAGGTGTTCCCGCCACGCGGCGTTGCCCCAGCGTTTGCGGATACGGGTTCCGAATACCGGAAGCGCTCCCAGCAGGCAGAAGCTGGCGAAGCGGAGTCCGCCGTTCTGCAGTTTCACGGCGAACGCCGGATCAATGAGCCCGGCGGCGAGATAGCCTTCGATCAGTCCAGCGCGGACATCGCTCCGGAGTCCAGCGTCACTCAACAGCAGAGAGCCGTGATGGCCCACATCGGGAAGCGAGCGGCGGTAGGCGCGGTTCTGCTCAAAAAATTCATCAATGGCGGGCATCATTCCGGCGAACAGAGCGGAATGCGCTTCGATAAAATTCTGCATCTTGGCCGTTTCGTACCGGTCAAACTGAATCGATGTACTGCGTTTGATAATGCCGTCAAAGATCAGTTTCAGATCGCCCGGGCTGGTCGGAAGCCACGGAAGCAAAGCCAGCCCGGCGCGGAAGTTTACGGCGCACAGCCCGTCGCCGGGGCCGTCCATATCCGGCAGGCCGGTGCGCTTGATGACGTTGGTCTGACTTCGCAGAGTCCACCACTCATACTGGCGGGCCAGCTCCGCCGCGCCCATTTCGTGGAGAAGCTCAGTCAGGCCCGACATAAACCGGCGTTTGGCGATATACTCAGGACTTCCGGCCTCGTTCAGCGGAACGGTTTTCCAGTGGCGGCGGCCTTTAAACCGGCTGTCCGGCTCCAGCCGCCACATGCGCCCTTCGACCCACTCGGTGATTTCGCCGTAGGTGTTCAGTCGGGGATCGTAGAACGAGGCGTAGGCATCCGCGACGGCGGTTTCGGCTCCGAACTTCAGCTTCGCCGCGCGGCGCACCAGCTTTTGAAAAATCAGTCCCGACCGGCAGGCACCGCAGTTAACCTGCGGGCTGAACGGCCCCTGAAACGCCAGCTTAAACATCGCGTCGCGCAACCGGGTCGTGAACGCGTCCGGCGGAAGCATCATCCGAACCGTGTAAAGCTGTTCCGGCTCCAGCCCGTCAATGCGGCGCGCGGCGGGCAGGCTCAGTGAAGTCAGCCGGCAACGGTAAAACTGTCCGCTGGAATTGCCGCCGAGAAACTCCTTGATCAGCAGACCGGCGGAACCGTAAACGGGCGGGCAGACACCCTGAATCCGCAGGCTCAATTCGTCGCCGGGTTCGTAGCGGGTACGGCGGTGTTTAATTTTCAGGGCGGGGTCGCTGGCGACCTCAAACAGTCGGGCGCAAAGGTCTTTAGAATATTCGGTTTTCGGCATAGAGGCTTCCGGGAAAATAACGGCGCGCACTATGGCACATTTTCCGGCATCGCCGCAAGCGCAGTGCGCCGTCTCGCTTAAAACTCATCAGACACGACGATTCGGTCGGTCTTGAACCGGGCCAGAGTGTTTACAAACGCACGGGGAGCGTTTTGTTCCAGCCAGTGTTGGGAGCACCATTCGTAACAGGATGCGTTGTCTGCCAGACCATGATGAACCGGATTTTGATGGACATAGCGGAGCCGGCTGAAAAACGAGGTTTGATGAGTGATATGCGAATCCCAGTAATTGTGCCAGACCTTACGTCCGGTCGCTCCGTCCATCCGGTTCAGCTTTTTGGCGCTGAATTCGTGGAGCTTTGAAATCAGTGTTTTCAATGAGTCGGGAGATTCCGGCGAGCTGGCGACGAAGTGATAGTGATTGGTAAGCACCGCCCACGCCTGAAGCCGCCAGCCGTGTTTTTCGGCAAGTTCAAACAGCATATCGCGAACCAGCGAACGTTTTTCAGGGGTGTCCAGAAACGTCTGTTTTAGATACGTTCCAGCGGTGACCATATAGGTGCCGCGCTCAATCAGACGGTGCATGGGCGCGTGCGGCCAGTACGAAGACGTTTCATTCATGCAAAGAAGCTAAGAGATTTGGAGTGCGGACGCAAGCCGCAGGCGCGAGGCCGCTCTGGATCAAAGCGGCGTCGCACGCTGTTTGCCGCCGCACTCCAGAATGTTTCGGAGTTGCTGTCGGCGATCGGAAGTACCGCGCTCGGCGGGGATCAGGAGCCGGTCGGCGAAGGTGCGGGTCGGTTCGACGTGTTTACGGTACATCGGATCGACCTGTTCCGCCCAGCGGCGACGGATTTCCTGTTCGGTGCGGCCCCGTTCGACGGTGTCGCGGGCGACGCGGCGCTCTAGACAGGTTTTCAGCGGCAGATCAATGAAGACCTTCAGATCGAACACATCGCGCAAATGTTGGCTGGTGAATAGAAAAAGTCCTTCGACAATAATCAGCGGAGCCGGTTTCAGCGTCACTGTGTCCGGTGCGCGTTTATGCGTCGAAAAAATATAGCGCGGACCTTCGACTGTTTCGCCGCGCTTCAAAGCCTCCAGATCGCGGGCAAGGTGTTCGAGATCAATCACCGCCGGATCGTCAAAGTTCCAATCTTTGGCATCCACGTCGTCGGGCAGGCTGATGTAGTAGTTATCCTGTGACATCAAACTGGCGTTTCCGGCCATCTCCGCCAGCTCTTTCGCGATCGAGGTCTTTCCCGATCCCGATGCTCCGACAACTCCGATAATGCATGGTGACTTCATGAGCCGTATTTTTACCACAGAACACACCGAAAACACGGAAATAGTGGGTGACGGATTTTCCTGTCTGTTTTGTGCTTTTCGTGGCTAATTCTTCTTCCGTGTTTGCCGTTCCATTCCTTTTTTCCCGGCAGAGCGGGCGGCGAGGTCGGCTTCGATGGCGTGGCGGACGGTTTTTGCGTTGAGTCCGCGTTGTCCGGTTAGAAACTGTTCGAGCCGTTGCGCCAGCTGTGCCGGAGTGAAGCCGTAGGTTGTTTGCGTCTGCGCGTAGAGCCAGTCGCTCCATTCCATGAAGGCGGCGAAGACCGATGGCTGACTTTTCCAGATGAGCGGCGAGCTGTGCGGGAAGCGTCCGTTGTTGACGGTGATGTCCCAGTAGCGGGCGAAGCGGCGGATTTGCTGGAGTTCCGTCGCGCTGAGCGTTGAGGTTTGCAGAATGTCGTAGGGCGGAGAGGTGTTGTAAACCATCTGCCATTCGACATCGTGTTTTGCAATCGGCGCGCCGCGCAGTTTTTTGAGGATGCCGAGCTGGATTTCGTCCGGCCCGCAGGCGTGGAGCCGGTCGAAGCCCGCCGTGATGCTATCGAAGCTTTCGCCGGGAAGTCCGGCGATGAGGTCGGCGTGCAGATGTACGGACGGCATGGAGGCGAGTTTACGGATATGCGCTTCGACCTTTTCCGCGTCGAGCGGACGTTGAATCCGCGCCGAAACCTCCGGGTTGAAGGTTTGCACGCCGACTTCGAGCTGGAGGAATCCCGGCGGCGCGGAGGCGAGCAGTTTTTCGAGCGTCGGCGGCAGGTGTTCCGGCTCCCATTCGAGATGGAGCATCATGCCGTCTCGGCGGTTTTCGAGGAAGAAGCGCAGGACGGCGGCGGCGTGCGCGGCGTTGATGTTGAAACTGCGGTCGAGGAATTTAAAAATCCGTACGCCGCGTTCAATGAGTTTTTCAAACTCCGGAAAGATCCGTTCCGGCGGGAAGAAGCGGACATTTTCTTCAAGCGCGGAGAGGCAGTATTCGCAGAGGAACGGACAGCCGCGCGACGTTTCAACGTAGATGCGGCGGTGAGCAATGTCGTCGGCGGTGTATTCCTCGTACGGCAGAGTGACGGTTTTCAGGTCCGCCGGTGGAGCGCTGATGATTTTCGGCGGAGTTTTTCCGCTGAGCAGATCGCGGCAAAGCTTCTCGATGACATCTTCGCCTTCGCCGCAGACGAGGTGGTCGGCCAGCCGGAGGATCATGGAGTCTTCAACGTCATAGCTGACTTCCGGCCCGCCGATGACGATTTTCAGGTCGGGCCGGGCGGTTTTGAGGATGAGCATGGTTTCGCAGGTGACGGTGAGGCTCCAGATGTAAACGCTGAACAGGACGATTCGCGGTTCGTGCGCCAGCAGTTTGTCGGCGGCGGCCTGAGGGGAGAGGCTGTTGTCGAACTCAACGATGATTGAGCGGTCACGCAGTCCGCCGAGGTTGGCCCGCAGACAGCGCAGGGCGAGCGCGGTATGGGAATAGCGGGCGTTAAACGTTGAGAAAACGATGTCCATGCGCTACAAATACGCCCTTTGGAACAGGTTTAGGAGAGAAAAATGGCGAGTCCCATTTGTGTTTATGGAAACCCGGTTTTGCGTAAAAAGTCGGAGCCCGTCAAAGAGGTCACGGCGGAAGTCCGCGCGCTGGCCGACCGGATGCTGGGTGTTATGTACGCGCAGGACGGTATTGGTCTGGCGGCGGAGCAGATTGGTCAGACGGAAGCGGTTTTTGTTCTCGATGTGCCGGTTTCTGCCGATAAAAACGAGCAGGGGCTTCCGAATAATCCCGGCGTGAAGATGCCGCAGGCTTTTATCAATCCGGAAATTATCGGCGAGTCCGAAGAGACCGCCATTGCCGAAGAAGGCTGTCTGAGTTTCCCGAAGCTGTACGTGCCGGTGGAGCGGCCCGCTGAGGTTGTTTTGCGTTATCTCGACCGGGACGGCAATACGCAGGTGTTGAACGCCAAGGGACTGCTGGCCCGCGCCATTCAGCATGAACTGGATCATCTGAATGGTGTTCTGCTGGTGGATCATATGTCTCCGGCCGTGAAACTCAAATCCGCCTTGAAACTTCGCGGCATCAAGAAGTGGTACAAAAGCAGGGGTTACTGACCATGCGCGGCCTGCTGGCTCTGCTGTCCGGTATCGTGCTTTTCAGCACGATCGAGGTGGTTTCCAAACTGATGCAGGCCGGGGGCGCGGTGGCTGGTCGTTATCCGTTCTGGCTGGCCTCCCTCCGTTTTGTGATTGCCGGACTGATTCTATTCATCCCGGCGTTCCGGCAGATTCGCGGCAAACCGTTCACTGCGCGTGATGCCGCTGTGCTGGCCGGGCTCGGTCTGCTCGGCGTGACGGCGATGTCGAGCTTGTATCATCTCTCGATCACCTTTCTTCCGGCGAACATCGCCGCGCTGGTGTTCAGCTGTAATCCGGTTTTCGTCGTGCTGTTTGCGCCGCTGGTGCTTCCCGAAAAAATCACGGCCCGCAAGCTGGCCTCTGTGGCGGTCTGCCTGACCGGAATTTATGTGCTGGCCGGTGACCGGGCCGACGGGGTTTCGGCGACGGGTCTTCTGCTGATGCTGACCGCTATCGTCATTTTCGCGCTGTACACGGTTCTGTTTAAAAAAGTGACTCCGCGGTACGGCGCACTGCCGGTCACCGCATTCGCCGGATTGGTTGGCGGGTTTTGCATTCTGCCGCTGGCGCTGGGTGTTGAAGGTGTGCCACTGGCAACGTACGGGCTCGCCGACTGGCTGGGCGTCGCTTATCTGTCGGTCATCGGAACGGCGCTGGCGTATTTTCTATTCATCTACGGCATCAGCCATGTTGAAGCCGGTGCCGGCTCGATGGCCTTTTTTCTTAAACCGTTTCTGGCCGCGCTGATCGCATGGCTTTTACTTGGCGAAGCGCTCACGGTTCCGATGCTCATCGGCGGTGCGCTGATTCTCGCCGGAATGGTTATCGCGCTGGCGCGTCCTCTTCCAAAACCTCCGCCGGGTGGGACACCCGGCCTACAGTTATAAAATATTGAGCCTTTTCTGTAGGCCCGCTGTCCTCAGCGGGCGCTCTCATTGGAATAGGACTTATTGATTAACGAACGAGTTGATGGCCGCGAAGTAGCCGGGGTGTTCCTGCATATCCATGTGGCCCATCGGCAGGGTGATGATTTCTTTCCGACCGCCGAGTGCTTCGCCGAGTTTCTGGCCGCTTTCTATCGGAATCACTTCGTCGAATTCTGAGAGGAGCACCAGCGCGGGCATTTTGATTCGCGGGGCGAAGTCTATGGCGCGGAACGGATGGCGGAGCATTTTTTCGATTGGTAGCCACGGATATTGAAATTTCGCAATCGCGGCGATGCTTTCGTAGGGCGTGACCAGAATAAGACCCGCTGACTGCGGACGGGCGGCGGCGACCTGAATGGCGACTCCAGAACCAAGACTGCGGCCCATGAGGATTGTGTTGGCCGGCGGAATTTTTTTCTCCGCAAGGAAGAGGTCGTAGATGGCGATGCAGTCCGCCACCATTTCTGTTTCGCCGGGTTTGCCTTCGCTTTGGCCGTAGCCCCGGTAGTTGACCAGCAGGGCGTTGGCATCGAGCCCGTTCCAGAAGGTTTCGCAGTGTCCGGCCAGATCTTCGGCGTTGCCGCCGTGATAGATGACGGTCCGTTCTTTGCCTTTGTCGAGGAACCAGCCCTGATGCCGGATGCCGTTAAGGGTCCGGTCCCAGCGGAACCGTTCGAATTCCGGCAGGACTTCATAATGTTTCGGACGGAATAGATAGTGCTCCTGCCGGATCCACATCCAAAGCACGGCGCAGGCGTACAGGGCGAGAATCAGAAGAGCGATCCGCAGAAGCATGGCTATTTCCATTTTTCGTACCGCACCAGTTTTTCAAGCGGCTGACGGGTTTTCGGGCGGCCTTTTTCATTCGGATGACCCAGCGTCAGCAGAACCAGCGGCTCGACCGTGCGCGGAACACCAAGCGCTTTGCGGATGACTTTTGGATCGAACGCTCCAACCCAGCAGGTGCCGAGTCCCAGTTCGGCGGCGGCCAGCGTCATGTGGTCGGCGGCAATCGCGGCATCCACATCAACCATCTGCCGCCCGTCATACTTACGCTTCCAGGCTTTGGAAACCTGTGTGCAGATGGCGATCACGACCGGAGCTTCGGCAAACCACGGAGCCGGATAGCCAGCGGCCAGCGCGGCGAGATTTTTCTTTTCGCGCACAACCACAAACTGAAACGGCTGAAGATTACAGGCGGTCGGGGCGAGGCGTCCGGCTTCGAGAACTTCATGGAGGTGCGCATCGGAAACCGGTTTGGCTTTATAGGAACGGATACTGCATCGTTTTTCTGCCAGCGTAATAAATTTCATGGTAAACTCCTGACGTTTCACGGGAATGTAGGCCATGAACAGCGGTTTGAAAATACTATTTGTTTTTGTGGACGGGCTGGGGATGGGCTCCGGCGATCCGGCCATTAACCCGCTGGCGGATCGGGAAAGGTTTCCGAATCTCGGAAAAATTCTGGCGCAGGCCGTTCCGCTGGATGCCGCGCTCGGCGTGCCCGGTCTGCCGCAGAGCGCGACCGGACAGGCGGCACTGCTGACCGGCCTGAACGCGCCGGATTTAATGGGGCGCCACATCGAAGGATTTCCGCCGCCGCGTCTGAAAGAGCTGGTACAGGAGAACAACATCTTCTCCAGACTGCTGGCCGCCGGAAAAACCTGCACGTTCGCCAACGCCTACTGGCTGGACGACATCGCGCAGATTCCCGCCCGCCGCGCCTCCGTGACGACCGTAGCGACGCTGGCCGCGTTCGGCCGTGTGCGCGGCAAGGACGACCTGCTCGCCAGCCGCGCGGTTTATCACGACCTGACCCGCGAAAAACTGCGCGAACGGGGATATGAAGGTCCGCTGATCACTCCGGAAGAGGCGGCGGCGCACCTGATCGGTATTGCGGAGAAACACGACTTTACGCTGTTTGAGTTTTTTCAGACCGACCACGCCGGACACGGCGGCGTTCCGGAAAAGATTTTCCAGATTCTGGATAAGCTCGACCGGTTTTTAGGCGGGCTGTTTGCGTTCGACGGAGTGCTGGTTGTCAGCAGTGACCACGGCAATATTGAAGATTCGACCGTCCGCTCCCACACGATGAATCCTGTTCCGCTTTTTTCCTCAAGACCGGATGTCTTCCAAGGCTTGGAAAACATAGCTCAGTTCACGCCGGTGGTTCTGCGGGCGTTAGGCGTCTGATTTAGATTTTTGTCTTCAACCATCCGAGCAGGGCGGAGCGGTCTTCAAACCGGCCTTCGAGCTGGGTGTCATAGGCGAGCTGAATCAGTTCGCCCATACGCGGGCCGGACGGAACTCCGAGTTCGCGCAGATCTCCTCCGGTCACCCAGCGCTCCGGCAGAATCGGCTCGTTCTTCATCTCCTCGGCTCTTTTCAGCAGGAATTGATGGTTATCAAGCAACCGGTGGCTTCCTGCGCAATCCAGCCGGTGGAGTTCCAGTTCCAGCTCGAATGTTTCCGCGCCCATCAGTTTGCGCAGAGTGGATTTATTCATCTTCTGTACATCTTTGAAGCGCATGTGTCCGGCGATGGCGATGACGATCTGTTTAATCTCTTTGGTCGGAAGTTTCAGCCGCCGGAGAATATCTTCCGCCATTTCAGCGCTCTTATGCTCATGCCCGTGAAAACGGAGCCGGTCTTCACCCATAAATGCGGTGGCGGGTTTCCCGATATCATGAAGCAGAACCGTGTAGGCGAGGGGGCGGTTCGGTTTTTCCATCAGGTTGAGCATGAGGCAGGTGTGGGTGAACACGTCGCCTTCGGGATGGAATTCCGGCGGCTGTTCCTGTCCGATCATCGGAAGAATTTCCGGCATGATGATCTGCATTAATCCAAGTTCGACCAGCTCGCGCAGGGCGTCGCCGGGGCGGAGGCTTTCGGTGAGTGTGCGCGAGAATTCGTTTTCGATCCGTTCGACGCTGATTTTTGCAAGGTCCGGAGCGTGTTTTTGAATCGCGGATCGGGTTTCCGGTTCGATGTCAAAACCGAGCGTATGCGCGAAGCGGACGGCGCGCAGGATTCTCAGGTGATCTTCCGCAAAGCGTTTTTCCGGCTCGCCGATGGCGCGGATGATTTTGTTTTTCAGGTCAGCCTGTCCGCCGACGCAGTCTATGATCCGGTCTTCGATCGGATCATAGAACATGCCGTTGACGGTGAAGTCGCGGCGTTTGGCATCTTCTTCGGCACCGCAGAATTCAATGGTGTCGGGGCGGCGTCCGTCCTGATAGCCGCCGTCGGCGCGGAATGTCGCGACTTCGGTTTCGGTTCCGTCCTGCACAACAACGATTACACCGAAGGCTTTGCCGACGGCGACGGTTTTCGGGAAAAGGGCTTCGATCTGTTCGGGCCGGGCGTTGGTCGCGACGTCGTAATCTTTGGCTTCGCGGCCCAGCAGTCGGTCGCGCACGGAGCCGCCCGCGAAGTAGGCGGTAAAACCCGCCTTGCGGATTTGCTTCAGGATGCTCAGCGCGGTATTCTCACGACAGTTCATAAGTGCGGTGAGTCTGGAGCGAACCTATGAAAAAGTTAATCCTTTTCTCTCTACTTCTTGCGGCGGCGTTGACCGGCGGTGCTCAAGCCGTCGAGCCGGACTGGCGGGAAAGCGTCGGAAAATTCACGGTCGGCCACACCGGTTCGGGCTATATGGATCCGCAGGCTTTCGCTGAGTTTATGGATAAAGCGGAAGGGAAGGCGGCTTCGCAGAGTTTTTATGAAAGGTTTTCGGACGATCCCGTGGCGTTTTTTAAACGGTGGGGAGTCTGGCGGACGCTTCTGCTGATTCTGCTGGGCGGACTGGCGCTGAATCTGACGCCGTGTGTGCTTCCGATGATTCCGGTGAATCTGGCGATTATCGGCGCCGGTGTTCAGTCGAAGTCGCGGGCAAAAGGATTTCTTCTGGGAGGAACCTACGGACTGGGCATCACGGTGGTTTACGGAATTCTGGGGCTGGCCGTGGTGCTGGGCGGCGCGCGGTTCGGCGCGCTGAATGCCAGTCCGTGGTTCAACCTTGGCATTGCCGCCGTGTTTTTACTGTTGTCGCTTTCGATGTTTGGCTTGCTACACATAGACCTTTCCCGTTTTCAGACCGGAATGGGCGGCAGGCAGTTTAAGAGCCGGTTCGTCACGGCGTTTTTTATGGGGGGAGTCGCCGCACTGCTGGCCGGGGCCTGCGTCGCGCCGGTGGTTCTCTCGGTTCTTCTGCTTGCGGGGAATTTGTACGCGAACGGCGTTCCGGCCGGTCTGATCCTTCCGTTTATTCTCGGGCTGGGGATGGCTTTGCCGTGGCCGTTCGCGGGCGCCGGGTTTTCATTTCTGCCGAAGCCGGGCGCATGGATGGAATGGATTAAGCGCGGCTTTGGACTTTTGATTCTTCTGCTGGCTTTTTATTACGGGCTTTTAGGGTTCCGTCTGCTGTCGGCGCGGCCCGGAAGTTCCGGCGGCGAACAGCCGGTCGCGGCGGACCGCTTCGGCCTTTTACTGAATGAGGCGCACGCCGGGGGCCGTCCGGTGTTTGTGGACTTTTGGGCCGACTGGTGTAAAAACTGTCATGCCATGGACGCGACGTTTGCCGTTCCCGAAGTTCAGCAGAGGCTGAAGCCGTACACGGTGATCAAATTTGACGCAACCGATTACCAGAAGTCGCCAGCCAAAGAGATTCTGGATCATTTCGGCGTCGCGGGATTGCCGACGTATATCATCCTCCGACCCGTTGAGTAGTGCGGAGATATTTTTTATAGGCTTCAATCCGGTTTTACTGTAGCCTCCCGAACCAGTTATGAATCTCTCGGGAAAAATTCGACGCATCGTTTTCTTCACGCTGGGTGTGTACACTCTGGCGATCGCCGCGATTGAGTTTTTTGTGTCACCGCGTGCCGTGCGCTATTTTCTGACCGATATCGTCAGTACCTGTCCGGACTACAGTCATCTGCCGCTTTTTGCCATCAACACCAGCCTGTCGGTCTTTTTCCTATGGACCGGCGCGGTTCTTTTTCTGATGGCGTGGCGGTGTCTCAAACCGGAAGAGACCGGCGGGCGCGAAGAGCTGTTCCTCGTTTCCCAGATGATCATTTTCTTTTATCTCGGCTGTGATGACCGGTTTCTGATTCATGAAGGGCTGAGCGATCAGCTCGGCTTCAAGGACTGGATGTTTTTCGGCATCATGGGAACGCTGGAAGCCTTTTTCCTGCTCTATTACGGGAGAATCTTTAGCCGAGGTCGCAGGATACTATGGGACATCGTGCTGGCTGGCGGATTCTTCAGCATCATGTTTCTGACGGATGTGATTGTTCCATATAGCGTCAAAATGCACCTTTCCGTTGAAGATCTGTCTAAACTTTGGTCAGCCTTCTTCCTCTTTCGATTCGCCTGGGATACCTGCGGCGCAAAGATTGACCGTCTGAAAGGAAATCAAATTGAAAATCCGTGAACTGCTTCGTCTACTCCTCTGGCCGCTGATCATCCTCTGCCTGCTCGTCATCGCGCAGGCGTTTTTTGCCTGTTACACGCAAGGGATGTCAAAACTGCTGGATTATCTCAATGCGATTGTCGACATACGGGAAGAACGCACCATCGGCACCTGGTTTGAAAGCATCCTGTTTGTCATCACCGGGCTGTCCTTTTTTCTGGTCAGCCGTCATCCGGCGCTTCCGAAGTTTGGAAAAATCATGATGGTGCTGATGGCACTCGGCTTCTGCTTTCTTTCCGCCGATGAGGCGCTCGTGCTTCACGAATTTATGGGCTATCAGCTCGAACAGGCGACCGGCATTGTCGAAGACACCGCTCTCGAACAGCGCGGATTTTCCTGGGTTCTGATCTACGCGCCGGTTGCTCTGGTGGTCTGTTTGCTGGTTTCTCATCAATACCGGCGGCTGACGAAGGACTCTGCGAAAAGAGCCGCCAGCATATGCTGGCTGTTGGCCTGGGTTGCGGTGGAACTGGTGGTTCTGTTTGAGGTTGTCGCCGGCTGGAGTATTCTTCAGCGCGCCGAGTTCAAAACGCTTCCCTGTTTCGAAGAAGCGCTGGAGCTGGTCTTCATCATGCTCTTTTACAGCGCCAATCTGCTGATCGCCGAAGAGTCTGAGCTGTAGATTTCAACGACCTGTCTGGCCGCTTACGTCCAGCGGTTCAATTTTCCGGCTGAAACGGCTCTGAGGTCAGTCCGCCGCCTTTTTTTACCAGCTTTTCGATTTTCTGTTCCACTTCATTCAGCTTGCCGGAACAAAGCGTCACCAGTTTCGAGCCTTCTTCGAAGTGCTTGATCATCTGCTCGAGCGAAAGATCGCCGCTTTCCATTTCCTCGACAATGGTTTCGAGCCTCGCGAGAGACTTTTCAAAATCAACAGGTTTCTCGGCCATAATCACGACTCCTTCTTTTTGACTTCTGAAAGCACAATTCCTTTGGAAAAACGGGTTCTGAGCAGATCGCCGGTTTTCAGCGCCGCAGTATCCCTGACGACATTTCCGTCTTCGGTCTGTGTCAGGCTGTAGCCGCGCTCCAGCACGGCCAGCGGACTCAGCGCCCGGAGCTGGACTTCAAGCCTTCGTAGGTTCTGCGCACGTTCCTTCACGGCGGCTGTCAGCTGATGGTTCATGGTTTGCTGAAGACTCGGCAACCGCTGTTTCTGGACCGAAACCGCGTTCTTTAAACTCTCCGCGAGCATACGGCTCATTTCATCCGTCTTCTGCTGACTCTGCCGGAGATTATTCGTCAGCGCATGAACCATGGTTTGCCGGAAACCGGGTATCCGTTCGCGCAAAACATGAACCTGATTCTGCAACGATCCGCTGAGCCGCGCGGCCATCCGGGCCATGCGGGTTTCGAGTTCAGTTTTCACCGGCACCGCCAGTTCGGCGGCGGCGGATGGTGTCGGCGCACGCACATCGGCGACAAAATCACTGATGGTGAAATCAATTTCGTGCCCGACCGCCGATATAACCGGAATCCGCGAAGCGGCAATGGCCCGGGCGACAACTTCCTCGTTGAAGGCCCAGAGGTCTTCGATACTTCCGCCGCCGCGCCCGACGATCATCAGATCAATGTCGTCGCGTGTATTAAAATATTCAATGGCCGCCGCGATGCTTTTTGCCGCGCCGTCTCCCTGCACGGTAACAGGTGCCAGCAGAATTCCGATATTCGGAAACCGCCGCGTCAGCACGTTGATGATATCGCGCACCGCCGCGCCAGTCGGGGAGGTGACCACGCCGATTTTCTGCGGCAAAAGCGGTAGAGGCTTTTTACGGCTAGCGTCAAACAATCCTTCGGCGGCCAGCTTGGCTTTCAGCTTTTCAAACTGCTCCTGCAGTGAGCCTTTGCCGGCTTCTTCCATTTTGTGGATGATGAGCTGATAGCTTCCGCGCGGTTCATAAAGACTGGCCTGTCCGAGAACGCGAATCTTTAGGCCGTCTTTTGGTTCGAAGAGTACCGACGCATTATTCTGTTTAAAGATGGCGCAGGAAACAGCGGCTTCAGCATCCTTCAGCGTAAAATACCAGTGTCCGCTGGCATGACGTGTCAGGCGGGAAATTTCCCCCTCAACCCAGACTTCGCCGATGCCGTTTTCGAGCGTGAAGCGGGCGGCGCGGTTCAGCTCGGTTACGCTGTAGATTTTGCGTTTCTCGTCCATCAGGCTCTTTCGCGGATCCGTTCAATCGAGCGGGCTTTCCCGGTTTTTGTATCAATGTCCAGAATGACACCTTCAAGCGCCGGATCGCCGTTCGCCGCGTCAAACTTTTGCGGCATACCGGTCAGAAAACGCTGAATCACCGGCTCGACTTCGCGGCCGATCACGGAGTCTTTCGGGCCGGTCATGCCGAGGTCGGTGATATACGCCGTTCCGTTCGGCAGGATGGTTTCATCCGAAGTCTGGACGTGTGTATGTGTTCCAAGCACTGCGGTGACCCGCCCGTCGAGGTAGCGGCCCAGCGCGATCTTTTCTGAAGTCGCCTCGGCATGGAAATCAATCAGGATGGTTTTGGCTTTGGCCATGCCGATCAACCGGTCGGCGGTGCGGAACGGGCAGTCGGCCGGATCAAGAAAAACGCGCCCGACCAGCGAGATAATACAAACCGGATCTTCGTCGGTTTCGATCACGGTCATGCCCCGTCCGGCGGCGTTTGGCGGAAAGTTGGCGGGACGGACAATTCGTGTTTCGGTGTCGAGAAAAGGGATCAGATTTTTATCATCCCAGGCGTGGTCGCCAAGCGTCAGCGCGGCGGCTCCGGCGGCGAACAAAGCTTCGGCGATTTCGGGCGACGGCCCGCGTCCTCCTGCGGCGTTTTCGGCGTTGGCGATCACCAGATCAATCCGGCCTTCCGCCCGGAGCCGCTCGGTGACGCGCTGGAACACCTGCCGGCCTGCGCTTCCGACCATATCGCCCGTAAAAAGAATTTTCATGGGCGCATCCTACCGTGCCGATATGGGACAGGCACTAAAAATCATGCTGTTTACAAAGGCGGCTTGAAAAATCGGACAGCTTTTGGGACTTTCATGCGCATTCATACGGAGTCGTTTAAAAATGGAACGTGTAGCACGCAAGGTTTTTAGAAGTTTGGCGGTGCGGATAGGGCTCTATGCTTTATTGCTGGGGTGTGGAACAGTTTTGATGCATCAGGGAGCGAACTGGCCTTACGAGCTGAGCTTTTACGGTGAAAACGGCCTGATTGAGTGGATGCAGGTCTTGTTTCTTGCTGTCTCTATCACGATTTTATGGCGGGCCGCTTTTTTGGCGAAGGATCGTCGGGCGGTTTTATTTTCAATGATCTGTCTTCTGGTCGCCACGATTATGCGGGAGTGGGATAACATTCTGGATGAAACATTGGGGCGGCATGTTTGGAAGGTTTTCTCCGGGGCCTTCATCGTTGCGGCCTCAGTTCCTTTTTTTCTGCATCGCCGGGATTTTTATCTGTCTGCTTTGCATCTGACGCGGCAACCTTCATTCGGCATCATGCTGACCGGCGGACTGATTGTGCTGGTTTTTTCGCGGATGTTCGGCTCCGGAGAGTTCTGGACTGACTTGATTGATCACCGGGCGTTCGCCCGCGAGGCCAAACGAGTGGCGGAGGAATGCACGGAATTAATGGGGTACTTCTTTATTATGACCGGAACGTTTGAGCATTTACATGAAACACATATGCGCAAGCGGATTAGGATTGGACAGAGGAAATCATCCACATAATGCTCGCCAAGACGGAAGAGATTTATGAAGGTCTTCGCATGAGCTTTCCGAAAACATTTTACCGTTGGCGCCCGCACCCGTGGCATGGACTCGAAATCGGCGAACAGGCTCCCGATGTGGTCAATGCCTATATTGAAATGACCCCGTTCGACTCGGTGAAGTACGAGGTAGATAAAACCACCGGCTATCTGCTGGTGGACCGTCCTCAGCTGACATCGTCCATGCCACCGACGCTCTACGGCTTCATTCCGAAGACCTATTGCGGAGCGCGGGTTCAAAAACTTTCCCCATGCTCTATTCGTGGCGACGGCGACCCGCTGGATATCTGCGTGATCACCGAGCGCCCGATTAACCGCGGCGAGGTGATTCTGCACGCCCGTGTGATCGGCGGTGTTCAAATGGTTGATCACGGCGAGGCGGACGACAAGATTATCGCCGTGTTGAACGAAGATCAGTTCTGGTCGCATGTCAGCAGTGTTGATCAGGTCCGGAAAGTACTGCTGGATCGTCTCCGTCACTATTTTGAAACCTACAAGCGTCCCGCCGGCGGCGAGGCCGATGTTCAGGTGGTGGAGCTCTACGGCCCGGAACACGCTAAGAAAGTGATTCAGGCGGCGCAGGCCGACTACGAAGAAACCTACGGCGGCTGATTCTATGGATGACCGGCTGACCAGATTAGAGATACTCTTTTCCGAGCAGGGCCGGACGCTGGAAGAGCTGAGCGCGGAAATGTATCAGCAACAGCAGGAAATCATCCGCTTAAAGCTTCAGCTCAAAAAGCTCGAAGAAAAACTGGCCGCCGTTTCAGAACCGAACACCATCGGCGGACACGAGCGCCCGCCGCATTATTGAACTCTCCGCTATTTGCGGATAAACGAACAGCGGCCCGGCTGTTTGTGAGCGAACATCAGTTCGAAGTCGGACACTTCATCTTCGGCGGGCACAAAGGGTTCGGTTTCCTCAAACCGTTTGTCGGCTTTGATCAGCTTGTAGATTTCTTTGAAGTAGGGCAGGTGGTCGGTCGAGGCGTGGAGCTGTCCGCCCGGCTTGAGCGTACGGGCGATGGCATCCATGAACGGTTCGTTGAAGATGCGGTTGTGATGATGTTTTCCCTTCGGCCACGGATCCGGATAGAAGATGTAATAGGTGTCCACGCTTTGCGCCGGAACCAGATAGGTGACGGTGTAATAGCCGTCCAGCCGCAGGACGCGCAGATTCGTGAGCCCCGCTCGCAGTCCCTTGCGATCGATGCGTTCGATCCGCCCAAGCTGGCGGTCGATTCCTAGGAAATTGGTTTCCGGAAATTTTCCTGCCCGCGCCAGCAGAAAGCGGCCTTTGCCGCATCCCAGATCAATTTCGAAGCGGCGTTCCGGATGTTCAAAGCAGGCGGCGAAGTTGATCGGATTCAGCCATTGCTCAGGAAGGATACGTAAACTTTCCGGCGTGCTCATTTTAGAACGGGATGAAGCTGGTTTTCGGCGTGATTTTCTTAACGACGGCGGCCAGCAGTTTGGAAACAGCCTCCAGATCGTCGAGACTCAGTAGTTCGCACGGGCTGTGCATATAGCGGAGAGGGATGCTGATCAGCGCCGTGGCGACCCCGGCGCGGTTGAGCTGGATGGCGTTGGCATCCGTTCCGGTTCCGCGGGCTTCGGCGACAATCTGTACCGGAATCTTTTCTTCCTTGGCGGTCTTAATAATCAGCTCGAACAGTTTCGGGTTGATGTTCGGTCCGCGGGCAACGACGGGGCCGCCGCCGATCTCCACTCTGCCTTCCTGATTAACCACACTTCCAAGGTTTGGATGATCTGTGGCAAATGTAACGTCCACGGCGATGCCGACGGCCGGTTCGATGCCGAAGGCTGCGGTGCGCGCACCGCGCAGGCCGATTTCTTCCTGAACGGTCGCCACGGCATGCACTTCACATTGTGTCGTCATCTTTGTCAGCAGACGGGCTGTCTCCAGAATGGCAAAAGCTCCGGCGCGGTCGTCGAAAGCGCGTCCGACCGCACGGTTATTTTCCAGTTCCTCAAAGCCGTATTGAATGACCAGCGGGTCGCCGATGCTGACCAGTTTTTCGGCCTCGGCTTTGGTTTTCACCCCGATATCGACCCAGAGATCTTTAATTTCGGACACCTTCTTGCGCTGTTCGGCCTCCTGCAGATGGATGGCGATTTTTCCGATTACCCCGCTGATTTTTTTGCCGTTATTGCCGATAATATGTACGCGCTGACCCTGTGCAATCTGCGAATCCCATCCGCCAACCGGTGAAATCCAGAGGAACCCTTTATCGTCGATATGCGAGATCAGGAACCCGATTTCATCGTAGTGGCCGGCCAGCATCACTTTCACCTTGCCGCCTTTGTTCACAACGGCGTGGGAGTTGCCGTGCACGTCCGTTTCCACCCGGTCGGCAAAGGTTTTGGCATATTCCTTCCAGACCGCTGCGGCGCAGTTTTCGTAGCCGGACGGGCTGATGGCATTGATCATATTGGTGAGAAACTGTTTGGATGTTTTGTTCATAGTCTGACTTTAAACCTGATGTTTTACGGTTGATTCGCGAATGATTAATTCGGTTTTGATCTCTAAGAATCCCGGTTCATAGGGGATCTCTTTTTTCAAAATTTTAAGCATTAGGTCGGTTGCAGCGTGTACCTGTTCCTCAATGGGGAGGCGTACGGAAGAAAGCGGCGGCGAGGTATGCCCCGCAATCGATGTGTCGTCGAATCCGATGATGGCGATATCTTCTGGAATCCGCTTCCCCATTTCCTGAAGAGAACGGAGGCAGAGTGCTGCGAGTTCATCCTGCGGGCAGAAGATGGCATCAATTTCATCCAGGCAACGCAGTTCCTTCAAAAATCCGGGAATTGTTTCCGGCAGACAGCGTACGGTGCGAATGAATTCTTCGGATAAAAGTATTTTGTTTTCAGCAAGTTCGTCTTTGTACCCGAGCAGACGTTCTTGAATACAGCACAGGTGTTGCAGTTTCTCTGGGATCAGAAAGAGAACTTTTTTTCGGCCCTCTTGAATCAGATGTTTAACGGCCATTCGTGCCGCATTGCGGTTATTAATGTCGACGCATGGGACTTTTTTTTCTGCGCCAGGCGTGTGCCCGAGAAGAACGATAGGAAACGCAGGCGAGGCAATGTCGAGGAATTCCATGTGTTTTTCAGACGGGGTAAGATAGATCATGCCGTCGAGCAGGTCGGTTTCAAAATCTCGCTCGCGCAAAAGAGACGTCTGCTCTTCGTTTCTGTCATGGAGAACCAGATTATAGTCTTCGAAGCCCGGGTGAGACAGAATGATATTGGCCAGCTCGCCTAAGACTTGGTTCTCATAGGCAACCTGATCGTCGTGCCGTTTTTGATGGTCAATGTGAATAAATGAAAGGCCGATGAGGTTGGTTCTCTGACTTCGTACAGCGCGTGCCAGACGGTTCGGGCGGTAACCGAGTTGTTGCGCGGCGTTTCTGACCCTCGTAACCATGGCTTCAGAAACAGGAAATTCGTCCAGCCTGTCATTTAACACACGGGAAACGGTCGATATCCCAACGTTGCAATAGCGGGCAATGTCACCGATTGAGACCCTGTCGCTGTTGCTTTTTCTTTTTTTTGGTGGAGGTGCCATTGGGAGTTTTCTTTTTTGTTTAGAAATAGCGTTTTTTGAGCGTGTTTGTACTAAATGGGAAGATGTCGAATTGCAGGTCTTCCGGTCAAGCTATTGTGCCTGAAATAGAGCAACCCATGATTGCCGCATCGTAAAATATCGAATTAAAAGGATGACACAGCCGGATTTTATTGTACCATATGAATACGTTTGCAGTTCGTTGTTTCTCGTTGG
>JBIIYG010000051.1:0-2805 GCA_044346945.1 Pontiellaceae bacterium | reverse complement strand
ACACCAGGCCGCGTCATACTGCCGCCCTTTCCCCAGCCGGACAAAAATACGCCGCGAAGCAATCTGTCCAAACAGTTCCGCCGAGGCGTAGCGATCCAGCAGATGCAAAGGCTGTTTTTTAATCGTCTTGATCATCGCTTCCAGCAATTTGAGAGGCTCTTCACATTCCGGACAAAGGACAAACTGCCAGAGCATATCCGGTTCATCCGCAACGGCCTGCTCAATCGTCCGGCAGATTTCTTTGCAGCGCGCGTTTAAGTCACTTCCGCGAAACGTCACCGCGCGGCGGTTCAGACCGGCCTTTTCTTTAAACAAACCGTTCAGCCGGTATCCGGTGAAGCAAGCCGTCACCGGATCAGCTGGAAGATCCTCGCTGTCATGCAACAGCGCCTCGATCCGGCGCATATCGTCTTCCGGTATCGTTGAAGTCGAAACCACGCCGTATGGCGGAAGCGGCATCGCCTTCATTGCGTACTGCTCCGCCTGTTCGCGCAAATCGGTCCCCGGCAGCAAAAGCGTCTGCATACACTGGATGGAAATATTCGGACCCAGCCCGCGCGCCCATTCAATACTGCGTAATACCTCATCCAGTGTCTGTTCCGGCAGTCCGTACATCAGGTCGAGCGTCACATGAATACCCGCGCCGATCAGCAACCGGATGCCGCGCTCAACCTGTGTAATATTCGCTGGACGGCGGATAGCACGCAGCACTTTCGGATCGGTACTTTGCACGCCGATCTCCACGTCCAGAAAGTTGCCCTTCGCCATCAACGCCGCCTGCCCCGGCGTCAGCGTATCGGCGCGCAGCTCGGCAAAAAAGCCCAGTTTGCGGTCCGCATTGATTTCCGTCAGCCGTTCCAATAATTGGACAAAGTCAGCGCGGGCATTAAAGGTCGGATCAACAAAACGGATTTCCCGCGCACCGGCATCGCGCAGCTGCTGAACTCGCTGAGCCGCCGCTTCCGCCGGAAGTGCGCGAACCCCTTTCTGCAAATGGTGATAACGACAGTACGTGCAGGTCAGCGGACATCCGCGCGACGTTTCGATATAAACCGACGGACGCACTTTGATGCATTCCATCAGCGACGCCACCGGAACCTGCACCGACGCCAGATCGATCTGCGGCGGCGGTTTGCTTCCGCGCTTCCAACCTTCGGAATGCGAAACCAGCACGTTGTCGTACGCCGGTAGCTTGCCGGTGCGGATTCCTTTCAGAATCTCTGGGAAAACAGCCTCTCCCTCGCCGGTTACCAGCGCGTTAAAAACCGGTTCCTCCAGCAAAAATGGATGATCCTCCGAAATCTCCGGCCCGCCCGCCATCAGGAAAATGTCCGGACGAACTTCTTTCAGCCGGCGGGCAATCCGCAGACTGCGTTCAACGTTCCAGAGACAAAGCGTAAACGCCACCGCTCCGACACCGCTCGCCAGAATCTCTTCGAGCAACTGCGCATTATCCAGCTCGTCCCATTTCGCCGGAGCCGGAACTACTTCCCAATATTCGCCTTCGGGATGCTGTGATAAGGCATGCGACAGCCAGAGCGCCGCGAACGGAAAATTTTCATTCGGTGTCGAGGTGTCGTTATCCAGTAACGGAAGCTGGAGAAATAAAATCTTCTTTTTCATATTTTTACCACGAGTCTTACGGAATCAGGATGATAGGTGTGGATTGTAATCTGAAAAAAGATTTTCTACCACCCGCTTCGCTGGAGGAAGTCAGAGGGATTCAGAGCAGAAAGTCAGGAAGTTCTCTGTCTTGCTCCGAACTCTCCTCTAGCGAAGCGGGTGGTGAAAAATTTCCGTACTTAGAGGAGGTCGAACGGCGGACGGATAGCCGGGAATGATTTCCGAAAGCGCCTGCTTGATGCGGGCGATGGCGAACGGCCCGTTTGTCCGCGCGTTGGCGGCATCCACCGCCGCCTGATTTTCCGGCGTCTGTTCTTGTTCGATCCGCAGATACGGCATGGGATCCATATTGGCCGATGCGCTGACAAATCCCCTTGCCCCGGCAGCGTACGCGGCAGAAATTTTCTGGTCGCCGCCAACAAAGTAGCGCGGCGTCGCTGAAGCCAGCGAAAAATCAGCGGACGAATCCTTCATACCCCAGTGCGGAATCTGCGAAAGAATTTCCGGCGTCAGCGGATTGCCGGTATGCTTCGGAAAGTTGTAGAGAATCAGCGGAAGCGCGGTGGACTCCGCCAACTCATTAAACCAGCGGACAATTCCGTCAGCTGGCGCACCGGCAAAATAAAACGGCGGCAGTGATGCCAGAAAATCCGCGCCGATCTCTTCGGCGGTATGTGCACTTTCCAGACATTGGGAAAGCACCGGACTGCCTGTATGGGCAATCACCACGCCGTCCCAGTTTTCGCGGGTGGTCTGAAGCAGTTCAAGCTGTTCACACGGACTCAGCGAGAAAAACTCGCCGGTCGTACCGTTCACCAGCAGATTGCGCACGCCGCACTCCGCCAGCCAGTCGAGATGCGCCAGAAACGCCCCGAAATCGATCGCCCCGCTCTCCGTAAACGGAGTCGGCACGGGAACCACTAAGCCATTAAGTTTAAAATTGTTCATAATGACAGGATACAGGATGGATAGGAACCTGTGAATTTATTGCCACAAAAAACGGATCTTCTCGGATATGCGTTTTTTGATTTCGCTCTAATCCTTGTGCCAACAAGACGGGAATCAGGCAGGAGTAAAACAACAACGTGATCCCACGGATGGCAAAGCCGTCCCACGGATTGATCAATTCATCTCATATGCAATCAATCTGAATAGTATTCTAACCACATGCCTGTATTCCGT
>JBIIYG010000019.1:0-30258 GCA_044346945.1 Pontiellaceae bacterium | reverse complement strand
TGATGGCGGTCTGGTATTCAAACATCGCCTGAAGGGTTCCCTGCGCCGCTTCCGGCTGATACGGGGTGTAGGCGGTGAAAAACTCGCCGCGCGACGTCAGCGAGTTGACGGCGGCGGGAATGAAATGATCGTAAAAACCGGCACCGCAGAAGTTGGTCAGATCGGACGAGTTTTTCCGGGCGACCGCACGAACCTGTTGCATCATCTCCATTTCGGAAAGACCTTCGGGCAGATTAAAATCATCCGACTGAAACTCCGGCGGAATGTGGGCGAAAAGATCGTCAAAACTCTTCGCGCCGATGGAGGCGAGCATCGCCTTTTCGTCGTCGGGACTGGTGCAGGCAAAGGGTGAAATAGACATATGAAACTGCTTTCTCCTGATTCGGAACCCAAAATAATTTCGACAGACTAGGCCTGCTCCAGTAGGGTGTCAATCACTCAGCAATTCCACGGAGCAAAAAGATGATTCAGCAAGCAATCCGGGCCTTGGTAGAAGGCAAAACGATCGCCCGCGACGAGGCGTACCTGGCCATTATGGACATCATGAAAGGCGAGGCGACTCCGTCACAGATCGGCGGATTTATCACCGCTGTCCGCCTGCACGGCGAAACGCCGGAAATCATCGCTGGAGCGGCGCAAGCCATGCGCGAAAACATGGTCAAAATCCGCTGTGACGATCCGAACGCCGTGGATATCGTCGGCACCGGCGGCGACGGCGCGCACACCTTCAACATTTCCACCGCCGCCGCTTTTGTCACCGCCGGAGCGGGCGTTACCGTCGCCAAACACGGAAGCTACGGCGTTTCCAGCAAATGCGGTGCCGCCAATGTGCTTTCCGAACTCGGCATCAATCTTCAATACAGCCCGCAGAAGATGGAAGAGTGTCTTGAAAAAATCGGTATCGCTTTTCTGTTTGCTCCAGCCCTGCATCCGGCGATGAAACACGCCATCGGGCCGCGCAAGGAACTTGGATTCTGGAGCCTCTTCAATATCCTCGGCCCGCTCTGCAATCCGGCCGGGGTTAAAAACGGCGTGCTTGGTGTCTTTTCCAAAGAGCTGGTTCCGGTCGTCGCCGACGCCTGCGCCCAGCTCGGCGCGAGCCATCTGTTTGTCGTCCGCGGCAATGACGGGCTCGACGAAATCACGACGACCACCACAACCCTCGTCACCGAAATCCGGCGCGGCAAACTCGAAACCTACGAAGTCCAGCCCGCCGGACTTGGATTCGCTCCGGCCCGCACCGCCGACATCACCGGCGGTGAACCGGCGGAAAACGCCAAAATCGTCCGGGCTGTTCTTGCCGGTAAAGAAAAAGGGCCGAAGCGCGACATCGTTCTGCTCAATGCCGCCTTCGCGATTATGGCGGGCGGCAAAGCTAAAACTCCGCCGGAAGGAATTCAACTGGCCGCCGAATCGATCGACTCCGGCGCCGCGCTTAAAAAACTCGAACAGCTCATCGAACTCTCTAATAAATAAATGTCTCGCAAAGCTGCGAAGGCGCAATGCAAACATCTTCCACTTGGCGACTTTGCGCCTTAGCGAGAAAACTCTTATGGCAAACACAGATCTGATCATTATCGGCGGGGGCGCGGCGGGCTTTATGGCTGGCGTCACGGCGGGCGAACGTAAAATCCGCACCGTCATTCTCGAGCGTTGTCCGAAGCCGGGACGCAAACTGCTGATGTGCGGCAATAACCGCTGTAATATCACCTCCGCCCTGCCCGTCAAAGAAATGCTGGCCGACTTCGGCGATCCGATTGCGCCGTTTCTTGAACCGGCACTAACCGCTTTCCCGCCGTCGGCCCTGCGCGAGTGGTGCCACAAAAACGGACTGCTCACCAAAATGCAGAGAGACAAACGGGTTTATCCGCAAAGCGAAAAAGCCTCGGACGTTCATCACCTCTTCACCGACCTGCTGGCGAAATACAACATCGGCATTATGCTCAATAGCGCCGTGCATAAAATCATTCCCCTGCAAACCGGCGAGTGGCTGGTCAAAACCGACAGCGTCGAACTCACCTCGCGTGCACTCCTGCTTGCGACCGGCGGTGTCAGCTATCCGAAAACCGGCTCAGTCGGCGACGGACAGAAAATGGCCGCTGTGCTCGGCCACAAAGTGACACCGTACCGCCCCGGCCTCGCCGGATTCGATATGCCGCCCGCGTGGATTCATGCCAACCCGATGCGCAGTATTCCGAACGTGAAACTCAAAATCATGGTCGACGGAAAAGCCGTCGCCACCACCGAAGGCTTTCTGGAGATTGAAAAATACGGTATCGGCGGACCGGCGGTCACCAACGCCAGCCGGATCATCGCGCGGCGCGACCTCAAAAACTACAGCTTCGAAGTGGATATGAACGGCAAAAAGTGGACGCTCAATCCGCTCCGCGTCCGCCCGCTCAAAGAAGCAATGGTCACCGTCGGCGGCATCGCGCTCAACGAAGTGGACTCGCGCACCATGGAATCGAAAAAAGTACCGGGACTTTTCTTTGCCGGTGAGATTCTCGACATTGACGGTCCGAGCGGCGGCTATAACTTGCAGGCCGCCTTTTCCACCGCCCGCCTCGCCATGGACGCCATCGCCAAGCGGCTCCGGTAGATTTTAACGTCAGATAAACCGGGTAATGGTTTTGCGGATGCGAGCGAGGACGGTTTCTTTACCGAGGATCGCCAGCACGGGAGCGAGGTCGGGGCCGGACTGCTGACCGGAGACGGCAATACGCAACGGCGGCATGACGTCGCCGAATTTCAGTCCGTTCTGTTCGACGAAGTCGTGCAGGGCTTTATTGACAGTTTCGGCGTCGAACAGTTCCAGCCCTTGGAGAATACCGGCGATTTTTTCCAGAGTTTGGAAAATCTCCGGTTTCGCCAGCTTTTTCTCGACGGCCTTCTGATCGTACTCGAAATCCTCGGTGAAGAAGAAAGCCGCGGCGGGAGCGATCTCGGACGGAAGTTTCGTGCGCGGCTGAAGCAGTTCGAACACCGCGTCCGCGTTATTTCCAATGCCCGGAAGTTCTTTACGAGCCATTTTGGCAAAGTCGGCCGGCTTCATGGCGCGGATATATTCGCCGTTCATCCAGAGAAGTTTCCGTAAATCCATCTGGGCGGGCGAGGAACGGACGGTGACCAGATCGAAGGCCTCGATCATTTCATGCCGGGTCATCACTTCGCGCTCGTCGCCGGGCGACCAGCCGAGCAGTGCGAGATAGTTGAACAGCGCATCACCGAAAAAGCCTTTACTCTGGAAGTCGCCGACAAAGGCGTCGCCGTCACGTTTGGAGTACGGCTTGCCCTGCGCGTTGATAATCATCGGCAGGTGGGCGAACTGCGGAACCGGCGCGCCGAGCGCTTTATAGAGCGCGATATGGCGGAAGGTGTTTTCGACATGATCGTCGCCGCGGATGACGTGGGTGATTTTCTGCTCAATGTCGTCGAGCACGTTGGCAAGGTGGAACACCGGGGTACCGTTGGAGCGGACGATCACAAAGTCGGCCATGTCGGCGGCGGGCTTTTTGAGCGTGCCTTTGACGAGGTCGGTGAATTCAATATCAGTGCCGGGCATTTTGAAAATGATGCACTCCCCCTGCCCGGTTCCGCCTTTGTCTTCTTTGTAGGCATGACCGGTCGCCAGCAATTTTTCGGCGGCGGCGAGATGGGCTTCCATGCGGGTGGACTGATAAAGCGGAGTTTCGTCCACGTTAAGGCCGAGCCAGTCCATGGCTTCGAGCAGTGTCTTGATGGCCTCCGGCGTGGAGCGCTCGCGGTCGGTGTCTTCGACGCGGAGCAGGAACTGTCCTCCGGTATGGCGGGCATAGAGCCAGTTGAAAATCGCCGCGCGCATGTTGCCGATATGGACATGGCCGGTCGGGCTGGGGGCGAAACGGGTACGTGTAGTCATGCGTTATGTGATACGGGATACGGGATGCGGGATGCGAGAAGAAATCTAAATTTCCTGATTCCCGCATCCCTCCCGGCTCACCAGCTGTAGCGTTCGCCTTCGGGCTTGTCTTTGCGGTAGCGGGTTCCCAAGGCCTTCACGGTGAATGGATTCAAGACCTGAACATACACCGATTCTTTCCGGCGGATTTCAGGCTTCGACAGATCCTCGAAAAACTCCAGCCCCTCCGAAGGAACAACCAGAGTCAGACCTTCCTGAAGGCGGGGACTTTCATAGGTGACCATCGCCAGATAGCCCTCTTTACCCGCCTGCTTCAGGCTGACCACTTTATCAAACGTCAGCTCAACAACCCTCCCCTTGAGATCATTCCGCTTGAGCTGAAACTCGCTGACATTGAGCTCCGCGGACGGCTCGCCGGCCGGTTCACTGTTCAGCTCGGCTTTCATTTCCGCCTTCAATTCGGCCTTCCTTTCCAAATCCGGAAGGTTTGGCCGCTGTGCCGCACCGCCGCCGGGAACCGGAGGCTTCGGCTGTTGAGGAGCCTGCGCAGAGGTTTGAAGCAGAGGAACGGCCGTCATCACCAGCATCATCGCGATTCTTCTCATGATACCCTCCTATTTTCCGTACGTGTTGTGAATCTCCCGTCTAACGGGGCAGGTGCAGAAAAAATTGCTTCCGAACGGGAATTTATAGGCGCAGGGATCCGGATCATGGCAGACAACCCGCCGGGAGCCGGCCACTTGACATTCCGGGCCGCACAGCTCACCTTTCAGACAGCGGTACTCGCGACTGCATCGGTCGGCCAGAGCGAGTATCTCTTTGGAAATTTTGAGTTCCATCGGAGTCATCCTAGCCATAGAGTCAAGAGTGTGCAACAAACAAGAAAGATTTTATGAGACCGCATCATGTCCATGAAGTACTGTTCACCCGGGAACAGATCCGGCGGCGGGTTGACGAGTTGATCGAGGAAATCGCCGGAACCTGTGAAGCAGAAAACCTCGTTATGCTCGGCGTTCTGCGCGGCAGTTTCATCTTTCTGGCGGACCTCGTCCGCGGCTGTGCGAAGCATGATCTGCACCCGCGCATCGACTTTATCACTCTCTCAAGCTACGGGTGCGGTACCGACTCAACCGGAACGGTCAGACTCTGCCATGACACCGATCAGGATCTACGCGGAGCGGATGTGGTGGTGGTGGACGATATTCTCGACAGCGGACGCACCATGGCCTTTGCGAAAGAGCTGTTTTTGAAGCGCGGAGCCCGCTCGGTGAAAGTCTGCGTTCTGCTGGATAAAAAAACCCGCCGGGCTGTGGACATCCAGGCGGACTATGCCGGATTTCCGGTCGGCGACGCCTTTGTAGTCGGTTACGGACTGGACTATAACAACTGCTACCGCGAACTGCCGCACATCGCCGTCATCACCTTTCTGGATAAATGAAAACGGCTTTCCCCGAATACCGGGAAAAGCCGTTCCGAATTCAAGGACAGGCCGCTTATTCGACCAGATCGATCATCTGACTGATGGCATCCGATCCACCGCCACTGCTTTCCCCGGCTTCTTCCGTTTCCGGACGCTGTTGCTGAGGATTGCCTCCGCGGTTCGGACGAGGGCCGCGGTCACGACGGTTATTGCGTTGCGGACGATTTCCGTTCCCGCCGTTATTCCCGCCGTTGTTCATATTTTCGTTCTGCTCGTTTCCGTCGTCCAGCATCTTGCGGAACGTGGAAACACGCAGTGTGGCTGAGCCCGAACGGATCACACGGGCTTCCAGCGCGACATCTTCTGTCACCAGCACGCCGGCGGAACCGGCCTGCTTCAGTGCGCTGATCAGTTCTTTATTCAGCACTTCCTCTGACTTGGCATAACGCACGCGCACTCCCTCGAACACCTTGTTGTGCGGCGCTTTGTCCAGCGGCGATCCAACCAGCACGGCGGTGACTTTAAGACTCTCGCGCTGTACCAGACGGGACAGCGAGCGCAGAATCTGGAGTTGCTGACGCGGCGCGGCACGTCCGCGCACACCTTTGGTCTTCAGTACGGCGGCTGTATCAACCACCAGTACGCTTTTTGTTCTTCCGAAGAGCCCCATGGTTCTTCCTTTCTCTGTTCAGGTTACTGCGCCGCCGTTTCAATCAGACAACAGAATGCTGGCGGCGCGTTTCGTAAAGCGGGGGAAGTTACCGGAGCCGCGCCGCCGGAGCAAGCTTCGATTCGGCGCCGTTTTTGATATCCGGACAAGGTTGTATTGCGCGGCTTCTGCCGTTAGCATGTCGGCCTGTCAAAATCCGGGAACTTATGAAAAAACTTCTTTTCGCCGCACTCTTTATTCTGATAGCCGGACGGGCTCCGGCGCAAACGGATCTTTCAGCCGATCTCATTCCGCGGGAAAGCCTTACAGCGTCCGGTTTCACGGCTCAGCAATATCCGGATGCCGATATTGTGCTGATTGAAGATCAAACCCGGGTGCGGTATGAGGCCGACGGCTCCTGCCGGTATATCAGCGACACCGCATTCAAGATTCTGACGGAAAAAGGCCGGCAGGATAAATCGGTCATCACTCTCGGCTACAGCGCGGATTACGGCACCACACGGTTTTTGTGCGCCGAGGTGATCAAGCCGGACGGAAAAGTTGCGGCTGTTGATCTGAAGGCGCAAAGCAGTGAGGCGATCAATCAGGGGCAGATGAGCGCCAATATCTACGACCCGAGCCAGAAGGAAATCAGACTGACCGTCCCCGATCTGGAGACCGGAGATATCCTGCGCTACACGGTTTTCAGCGAACAGACCAAGACGGTTGTCCCCGGAACCTGGAGCGACGTGTTCACACTCGAGGAAACCTTCCCGATCATTCATGCAAAATACGAAGTTGATGCGCCCGCCTCCAAACCGCTGGTGCGCATTGAGCTCAAGAATGAGATCCCCGGAACCGTTACCCGCCGGACTGAAAAATCCGGCGACCGCATCCGTTACAGCTGGGAAGCCCGCAACGTTCCGCAGATGTTCGAAGAACCGCAAATGCCGGAGCGTTATACCGTTGTCCAACGCTTGCTGGTCAGCACGATTCCCGACTGGGAAACTCTCTCCAAGTGGTACTGGGAGCTTTCCAAACCGCGCCTCGACACCGCCAGCCCCGCCATGAAAAGCAAAGTTCGCGAGCTGACAGGCGGAATCACTAATCGGCAGGAACAGATTGAAGCGATTTTCCGGTTTGTCTCGCAGGATATCCGCTACATGGGAATCACGGTCGAGGACGACGCCCCCGGCTACGAACCGCATGACGTGTCACTCACGTTCAATAACCGGTACGGCGTCTGCCGCGACAAAGCCGCCTTGCTGGCCTCCCTGTTGTGCCTCGCGGGATTTGATGCCCGCCCGGTTCTGATTTATGTCGGCCCCCGCAAAGATCCAGAGGTTCCGCAACCATGGTTTAATCACGCCATCACCGCCGTCCGTAATGAAGACGGCACCTGGATGCTGATGGATGCCACCAATGAAAATACGCGGGATATCCTGCCAGCCTATCTTTCCAACCGCAGTTATCTTATCGCCACGCCGGACGGCGCCACACTGAAAACCTCGCCGGTGGTTCCGCCGGAAAAAAATCTGCTCTCCATTGAAGTCAACGCGACGCTGGATTCCAAATACCGGATCAGCGGCGAGGCTTCCATGAGCTTCAGCGGAATCAACGATACGTCCTACCGCGGGCGGCTCGCCGGACTCAAACCCGAAGAACGCCAGCCCTACTTCGAAGACCGCCTGAAACAGGCCTTCGGCAACGCTAGACTGCTCCGGCTTCGTATTACTCCGGAGGATGTGCGCAATACTGCGGTTCCCCTCTCCGTTGAAATGCGCTTCGTAATCGAAAACGCACTGGCCGCGGGAACCGCCGAATCCGTTCTGCAGGTTCCCACGCTGATCAATCATTTCGGACTTTTCGGCAAACTGATCGGCGAAGGCATCGGCCTGGACCGGCGCCGATATCCGCTCAACACCGGCTTCACCTGCGGCGTGCAGGAAAACGTCCGCCTGAACCTCGCCGGAAGCGGTCTTCGTCCCGCCGCACTTCCGGACTATGAAACCATCGACACGCCGGAACTGCGTATCAGCCGGGCCGTCACCGCCAGCAACAGCCTGCTCATCAGCCGCGCGGAGATTATGCTCCGCACTGTGGAGTTCAGCCCTGAGCAGTATCTGACACTGAAGAAAAACCTCAAAACATCTGAACGCAACGCTCGGCAGAGAGTGATTCTTGAGCGCGCCGGGTTCCCCGCTGAAGCCGACCTCGCCACGCTCAGCGAGACCGTCAACTACACGCTTTATGATGCCAACAACTGGAAAGAGGATCGCGTCGTCCAGCAGAAAGTTCTGACGTATGCCGGCAAGAAACAGCGGTCGGATCTTCGCTTCCCCTTTAACCCCGCTTTTCAGCAGGTCGCGCTCATCAGCGCCACAGTCACCGGGCCGGACGGCAAAGTGAAGTACATTGACCCTGAAAAGGAAATCAATGTGATGGATGCCGACTGGGTTGCCGGAGCGCCCCGCTATCCGGCGGAAAAAATTATGGTCGCCAGCCTGCCCGGTGTGGAAGTCGGCAGTACGATTGAATATCATGTGGCCAGCCTTCATCGCGGCGTCCCGTTTTTTTCCGCCGCTGAATACTTTGCGGATCATAATCCACTGGTCAAAAAAACCGTTCACGTTGAAGTGCCGTATAATCTGAAACTCAACATTATCGAAACTTCCGATCTGCGGCGGCGCACATCGCACCGGAACGGAACGCTGACTCATGAGTGGACCATTGAAAACCGCGGCATGATTCGTAAGGAAGAAAACCTGCCGCCGGACTGGACAATCAAACCGTCGGTAATGCTTTCCTGCGGAAATACAGGAAACTACGCGGCGCTGGTTGAAAAAACTCTGCTGAAAGCCGCCAAAGAAAACAAGGCCGTCGCCGCCCAGACCCGCACTCTGACCAAAGACTGCAAAACCAGAACCGAAAAAATAAAAGTTCTGCGCGACTTCGCCGACCGTTCCGTACGTAACGCCGGGCCCGGACTGGCCGCCATGCCTCTCGATGCGATCACTCCGGCGGACCGAATTCTGGCCGAGGGGTATGGAAACAGCACCGACCGCGCCGTACTGCTCTACGCCATGCTCGACGCCGCCGGCCTGAAGCCGCGCTTTGTTCTTTCCTCCGGCCTGCCGCGTCTCAGCAAAGCCTCTGCGCCGGTTCTAAACACATTGCAGAGAGTCTCCTTCGACACGGTTCTCACGGCGGTCACCGGCGACAAAAAAGAAACTATCTATCTGGGAGACAGCAGTCAGTACGCAGAACCCGGCACCACAGCGCATAATCAGCGTCCCTCCATTGATCTGCGGAACGGAAAGCCGGAAACCGTCCGGAGCAGATTCAACAATGCGGCAGAAACCCGTTTCACGCTCACGGTTTCGGAAACCGGCGATGTGAACGTTGTTAAAACCGCCGTTTTCAGCGGAACCGAGTTCGAAAAATTCAACAAGCTGTTCTCTCAGTTCACTCCTGAAGATCGGCGGAGGGAACACCAGAATCTGCTCAGCCGGATTTCCCAGTCCGCTCAAGCCGACGGTGAACTGAAAACCTCCTTCACACATCCGGGACAGCTTGAGTTCGCCGCCCGCCTGCCGACCTATGCTTCGCGCAACGGAGACCGGCTCTATTTCATACTGCCCGAAGGGCTCGGCGATATCCTGAAACTGAAAAGCAGTCTGCGCGAAAATCCGTTTTATATTGATGATCCGGTGCAAACCACGTTTCTCTACGAAATCGCATTACCCGACGGCTGGGAGCCGGTTCTGGCGCCCAGTCCGTTCCGGTTGGAACTTCCGGACGGCGCCGGTTTCGCGGAAGTAAATGTTTCCGCGAACGGAAACCGGCTGGTTATTCTGCAAACAGCCCGGCTGAACTCAGCCATTATTCCCGCCGATGAATACGACAAACTGGCAGAGCTGAACGATGCTCTGACCGCACCGGCGACCAGAACCGTTCTGCTGAGAAAGAAATAATCTCCGGTCGCCGGTTACCGCCCCTGCTCCAGGAAGCCTTCCAGCTTCCGGATACGGGTGGGATGGCGCATCTTGCGCAAGGCCTTGGCTTCAATCTGACGGATACGCTCGCGGGTAACGTTAAACTGACGACCGACCTCTTCCAGCGTACGGGGATAGCCGTCGGCCAGACCGAAACGAAGCGTCAGCACTTCCTGCTCACGGGCGGTCAGCGTTTCCAGAACATCGCCGATCTTCTCACGCAGTAAACTGAATGCCGTCATTTCCGAGGGATTTTCAGCCGACTTGTCTTCGATAAAGTCGCCGAAGCTGGTGTCGTCGCTGTCGCCGATCGGTGCCTGCAGAGAAATCGGCTGTTGCGCAATCTTAAGAATCGCGCGGACACGCTCAACCGGCAGTTCCATTTCGTCGGCAAGTTCTTCGGCGGTCGCTTCACGTCCGTATTCCTGCAAAAGCGTTTTCTGAACGCGCAGTAACTTATTGATCGTCTCGATCATGTGAACCGGAATACGGATGGTGCGGGCCTGGTCGGCGATTGAACGGGTGATGGCCTGCCGGATCCACCAGGTGGCGTAGGTGCTGAATTTATAGCCGCGGCGGTATTCAAATTTTTCAACCGCTTTCATCAGACCCATATTCCCTTCCTGAATGAGGTCGAGGAACGAAAGCCCGCGGTTGGTGTATTTCTTGGCGATACTGATCACCAGACGGAGATTGGCCTCGATCATTTCGGTTTTGGCCTGAAGCCCCTTGCGGAGCCATGTGCGAAGCAGGCGGTGGTGTTCAACAAAAGCCGCCGCCTCCATATGCACCTTTTCTTCGAGCTCACGCACCCGCTTGCGGGCTTCGCGCAGTTTTTCGTCAGCGGTCTTCGAACGGCTCTTTTCGAGACGATCCATTTCGGCCAGCAGATCCACGACCTCTTTATGGTACGGATCGACCAGCGGAACAATATCCTCGATGGCTTTCTGCTTGAAATGCAGTTGACTGAAATACTCGGCAAGACGGACCTGAGCGCCCTCGAACAGCTTCTGGTTCTTTTCGCGGTCAGCTTTCTTGGCATGAACGGAATCCAGAAAATACTTGTTGGCCAGTTCGTGGTTGCGATGGATTCCCTGCAGGACTTTCGGCAAAGCGGCGAAATAATCTTCGCGGCATTCGACGTGTTTATCGCTGACCACCCGGTCAAAACGCTGTTTGCCGGTTTCGATCTTTTCGATCACGCCAAGATAGGCTTCGGTCGCACAGCCGATCCGGTTAAACAGGCTGGTGGTGTTCAACTCGGCCTCTTCGATACGCTTGGAAATTTCCACTTCCTGTTCGCGGGTCAACAGCGGCACCTGCCCCATCTGTTTGAGATACATGCGAACCGGGTCGTCGAGAACATCACTGCGGGCGCTCTGCTTCTCGCGCTCTTCCTTCTCCAGCCGGGCTTTGTATTCCTCCACATCGTTCGAGTGGATGATCTCGACTTCCATGCTCTTCAGCAGAGCAACCACCTTTTCAGCATCTTCCGGAACAACAAGATCCTCCGGCAGAGCCTCTTCGATATCCTCGTGGGTCAGAAATCCATGCTCGGAAGCCAGCGCGATCAGCTCCTTGATCTTCTCGTTGCGCTCCTCGCGCTGCATCACGGAAACCGGAGCATCCTCCGGAGCCGGAGCCTCCATCGAGTCGAGATCCGGAACTTCCTGGGACTCCTCATTCGGAATGGTGATTTTCGGCAGGCGCTCTTTTTTTGACGGAGTCTTTGAATCAGATGCCTTGGCCGTTGCCGCTTTTTTGACTTCGGCTTTCACGGGAGCCTTTTTGGACTCCGCAACCGGCTTTTTCGCGGTGGACTTCTCAGAAACTTCTGCGGCTTTCACCTTTTTCGGGGCCGTTTTCTCTTTCGATACAGCCGGTTCCCTGACTTTCGGTTTCTTCGCGGCCGAAGCCGCTTTTTTCTGCACTGTTTTCTTTGCCGCAACAGCTTTCTTCTTAACCATGTAAATCTCCGTTTCCTGAGCAAGGCGCAATAAATCCATTATACGCGAAAGCCCAGCATTAATCAGCAAAGGGCCTGCGCCGTCAAGGCTTTTTCAGGAACGGTTCGGTGCGGCGGGAAGAATCCTACATATCCAGAAAGTTCTGGAGGAGCTGTTTGCCGTGCTGGGTGAGAATGGATTCGGGATGGAACTGAACCCCGTGCACCGGATATTCGGTATGCATCAGCCCCATGATTTCACCTTCGGCGGTTTCGGCGGTGATTTTCAGGCAGGACGGAAGACTTGCCCGCTCGACCAGCAGAGAATGGTAGCGTGTCGCATCAAACGGGCTGGGAATCCCTTTAAAAACACTTTCGCCTCTGTGAAGGATCGGCGAAACCTTGCCGTGCATCAGCCGTCCGGCGCGAACCACTTTCCCGCCAAACACATCGCCGATCGCCTGATGGCCAAGGCAGACACCGAGCAAGGGCACACGCGAGCCGAATTCGCGGATGATGTCACAGGATACACCCGCTTCGCGCGGCGAGCACGGCCCGGGGCTGATCATCACCTTTTCCGGCTTCAGAGCAACCGCCTCTTTGACGGTGATCTCGTCATTGCGGAAAATTTTCATTTCCGCGCCCAGCTCGCCCAGATACTGCACGAGGTTGTAGGTGAACGAGTCGTAGTTATCGATAATCAGGATCATAATTTTCTCGCAAAGTCGCTAAGCCGCCAAAAGTTACAGGCCGTTTACCACCCGTGTAATTCCATTTTTGATTAAAGCCTCACCAAAATTGATTAACAACCCCAATTTCATTCCAGTCAGTTTTAAATAGGTCAACAACTGCTTTTTATGAACATCCTGCAGGGCCGCCACTGACTTTAACTCTACTATGACTTTACCATTCACGACCAAATCCGCCCGGAAACCTTCGTCAAAGCTCCTGCCTCTGAAAACAATCGGGATCGGTTTCTGCCTTTCTATACTCAACCCCTGCCGCCCAAGTTCATCGGTCAGCAGAATTTCGTATACACTCTCTAAAAGTCCAGGCCCAGTCTCTTTGTGGATTTGAAACGCAGTATCCACGACAATTTTCGCTGTATCATTTTCATTCATCGCTTTGCGCCTTAGCGGCTTTGCGAGACACTGTCCTCTCTTGCGGCGGCATAGTGTTTGGCCAGCGAAAGCGCCTTGAGAACCGCGCCAGCCTTGTTGCGGGTTTCCCAGTATTCGGTTTCCGGAACGGAATCCGCGACGATACCGCCCCCCGCCTGCACATACGCTTTGTTTTTGTCGAGCACGACCGTGCGGATGGTGATACAGGAGTCAAGATTTCCGTCAAAACTGAAATAGCCCACCGCTCCGGCGTACGGCCCGCGTTTGGTTTTTTCCAGCTCGGCGATGATTTCCATCGCCCGGATTTTCGGCGCACCGCTGACGGTTCCCGCCGGGAAGGTCGCTTTCATCACGTCATAGGAATCATGCCCCGGCGACAGTGTTCCAGTGACATCCGAAACGATGTGCATAACGTGGCTGTACCGCTCAATGACCATTTGCTCCGGCACACGGACGCTGTTGAATTCACAGACGCGGCCAACGTCGTTGCGCCCCAGATCAACGAGCATGACGTGTTCGGCGATTTCTTTCGGGTCGGCCAGCAGATCTTTTTCGAGCGCCAGATCCTCGGCCTCGGTTTTGCCGCGCGGACGGGTTCCGGCGATTGGACGGAGTTCGACCTGCCGGTCCTCACAACGCACATGAACTTCGGGCGATGAGCCGACCACCGCGCTTTCACCGAGGTCGAGGCAGAACATATACGGTGATGGATTAATCGCACGCAACGCCCGGTAAACATCCAGTGAATCGGCTGTGTTTTCGACCTCAAACCGCTGGGAAAGCACCACCTGAATAATATCGCCGGCCCGGATATATTCCTTCGCCCGCTCAATCATCGCCCGGTATTCGGGAACCGTCATGTTCGATTCGGGCAAAACCTGCTCCACATCCAGATGGGCATCAATCAGAACCCGCCGGACAGGCTGTTGCAAGGCTTCGCACAGCTCGTCGATTTCCGCCAGAGCGGCGGCGTAAGCCGCGTCCGGGTCTCCATCCACATACGCGTTCGCCACCACCTTCATCGTATGATTGACACGATCAAAAATCAGTATCGCGTTGGTAACCATCATCACCATATCGGGGTTACCGATGATGTCATTCGGGATCACCGGCACACGCGGCTCAAAAACGGAGATCATGTCGTAGCCGATAAATCCGACCGCGCCGCCGATAAAACGAGGAAGAACAGGGTCTTTCACCGGCTGATAGCGGCTCATGTACGCCTTGAGCGCCTCAAGCGGCGAGGCGTCGGTGATTTTCACAGTCGTATCGCCTTCGGTAATCTCTGTCACCCTGCCGCGTGCGCGGATGATTGCGCGAGGGTTCCCGCCGATAAAAGAATAACGACCGATGTGCTCGCCGCCTTCGACACTTTCGAGCATCCATGTGTGCGAGGCGTGATCCTTTTCGCGAAGAAACTGACGAACCCGTTCATAAGCGGAAACCGGCGTTTCCTGATCGGCCAGAATCTCCTTCCAGACCGGAATCAGGTTACCCTGTTTCGCCTTTGTCAAAAATGCTTCTCTATTCGGATGCACGCTCATAATTTGCCCTGTTATGAAGCGCTTTTGTACCTGTAACCGCCCGCCGGAGCAAGTTCCACATCTTCCAAATGTTGGAAACGTCCATGAAAAGGCAGGCAGGATGTCTGCGGCAGGTAAAATGCCGTCCGGAAGCTGGCAGAACCGGCCTCCGGTTATTGGATAAAATCCGGCAGTTCCACAGCGGGATGATGATACCGGTTCTGCTTCGAAGAACGCCCGTACTGCACCGCCCGCTCCGGGCACCAGTGGAAACAGGCGAAACACTGCTCGCAATGCCCCATCCAGGACGGACGGCCCTCAAACATCACCACATTGCCGACCGGACAGATTTGAGCGCAGATACAGCATCCGTTGCATTTTTTGTCCGCCCGGAAAAACCGGTCAGCCCGGCAAACCTGTTTTCGAAAAACCGGATAGGCCAGTCTGCTGAGTATCCGCCAGACGGCGGAGGAACGCTCGATCTGTCCGTGCGGCGATCTCTGCAATGCTTCCGCAATCTGCGCAATCTTCTGTTCTGCCGCGACATTAACCGCCTGCTGTTTTTCCGGCGCAGGAGCTCCGCCCAACGGCGGATAATTCTCCGGCATTTTCACGCCCCATCCGGCGGACAGATCAAGTCCCCGCTTCTGCAACAGACGCTGAAGAACCGTCAGCGTTCCGCCCGGATTCCCCGCGTAAGTGATCACGGCGAAAATATACGCATCCGGCGCGGCGTTGAGCTTCTCAACAAACCGCGAGACCAGCGCAGGAGGGCCAAACGAGTAGACTGGAAACACCAGGCCGATCCGCGCGGCGGGAGGCCGGGGCTTCCTGAGCGCCTTTGTCATAGAAATCAGTTCGGCATCACCGCACTGCTTTGCCAGTTCTTTGGCGACCGCCAAAGAATTCCCTGTTCCCGAGAACCAGTAAATATCGGTTTTCATGACATCGTTTTAAAATTTTGCGGTTAACTCAAAGCGCGCAAAATATCCCACATCTTCATCCACCAGATTGGTATCGTGCATATAGTAGTCACCATAGGTCATGGCCTCTCCGACGACGGCGCCGGTTAAGTCACCGCGCTTGCCAAACACTTTGCTGAGTATAGGAAATTCGTAGCGAAGCTGTGTGAATAGCCCGCGATAATTGTCTGTTGCGCCGTTATCCTTCTCCGCCGCAAACATCGGGCCGGCCTGAAGCTTAACCGTATGTTTCTCATGGGGTTCAACGGATGTTTCAAGATGCGGGTAGATCAGATTCGACCAGCGGAACTGGTCGTACATGCCGGATCCCATTTCACTGAACCACGTCGTGCGATTAAAAACCGGGTTCCAGCCGTTATCGGTGCTTCCGTCAGTGGTTTTGTAGTAGCTGTCCTTGTCACCCGACAGATACAACACCGCGCCCGTCAGCTTGGGTTTTAAAACGACATCTTTCTCCGAATAGGTCAGCCCCGCATAGCCCATATAGGCGAAGATATCGCGGCTCTTCATACCCGTCTGGCCATCCACCTCTCCGCCCTGCACCGCTGTTTCGACCTCACCGGACAGCTTATCGCTGAACTTCGGCATCAGGCGCATACCCAGCGTATGGAAATCCCGTCCAGGATAGCGCGTATTCTTGTCATAGAATCGGGTCTCCTGTTTCCATATCCAGTAAAACTCCATGGGAAAATCTTTTATTTCGTTGTAATGGGAATAGGCCATCAGCCCCTTCTCATCCATTTTGGAATATGGATCGCCACTCCTGATCTTATTCAGGTCGTAGATATCGTGCGGATTGCCGATTGTGGAGTCATCACGATAGGGATTCCACGTGGCCATCAGGTCAACATCGCTCTTCTTCAGCATCTTGACCTTTGCAAGGATCGCGTTGAAATACGTCGAGCGCGATCCGTCACCGGGCGTGCCGTCACTGATAAGACGTCCAGCGCCCTCTTTGATGTCCTGCCGTCCGATCCGCAGGTCCGTCCGGTCGCCAAGATTTTTGAAATCCAGGTACAGATTGTCGATAAACAGTTCGTCCGGAAACTTGTTCTTGTCGTTATCAAGAGCATTGCGGTAGCCGCGAAACTCGTTTCCTAAACGGAGATACGCGCCCAAATCATCACCGTAGGTCGCTTTACCCCACACACGGGTGCGCATCCGGTAGTAATCCTCATACGAGGAATCGATGGTGGTCTCGCCCTTCTTCATCCAGTCGTCCTTATACTCATACCGGGCGCGGAGATCCGCTCCGGCATCAAAATCCCATCCCGCTTTTTTCTCCGTCACGTCCGCTGCTTTCTGCGCGAACCCCGTTGAGACCACCGTCACAAACACCATTCCAGCAAACAATTTCTTCATACTCTTCCGTCTTCGCTTTCACTTTCCGCTTGGTTCAGGCCAAATCCGACACCCGGAACATTTATTTAAATAGTATTTTAATGGCGGTGTCAATCACGCGGCGCTCTTCGCGGACAGTTTCAACAACAGCAGAGGCACGGTCTTTGAGCAGTTCCCAGTCAATGCCAAGCGGCGCACCGAGGTGCGTCTTCTGCAGGATCGCTTTAACCGGATCCATGCCCGCCAGCTCGCCGAGGTTTTCCTTGACGTAATGATAAGCATCGCGGAACGGCATTCCCTGACCGACCAGCTCCAAAGCGCGATCGGTGGCGAAAACATCCGGCGTGAACCCGGCCAGCAGTTTGTCTTTATTCACTCGGATCGCCTGGATAAACGGCGACAATACCCGCAAACAGGCGCGAGTCATGGAAATGCCTTCCATAAACGGCTCCTTGGCATCCTGCAGATCGCGGTTGTAGCCGCCCGCCGAACCCTTGATCAAGTCGTACACCGCCAGTTCGCAGGCTTTAACCCGCGTGGCGCGGGCCCGCACCAGCTCGATGACATCCGGATTTTTCTTCTGCGGCATAATACTGCTTCCGGTCGTCAGCTCGTCCGGGAGCGTGAAGTAGCCGAACTCCGGCATGGTAAACAGCATCAAATCCTGAGCCAGCCGCGACAGCGAAAGCATCACCTGACTCATCGCGCCGAGGACGATGGACTCCAGCTTGCCGCGCCCGTTATTGGCATAAAGCACCGTGTGCGTTGGACGGCTGAAGCCGAGCAGGTCGGCGGTCAGCTCGCGATTGATCGCCAGCGGCACGCCGTAGCTGGCGGCGGAACCGAGCGGACACTGGTCGTTCAGTTCGTAGGCATTGACCAGCAGTGCGCAGTCGTCGAGCAGACTCTCGGCGTGCGCGGCGGCCCAAAGGCCGACCGACGACGGCATCCCCGGCTGCATATGGGTTCTGCCGACCATCGGGACTTTTTCGTTTTTCTTCGCGAAAGCCAGCAATGCGGAAATCAGTCCGGCGGCTTCGTCGAGCGTTCCGAGAATCTCTTCGCGGGCGTAGAGCCGCAGATCGACGGCAACCTGATCGTTGCGACTGCGGCAGGTATGAACCTTCTTGCCGAGATCGCCCAGCTTTTCGGTCAGCGTCCGCTCAACCGCCAGATGGACATCCTGATCGGCGAGACGAATTTTGAATTTGCCGGCTTCGGCCAAAGCCATAATCGCCTTCAGCTCCTTGATCACCTTCTTGCGCTCGGCTTCGGTTATAATCGTGGGCTTCACCTTCATCTTCGAAAGCATCGTCACATGCGCGGCCGTACCGATGCAGTCGGCGGCGATCAGGTTCATGTCGAGCTCAACGTCACGACCCGCCGTAAACGCCAGAACTTCCTCGTTAATCGTTCCGACCGTTGTTTTCTGTGTTTTCATAAATCTGCTTCCTTATTCCTGATTTTCCCGATACTGGATTTTTGACCGCTAAGACGCAAAGAATTTTCCGAACATTGGAACCCCGATGATGAACCCTCGTTCCCGGCAATCACCCCGCTACCGCGCTTTGTGCCGAACAACGTCGGATCCCCGGCTTCATCGACAAAGATGTGGAGATGGTCGCTCATGTTATTTTCTGCTGATTATTGACAGGACCGTGCCCCACGGTTGCAATAATTCGTTCTTTTAGAAATTCAATCAAGTCATGCTGCCCGGTTCTCAACCGCCCAGTTTTATCCCGTTTCCAGAAAATGGTATTGATCTGACCAACATCAAAGTGAAGACGGCTTTTGGCTTCATCATCATCCCGACAGGTGTGAATGACCTGCTTTCCCCGGCCTCGGGCAAATCCGGCTTCAAAATAAACTCCGCCGCGAACTCCTTTACCACCAGCTTCCTCCGGAACGCAGGTAAAGTCAGCGAGCACAAAGCGAGCATCATTGATCATGTTGGTGACCTTATCCATGATGTAGTCATTATGATGCGCTTCATCTACAGTAATCTCTTGCGGGTTGTATCCAGAGGCTCTTACTGCCTCTTTGATCGCGGCACGCAGAGGTTCGGTCTCAGGATCAAACCACATGGCAACAAATGCAGTGCCTGAAGAGGTACTTTTCTGAAGTTGTCGTAGTCTCTCCCATCCCCTATAGGCAATTCGATAATTTGCCGCCAGATCCATGGAAACAAAGCCCATTTCCTTCATCTCTTGCAGAATTTGATATGCCTCCGGCACGGTAGAGCCGTGGAGCAACCATTTGTATTGTTCAATTTCAGCTGAAGAACTCAAATTTAACGTCCCGCGCACGTTCGAAATTATTTTCTGCAGGTTCAATAATATGCGATCAAACTCATCAACTCCACTTGACGGGAATTCATTGAGAAAATCACGCAGAGAAACTGGTGCATAATCGTACCTCTCCACAAACTCCGCGCTGTCGGGTAGTTGCAGGAAGAAGCGATCTCTGCCGTGGAGCTTTCGCTCGGCAGCAACAATCGAGGCTTTAATTCGTTGTTCCTCAGAAAGACGGTCTGGACTATCAACAAAATCTGCATCAATGGCAAACTCGCCACAACTGGGACATTGGTAAAGATAAAAGCTATAACTACGCTCGGGGACAGACGTTTCTCTGGCCAAGCTACCGCAAAGAGGACAGTTGTTCTGCTTGCTCATGTTCTTACCTCTGAATCTGTGGCGGTCGAAAACGCCCCCGGCCAGCCGCCGTGGGTTTCGATGACCTCGTCGATTTCGGCCAGCATCTCGGCATAAGTGTTTTTCTCTATTTCACTCATCCACTTCTCGCAGATTCCAAACTCTTGAAAGAGGCATTACCTAATTTATTACCCAATTCGATTACCCATTACCTAATTCTGCACCTGCCGGAGTTAAGACCCTTATTAATGCCCTCTTCAAAGAATGATACCCTCATTCCAACCTTCCCGTGCTTTCCAGAATCAGTGTAACGGGGCCGTCATTGACGAGACTGACTTCCATTTCAGCCTGAAAGATGCCGGTTTCAACACGCGATCCGAGTTCGCGGAGCTGTTTGACATATTCTTCGTAGAGCTTCAAGCCTTTGTCCGGCGGCGCGGCGTCGATATAGCTGGGGCGGTTGCCCTTTTTGCAGTCGCCGTAGAGGGTGAACTGGCTGACGGCCAGAATCGCGCCGCCGGTGTCGAGGACGGATCGGTTCATGACTCCGTCGGCATCGTCAAAGATGCGCAGGTTGACGGTTTTTTTGGCGAGAAAGGCGGCATCGGCGGCGGTGTCGCCGTGCGACACGCCGACTAAAACGAGAAGGCCGCTGGCGATGTCGCCGACGGTTTTCCCGTCAACTTTTACGGACGCGACCTTCACACGCTGGACAACGAGTTTCATGAGAAAAAAGTCTAAAGGTCAAAGGTCTTAAAGTCGAAGGTCGAAATGTAAAAAGTCAAAGGTCGAAAGCCCGGAGACTTTCGACCTTCAGACATTGGACATTTGACCTCTTATTCTGTCGCATGCGAGACGCGGAAGGTCGGCAGGCGGTTGAGCGCGGCGGCCAGTTCGTAGCGGCGCGGACGGGCGAGGTCGCCGCGCAGGTCGCGGGCGATGGTGCCAAGGCCTTCACTGCTGAGGTCGCGGTCAATCATGTCGAGCATTTCGCGGAGCGGGTAGCCTTCCTGCATATAGCGCAGTTTGGCGTAGTAAAGAAGCAGACCGATGGTAAGCGTCTGGCTTTCGTCGGCGATCTGCGGAACGCTGTCGAGTTCAATGACGGAGCGTCCGAACTGAATGGCGTTCAGATCGAGCGCTTCGATGACTTGATCCTTACTGCCGACGGCGGCATCAATACTGCTCGGCATGATCCAGCGGGAACGTCCGAGCATCGGGCCCATATTGACCGCCGGAGCTTCCGGCGGAACGGCCAGATTGAGCGCCTTCGCCTGTTCGGTAATGTTCGTCACCTGAAAATCTTCGACCTTCAGAACAGTATCGGCGACCGGAATGAATTCCGCGACGAGGTTTTCGCCGCCAATGACCAGAGAAATACCGAGTTCATTGGCCATCTGGCGGGCACGCTGGGCGAGCGAAACACGCGGCGTGGCACCAAGCAGTCCGGCGACGCGGGCGTCGGTGGTCAGGAATTCGGACGCGGAGCTGTTTTCGTCCACGATCAGTGCGCGGGCGCCGACTTCGAGCGCCTCAATGGCGGCGGCGGCCTGCGAAATAAAGGAGTCGGCGGAACGGGTGCTGTAGGAAGCGGGGTTTCCGTTTTCGGATTCCGACAGGAACGGCGTGATGTTGACTTCCTGAACACTGCGGCCGCGATCCACGGCGATCTGCACCGCATCGGAGACCGTTACGACGGTTTCGCGTCCGTCGCCGGGAATATGGTTATAAACACCGGCGGCAAGCGCCGCCATGAAGTCCTTGCGTCCGTTGGCGGCGTTGCCGAGCACAACCGTCAAACCGGCGGGAATACCGAGGCCGCCGACTTTTCCGGCGTTTGGAACTTCGATTTCAATGCGGGCTTCGCCGTCCACTTCAAACGGGGCGAAGTTGTTGTAGTCCGGAAGGTCGGTATTCTGTTCGCGGGCCAGCATGGAGCCTTCGCCGACAAAACCGACCAGCCCAAGGGTGGCCAGCGTCTGGCGGATCCGGTCGGCATCTTCCATGCCGTTGACGAATTCTTCGGCGGCGGCGATGTCGAGATTACAGCAGAACACGCTGGCGCTGATGACTTCCGGAAGGTCTTCGAAGAAAACCCGGCGGGCCATTTCGCCGTCCACGAGGCGTTCGCCGCTCACAAATACTTTGTAGGGCATTGCGATCCGGACGCGGGCATCAATGTATTCTTTGGTCACCAGCACAGAGGTGCGGGGAAGAATTTTCTGTCCCGGCTCGGAAATCAGGATATTGCGGCGGGCCCAGCCGCTTTCATTGAACCGGGCGATCCGGTCGGCGGCGGCGCACAGGTTGCGGGTGAGGTAATCTTCCAGCGCGGTGCGGCGGACGGGGGAGTCGTAAAGGTGGCCGGGCAGTTCGGCGATGGACTGCGGGATACGGATGTTGAAAACGGGGTTTTCGGCGTCACGGGCGGTGTCAATTTTGGCGCATTTGATCACGTAGCGGGCGAAATCAAAGTCTCCAACCAGCCGTTCGTATTCAGCAAAAGGTTTTCCGTCAATTTCAGCGAGCAGGTTGTAAAACTCTTTTCTGTCTTTCATAGCGAAGCTTCCCCGTTTTGGTGGTTAACAGTTCCCGTCTGCAAAATGAGACCGGATAGTAGAATTGCCCTCTGCGGCTGTCAAACCATTCCATCCTGCTATTGCTTTACTAACAAAGGCTTTGAGCTATCATGCGCGGGATGAACGACCTGCCGGGTTACCTGAAAAAGACAGCCGAGACCTTAAACGCCGGACTCGACGCCCTGCTCCCGCCGGAAAACAGCCGTCCGGCGAAACTGCATGCGGCCATGCGGTATACGGTTTTCGCCGGCGGAAAGCGGCTCCGCCCCGTGCTCTGCATCGCCGCCTGCGAAGCCTGCGGAGGAACTGCCGAGCAGGCTTTACGCGCCGCCTGCGCGGTTGAGCTTCTGCACACTTATACGCTGATCCACGACGATCTGCCCGCAATGGATGATGATTCACTGCGGCGCGGACGCCCGACCTGCCATATTCAATTTGATGAGGCGACCGCGATTTTAGCCGGTGATGCCCTGCTGACGTTCGCATTCGAGGTGCTGGCGGGAATTCCAAATATTGGAGGCGCTCTCGCGCTGGAGCTGGCCCGCGCGGCGGGCAGTCGAGGAGTGATCGGCGGGCAGGCGGAAGACATTGAGGCGGAAGGCAAACAGCCCGAGGCGGAACGGGTCGAATATATTCACCGCAACAAGACCGCCGCGCTGATCCGCGCCGCCTGCGTGATGGGCGGACTCTGCGCCGGAGCGGATTCCCGAACGTTGGAAAGGCTGGCGGCTTACGGCGAAAATACCGGCCTCGCTTTTCAGATCATTGACGACCTGCTCGACGAGAGCGCGACCGTCGAGGAACTTGGAAAAGACATCGGGTCAGACAAGGCCAAAGGGAAAATGACCTGGCAGGCGGTTTATGGAGTCGAAGCGGCGCGTGCAAAAGCGATCGAATTGACAGATGCCGCCCGGCTGGCCGCCCGGAGTTTGCCTGACGGGTCTCTGCTTGAGGCCATCACCGCAAGCATGTTGCGCCGGAAATCGTAGTCAGAATCGCGAATCGGTGCGGATCAGGTGAACAATAAAGCCGATTGCGCAGGCGGAAACTCCGAAAAATATAAAAAGCCCCCCGCATAAAACGGGCTGTTCGCGGCATTTTTCAACGAGTTTCACCCCGCCTGCGGCGGCAAAGGCGGATCCGGACAGATCGGAGATAACCGCAGAAATGCTCGCAAAAGTATGCTGGGCGACGACGGATCCTTTGGCTTTTTTATCAATCTTGAGAATAAGACAGCTCTCACCGCCCCTGTTTTTCTCAAAACATACAGCCAGAACGCCCGACCAGATGGCCAGAATAGAAATCAGGATCGCAAGGATGGTAAACAGTGATTTCGTTTTCACGACACAACCTCCGCTTCTCACTCATGAGAAAGCAGGTTGTGTTCCAGTCGTCTGTCCTAAAATCCGGACAGCGGGTTCGCCGGCTTATCCCCGGCCGGGTTGAACTGTCGGCAACTGTCGGTGGCCTGCACCTCTTTTTTGTGGCGCGAGCAGAACTGCATGAACGGATTCACCACATAATCGGCGCAGTAACGGCAGATTTTCTTGTTCTCGCCCTCGGCAAAAACTTCCACTTTTCGGGAGCGGTCCGCGTCCGTAAAAATGACCGGACCGGAGGTAGCGGCTTTAAACGGAACTGCGTCTTCGGAGTCGAACCGTCCGCCACAGGCCGAACAGGTTAGCTCCTCGCCGGTTTTCCGGAGTCCCTCATAGATCGGCTCCCGCTTCAAAAACGCTTCCCGGCCGCAATGTGTGCAAATGATCTCAATGGCCATCTTGATTCATCCGCAAGGTTTCCGCATCTGCGCCTTCAGATTCCACAATCCGGGGATAACGGACAGTAAAACGAGTCCCCTCTTTTTCATTAGAAACAAACGAGGCGTACCCTTTCAGATATTTTTCACTGATCAGCTTGATGCTGTAGGTACCTAACCCGCGCCCGCTTCCTTTCGTCGAAAAGGACCGTGAAAACACCTGCATCTGAACCTCCGGCGGCATCACCGCCGCATCGTGAACCGTGAAGCAGACTGAATCGCCGTCCACGAAGGAGCCCATGGTAACCACTTCACCTTCAGAAACCGCCTCCAGCGCGTTTTTAACCAGATTAATCAGAACACGTCGCAACAGCACCGGATCAGAGACGAACTCGAAATGTTCCGCCTTTTCATCCACGACCAGCAGTTTGCCGCGAGCTGTGCTGTGGGAATGAAACTGCCGGATAATCCGGTAGAGCAGTTCGAGTGAATGAAGCTCCTGCGTCGAAACCTTCAAGTCGCCGGTTTCCGCCGCCGAAAGCATCCGCTGGGCGCTGATTTCCTCAATCAGCTGATCCGCCGATTCCGAAATCATGCTGGAAATATCTTTGATCTCCGCCTCGGAAAGGCCCGTCTCGACCAGCAGGTCGGCCAGACCTTTCACCCCGCCGGCGGTATTCAGTACATCGTGAAAGAAAATCCGTTCCAGCACCTTGCGCCGCTTCTCATTACTGATGTCCACAACCGAAAAAACCGTGAAAAACTCACCTTGCACATCAATCGGCCGCGACCAGACGCGCAGGTCGAGCGCCTTTTCATCCGGCCCCTCCTCGCCGCAAATCATCCGGCATTCCTGAATATCCAGCGTGCGCAGTTTCTGGCTGTTCAAAATCGAAATCACCGCTCCGCAGGTTTTGCAGAACATCGTGGTGCCACAACCGCCCTCTGTCATGCGCGACCGGATGCACCCGACCGCTTCGCCGGGACGCTGACCGAGCACATCGGCGTACAGGCAGTTGAAGGCTTCACAATGGCTTTTGCCCAGCAGTTCACCGCCGTCCTTGATTCCGAGAAATTCCGCAAAGGCCCGGTTCGCGAAGACAATCTGCCGCTGTTCATTGAGCACCACAGACATATTCGGAACCGCATCAAGAAAGTCGCGGACGAAGGGGAGTTCGGCCAGTTTTTGATACTGCCGCCGGATTTCTTCCTGAGCGGCTTTCTCCGCCGGTGCAAATGCTGTTTTCATCGTCATCGAACCAACCTCCGCCGTTGAATACAATGACCGTAACATAAGCTTCCAAAGCTTGGAAACTTTAGCGTATGGTTTTTCCGGCATTTGGAACCCTTTTATGAATATCACCCAACCGCTCAAAAACGCAGAATGGCTCGCCCGGCTGAGCAAAAGCCGTAACGGGCTCTCGAACTCCCTCTACGCAATGTACTCCGGCCTGACGGACGGCATCACAACCGATCCGGCGCTGATGACCATCCCGGCCGACGACCACCTGCCCCAGCGCGGCGACGGCGTTTTTGAATCGCTCAAATGCCTGAACGGTCAGCTTTACAATGCGGATGCGCATCTGGCGCGGCTCGAGCTCTCCTGCGAAGGAATCGGCATGGCGACACCCTGCCCTCGCGCAACGCTTCTCCGGATCATCTGCGATACGATCCGGGCCGGCGGAAAACGCGACTGCCTGATCCGCGTGCTGGTTTCCAGAGGAACAGAAAATATGGGCATTGATCCGGCGCTGTGCAAAGGCCCGGTTCTGTATGTGATCGTCTACCGCTACACCGCCCGCATCGAAAACGGAAAATTGAAGCCGGCGCGGGTTGCGCTCAGCAAAGTGCCGATCAAGCCGCCGGAGTTTGCGACCATCAAAACCTGCAACTATCTACCCAATGTGCTGATGAAACTCGAAGCCAATCAGCGCGGACTCGATTTCGTGATTTCGGTTGATCCCAACGGCAACCTCGGAGAAGGCGCCACCGAAAACATCGGCATTCTGACACCGGACAACGAACTGCTGATGCCGACGCCCGACTATGTACTTTCCGGAACCACCGCCCGCCGTGCGCTGGATCTCGCTAAAACGCTGGTGGCCGACGGCACACTCAAAGCCGCCGAATACCGGAACATTCCGCCGGCACAGGCAAAACTCGCCAAAGAAATTTTTATTTTTGGAACCACCACCGATGTCACTCCGGTTGTTGAATGGGAAGGGCTTCCGGTCGGCGACGGAAAACCCGGGCCGCTGGCCGAAAAACTGCTCACACTGCTCAAAACGGACATGACCCCTGAAAGCAAATCGTTAACGGAGGTGTTTAAATGAAATCATGGATTGCTCTGATTCTGATCGCGCTGACCGGCTGTGTCTCCGCGCCTAAAAACACGCTGACACAGGTCTCGACCATTGACGCACTGCTGGCTGGAGCCTACGACGGACAGATGACAATAGATCAACTGCTGAAACACGGCGATCTGGGCATCGGCACGTTCGATGCGCTGGAAGGCGAAATGATCGTATTGGATCATCAGGTCTTTCAGGCCCGCGCCGACGGCACCGTTGAGCGCATGCCGACTAACGCCGCCACGCCGTTTGCCAGCGTTGTGTATTTCGAGCCGGACACGCGGATTTATTTTGAACAGGCGTTCACCAAAGAAACGTTCCAGATCTACACCGACCAGGCCGCGCCGAATCAAAACCTCTTTCTGGCCGTAAAACTCAAAGGGCATTTCCCTCTGATGAAAGTCCGCTCCGTTCCAAAGCAGGAAAAACCCTATCCGCCGCTGGCCGAAGTCGCAAAGCGGCAGGCGGTTTTTGAATATGCCGGCGTTTCCGGAACCGTGCTGGGCTTCCGCTGTCCGGCGTTTGTCAAAGGCGTGAATGTACCGGGCTGGCATCTGCACTTTATTTCCGACGACAAAACTCAAGGCGGGCATATCCTTGATTTCACCACCACCGGAGGAGAGTTACAGCTCGATGTCTGCGACCGCTTCTACATGGTTCTGCCCGGACAGGAGCAGTTTGCGGCGCTGGATCTCGCGAAAGACCGCACCGAAGAACTGGATCGCGTGGAGAAATGATGATTCCCGACCTTCAATCCAGCCTGATCTGCGACGATGTCCGGCAGGAGCGTAACGGTAAGTTCATGCTAATCGGATTGTTCGACGCCATCCATGCCGAGCGCCTGCCGGTCACCTTCGCCAAAATATGCGTCGTCACCCGCTGGTGCAGTGGCGAAGGAACATTTACACAACGATCGCGTATCGTGCATCCAGACCAGAAAACTATTCTGACTGAAGGTCAAAAAGTGCAATTCCACCTGACCTCGCCGGAAGCGGCCGCCACCAACGTTGAAGTATTCATAAATATCATTTTTCCGGAAACAGGCACTTACTGGGTCGAAATCCTGCTGAACGAAGACCTCAAAATACGTTACCCTTTGCGCGTCAATCAGATTGAACGCTAAGTTTGCCTTTTAGCGAAATAACAGCTAGGGTTCCTGTCAGCTTTAAATGTCGGCACAAATATTGCATCAACATTCAGTTTATGGCGGAAAATCAACAGCAGCAAACCGGACAGCAAAAGGGGCCGTTTTCGCCGCTCCAGAGCGGGTGTGCTTTTGTGATGCTCACCAACATGATGATTTACCTCGGCGTTGTGCTCTTCACCTTCAACCTGCTCGACCCGTCGAAAATTGACGCCAGCTATCTCGCCAAACGCGGATTCACCGCCCGACCCCAAGAGCGCGAGGAAGACACCGAATTCCGCCAGCTCTCGGAAGCCAAGCGTGAAGAACAGCAGACCGCGCAGACAGAAATAATCGACGAGGCTAAAACCGGCACCAAAAAAGAGCCGTCACCGGCCAGCCGCCTCTCTAGACTCGAACAGCGCAAACACGACTCCAGCGCTCCCGATGAGCCGGAAAAACCCAAAGCGGCTCTAACCATAAGCTCCAAACGAACCGGAGCCTCCGCGACACGTTCGGCGAGCAGTCGGCTTTATTCCGTCGCCATCTTTCCGCAGGCCTCACTGCGCAGAACCTACTCGCCTTACCAGCTGATGGCACCCCGCACAGTGTCTCCGGAACGCTACGATACCTTACCGGTTGAGATGGCTCCGGGAATTGATTTTCCGACCTTCAGCCTGCCGGTGGCTAATCCGGCAAGAGTCTATATTTACACGCCGCCCAATCCTGTTCCTGCATCATCGCGGGGCGGGCTGAAACTCAGCGCCCCGCCAACCGGCGCCGAGATACTCTACACCAACAGTGCGACCCGGAAGGCCGAAACCAACCGCCCATCAAAAGATCATCTATAAGGTGTTGACAGCCCACGCCTTCTGGCCTACTTTCTCCCGTCTTTGACCCAAAAAGGAATTTCTTATGGAAGCATATGCAGTAATCGAAACCGGCGGCAAACAGTACCGCGTGGAAAAAAATACCGTGTTGAGCGTTGAACTGCTGGACGCCGCTGAAGCCGGTAAAACCGTTGAATTTAATCAGGTTCTTGCCGTTTCCAATGGCAGTGAACTCACCGTCGGTGCGCCGGTCGTGACCGGAGCCAAGGTGACCGCCACTGTGGTTGAAAACTACCGCGGCGACAAAGTGGTGGCGTTTAAGAAAAAACGCCGTCAAGGATACCGTAAAAAAATCGGTCACCGGCAGGGGCTGACAAAAATTAAAATCGAATCCATCTGCGCTTAATTTTGAAGGAGCATCGTCATGGCACATAAAAAAGGACAAGGATCTTCAACAAACGGTCGCGACAGCCAGCCGAAACGGCGCGGCGTCAAACGCTTTGCCGGACAGGAAGTCACCGCTGGTAGCATTTTGGTGCGGCAGGTTGGAAACAAGTTCGTTGCGGGAGCGAATGTCGGCCAAGGCCGTGACTTCACCCTCTTCGCACTCAAACACGGTGTAGTCGAGTTCGACAAAGCCGGTCGCCGCGTTAACATCCGCGAGGCGCAGACAGCTTAACTCTCCCAACTATTGGAAGAAGCAACCGGCGGGCTTCATAAGTCCGCCTGTTTTGTTATAGGGATCATCGTGAAAACCATCGTTTTTAAAGACCGCGTTAAGATCTTCGTGAAAGCCGGAAACGGCGGCAACGGCATCGTCTCTTTCCGGCGCGAAAAATTCGCTCCGCGCGGCGGACCCAACGGCGGCGACGGAGGACACGGCGGCAGTGTAATCCTGCGCGGCGACGTAAACATGGATTCCCTGCACCATCTCTATCACCACCCGCACCAAAACGCCGAAAACGGCGGACACGGAAAAGGCAGTGACTGCACCGGGTACTGCGGGGAAGATAATATACTGCCCGTTCCTTGCGGAACCGTCGTAATGGATCCAGAAACCGAAGAATTTATCGGCGAAATCACCGCAGATGGACAGGAGCTGGTCATCGCACGAGGCGGACGCGGAGGCCTTGGCAATCCTCACTTTAAATCTTCAGTTAATCAGGCTCCGACCAAATGCACTCTGGGTACCCCAGGCGAAGAACGCGAATACCGCCTTGAACTCAAACTGATGACCGACGTCGGCCTGGTCGGATATCCGAATGCCGGAAAATCCACACTGCTCACGGAACTGACCGATGCTCACCCGAAAGTTGCCTCATACCCATTCACAACTCTTAATCCAATCATCGGAACTCTGATCTACGAAAACTTCAACCAGATCAAAATCGCCGATATCCCTGGCCTGATTGACGGGGCCAGCGAAGGAATCGGACTCGGCCATTATTTTCTCCGCCACATTGAGCGATCGCGTTTCCTGCTGTTCGTCATCGACATGGCGGCCGAAGATGGGCGCGACCCGGTTGAGGATTACCGCAGTCTGCGACGCGAACTGAAGGCTTATAACAAGGAACTGGCCGATCGTCCGTCATTGATACTCGCCAACAAGATGGATATGCCTGCCGCCGCAGAAAACATTAAAATTTTCAGGCGCAAAACCCGCCTGAAACCCATTGAGATCTCCGCCGGACTGGGCGAAGGTCTCGATCAGGTAAAAGAAATTCTTTACGAACAGTTTTTCGGCAAGTAAAAGATATGCTTGTTTTTCAGGGCGTTTAGCTCAGTTGGTTAGAGCGCTACCTTCACACGGTAGAAGTCACAGGTTCGAGTCCTGTAACGCCCACCATTTAAATCATTGATATTCAGCACCTTGCAGAAGGTGCTTTTTTCATATCTACCCCGCACGGCCCCGACTACGGGGGAAACTACGGGTTTGGCCGGTTTTTTTGACCGCCATGTGCACAGCAATGCGGCGCGGTGACTGCGTCATGTTGAAGTGGGAGTCGGTCGATCTGGATAACGTACCGGAAGATTGGGTTTCCCCCGAGTGCGGTGTCGGCGAAGACTCATTCGAACCAGTTGCTTAACAACTG
>JBIIYG010000018.1:0-30315 GCA_044346945.1 Pontiellaceae bacterium | reverse complement strand
GAAAACCGTTCGAGGATGGAGCATCGAGCACTCTTTGGCGATATGAACGCCGCGTTCGGTGCGGTCGTAGAAAAGCAGTTCGCTGGTGGAAAAGAGGTCGTACTGTCCGCGGAAGAGGCTGTTTTTTCGCTGATCGCCTTTAATGGTGGTGGAAAGCTTGCCGTGGTGCGCGGTCAGCCAGGTGACGATGCGCGAGGTGTTTGATACATCCGTCCAGTAAAGCGGAATAGCTGGTGTTTTTACGATCATGCCGGGCCGATGGGTTTGCTGATGGCGGGCATCCTAACCGTAATTTGCTTTCCGGCCAAGTCCCGCGGGTGTTTTTGATGTACTTTTGAGCCGAATGATGGTTTTTTCTGCGCATGCTACTCAATAAGACCATACGGCTTTTTCTCGACAGCATCGGACGGCGCGAGGAATACGAGTTTTACCTCAACAAATTCCAGGCCGCCGGCACCGACTGCTTCGCGTTGCTCGTTCCCGACCTTGAAAGTTTGGAGCAGGGAGCCGAGGCGCTTTCCTTCGACCTGAAATTTCTGCTTCAGCTCGGACTGAAGCCCGCTGTGGTTTTATGCGGAGCGGATGCCGAAAAACAATGGGCACGGCTCAAAGACAACCCGCTTTTTGAACGGACAGTTTTCCCGAAACTTGGACGGCGGAAAGTCAGCGTTCCAGTTTTTGTCGAAGCAGACTTCCAGCCGATGGAAAGCCTGCTCCAGAAGGTTCCGAAGCTTGGAAAGCGGGTTCACTTTATCCGTGCCGCTGGCGGTTTCAGCACGGAATATGTTTATGTCCAAAAGCTTTCTGAACAACTTTCTGTCGAAGAGCGGGCTCTGGCTGATACCGCCGCCGCTTTGCTCGAAGCGCGGCCCGGCACCCATATCTCCGTCACTTCGCCGATCAATCTGCTTAAAGAAATCTTCACCGTCAAAGGGGCAGGGACGGTTTTCCGGCGCGGTTCAACCATCTGCTCCGGCAAGGCCAATTCAAAAAGACTGATGGTTCTGCTTGAAGAAAGTTTCAAGCGGAAGCCGAAACGGGGCGTGCTGGCAAACGTTACTCTGGCCTATTTTGAGGAAAACTACCGAGGAGCCGCTTTGCTCGAAAACCATCCGGAAGGACTTTATCTCTCCAAATTCGCCGTCGGCCCGGAAGCCCGCGGTGAAGGTCTGGCGCAGGAATTGTGGGACGAGGTCTGTAAAAACCATCCGGCCTTTTTCTGGCGGTCACGGAAAGGGAATCCGGTTAACCAGTGGTATGACCGGCACGCCGACGGACGGCACAGCACCGGCGAATGGGTTGTCTTTTGGCGCGGCATGGATGCCGCCGCGATTTCTGGGATGATCGCCTTTTGTCTCAAGCGTCCCGCTGATTTTGTCTGAGTTACGCTCCCCGGACAACGACGTCTTTTACAAACGGCTTCATGAGCTGTTCGATCTGGCGAAGCCGGGCGGGCGTGGTACGGCGGGTTTCGCGCAGACGAGGGTCGGGCAGGTTGTCTTTTGGAATGAAGGGCTGGATGCAGTAGCGTTTGGCGCCCCGGATAAGTTTCGAAATTTCCTGAACCTGTTCATCGGTGTGGAAGGGTTCGATGACGGTGGTGCGGAATTCGTATTCTTTTCCGCTCTCCATGATGAGTTTGACCGACTCGGCAATTTTTTCGGTGCGGGTGAAGCCGACGAGTTCCGCATAGCCGGAGAGCCCGGACTTGATGTCCATGGCGATATAATCAACGAGCGGCAGGCATTCTTTGAGGATGTCGGGTCGTGCGCCGTTGGAGTCGAGTTTGATTTTGAACCCGAAGCCCTGGAAGAATCGGATCAGCCGGATGAGGTCGGGTGCCAGCGTCGGTTCGCCGCCGGTGATGCAGACGGCATCCACCCACTCGGTTTTAAACCGTCGGCAGATTTCGTCAAGGCGGCTCCATAGCAGACCCTTCTGCTTATGCCCCATGAGCGGAGCGTTGTGGCAGAAGCCGCAGGAAAAGTTGCATCCGCTGGTGAAGAAGACTCCGCAGAGCTGTCCGGGGTAGTCAATCAGTGAAGGCCGTTCCAGAAATGCGTAAACAGGCGATTCTCCCTGCGGCAGAGCCGCCTGTTCACGCGGAGCTTTTGCTCCGGAGGACATCACACACGGACCTCTTCGAGAACCGTGGTGATCATCTTGGGGGAAATGATACCTTTGCCTTCGTCGCTGTAATCGGTTTGCAGTCCGACATACTGATAGAGCCGCGCCTTGCCGCAGACTTCACAGCGCGGTTTGGGTTCGCGGGTTTGAACCGGGACATACCGTCCGGTTTCATCTTCCAGACGGGTGACCAGCATGGCAGGAATTCTCTGAGGATTAATGCATTCGGCAGAGGCGAAAGCGACCAGCCCGTCGATGGTTTCAACATCGCAGTATTCTTTTTCGAAGTCCGCCCATTCTTTCTCTTCGAGCAGTTTATCCAGCCGCTGGTTGAGGGTTTTGCACTTGGCACAGCCTTCTTTGCCGAACACTTTGATTTTATAGGTTTTGGTCATGGTAAATTCTCCTGAAAGGACTAGTTCTTAACGGTTTCTTTCTCAGCGCAGACATCAGCGGTCTCGACCGCGTACTGTCCTCTCTGGCGGGCTTTTAGCTCGCCGTAGCGTTTGGATTTATTCCAGTTCTGAACCTTGCTGAAATAGCCGACCACGCGGGTCTCGCCGACGACGTCGGTCGACTGACAGGCGGGGCAGGAGTCGATCAGCCCTCGCACCTGATGGTGACAGCTGTTGCAGAAGGTGAACTCGGGCGAGATGGTCACCTGCGCCGACTGTGTGCGGAAGAAGGTTTCGGTCATCAGCTTTTCAATGGAAGCGGCGGACGGCTGTTCCTCGCCGATAAAGGCGTGGGTGATGGCGCCGGATTCAATCAGGCTGTGATATTTGGCCTGCTCGACGATCCGGCCAACCAGCCCGACGGGCGCGTCGGCGGTGAGATGAATCGAGTTGGTGTAATAGCAGACATCTTCCGTCTCGCCTTTCACGACATCTTTGGCTTCGTCGTGGAAGTAGATCAGGTCGGTTTTAGCCAGACGGCGGGCGGCGCTTTCGGCGGGCGACTCTTCCAGCGTGAACTTGAGGTTGTATTTTTTGCTCAGTTTCTTGGTCTTGCTGTACATGTGAGCCACGATGCGCAGGCCGAACTGCTGAGCCTCGTCGCTGTCGTGCAGTTCCTGCCCGATCAGGAATCTGACGGTGTCGTTAACGCCGATCAGCCCGATGATGTAGGTGCAGGTGTCGAGATTGACGTACGGTTTGCCGTCGTTCGACTCTTTGCCGATCTGCCAGAGCGGATGCCCGTTACCGCTCATCATCGTGGCGATTTTCGTCTTCTTCTGCAGGTGAGCCTGCGCGCAGAGCTCCATCATCCCGTCGATTTCGTCGTAGAAATTCTTCAGGATATCGCCGCCTTTGCGCGCCGCACGGTAGGCCGCCTGCGGGATGTTGATAGTGATGTTCTGGAATCCGCAGAAGCGCATGTTTTCCGGGTGGCGAAGCATACGGTTGTCGCTGATGGTTGTGCGCAGACGACAACAGGCCGACAGCGTGACTTCGTCGCGGTCGAAGATGAAATAGGTCGAGCCATTCTTGGCGGCCAGCTGGCAGGCGGCCTGATAGATCTGGTACTGCTCCGGATCCGTGAAGGTTTCGTCGCTGATGTGGAAGTCGCACTTCGGGAATTCGAAGATACGTCCGTTGCTGTCGCCGTCGCCCCAGACTTCGAGCAGGGCGCGGCAGAAGTTCTGGGCTTCTTTGGTGTAGTCGCCGTAGGTGACAATCTTCTCGCCGCGGGCCTCCAGATCGGCGGCCACAGCGGTGTCGTACTCGATTCCTTCTTTACCTTTGATTTCACGCAGAACCAGCCGCTGTGAGCCGTCTTCCTCTTCGAGGTAGAGATCCATCAGCTTGTAGCCGCTGGCGTCGCGTTCTTCGCGCAGAACCTCTTCGAGGCGGACGCGCAGTCCGGATTTGAGCGTAAGCATATATCGGCCGCCCGGTCCAATAGCCGGAACGGTTTTCATGTAGCCCGGCACGCCGGAGTGAATATTGAAGTCGAGGAACAGAGTTTGTCCGCCGCGGCTGAAGGCGTTCTGCGAGCCGTTAAAGATCAGTTCCTGCGCGATCTGTTTCAGTTCGCGGGCGTTCATCCCTTCGAGGTACGGGGCGTAGAGAATGTTGATGTAGGCGATGCCGAGCGCGCCGGCGTAGTTGGCCTGCATCGAGGCGAGGAACGTGTTCAGGTGGCCGGTCAGCACGGAAGCGCTTTTCGCCGGGCTGGATTCGGTATTGAGATTGATCAGCCCTTTGAGGCCGTACTTTTTGACGTACTCAATGGAATGACTGGAGCAGTACACGCGGTGCGGATAACCGAGGTCGTGCAGATGCACGGCGCCGGTATTGTGCGCCCGCTTGATGTCCGGCGTGAAAATCGTGTCGAGCGCCCACTGTTTAAGCACCAGTTCGGCGATGCCGAGGTTGACCGCTTCGGGGTTGTTGTTGACGATGTTGCTGTTTTCGGTGGACTTGGTGAACATCAGCTTTTCGACGTAATCGAGCGGAACGCCGTAAAGCGAGAGGTCGCGCAGTTGAGCCGAAAATCCGCGCTCGGCCAGTTCGTTGTTGACCATTTCGCGGATGAGCGTGGTGTTGATCGTATTGATTTTGCTGGCGATAATGCGGTTTTCAACGGCCTTGGCGATGCTGATGGCGGTATCGACGGCGAGATCAGTTTTGTCGATGATCTGCTTCACGATGCGCTTACGGTCCCAGGGGAGGGTGACTTCGGCGGAGTGCGACTCAACCAGCAGAAGGCTGGCGTCGGTGACATCGACCTTGTCCTTTTTCAGACTGCCGTCGCGCACACGGATGCTGTTGCGGGCCAGCTCGCGCTGTTTACGGTAGCGTTTATAGGCCGCGACAACGAGCGTTTCGCCGTCTTCGGCCAGCAGAATTTCAACCAGGTCCTGAACATCTTCGATGTGGGGAATGCGTTTGCCGTCGGTTTCGGGGCGAACATAAAACTCAGACTGGGGGTTATTGAGCTGTTCGAGAACCTGAGCCGTGATTTTCGGGGCAAGACCTTCGTTGCGCGGTGTATTCTGCTTGCGGGAGACTTCTTCGACCGCAAGGTGGATGGCCATTTCGATTTTTTTGTGGCAGAAGGGCACGATCAGCCCTGAGCGTTTTCGGAATCCGTCGAAAATAGTGTCTTTTGATGTAATTGTTTCAGCCATAGAATTTTCCCCCTGTTGATAACCTGTCAGTAACCGGCTTTTTTTGTTTAATGTTCGCTGAGCGACGGGGAAAAAATTATCCAAATGATGTATGGCTGTCAAACGAAACCACAACATATTGTGTTTTTATCGTAACTCTGTGCGCTTTAAACGGTTCGGGAAAAAAGCCTCACATCTGTTCATTTTTCATTAATTTTTTCCAGTCATCGGAAGGATTTCTACTCACGGTTCCAGCGTTTGGACAGTTCGGTCGCTGGAGTTTTGAACGAAGCGGTAAAAAGTTCTGCGTTCTCGGGAGTGCTGTGCTATAAACGCCGCCACGGAGGGGGTGGACATGCTGTTTCCTGAAATGCTTTATACGATTGATATTCTGTTTGTGATCTTTGTCCTGTTTTTTGCGATTCGGGGCGCCTGGAGCGGCCTTGCCGGAGAGCTGGCCAATGTGGTGACTCTGCTCGCTCTGCTGGCCGGTTTTTGTTTTTTCTACCCCCAGCTGATGCGGCTGGCGGAGGATTACTGGAAGCTCCCGGAGTCCGCTTTGAATATTCTGGTGCCGCTGGTGCTGGTGCTGGCTTCTGTGCTTCTGTTTGCTCTGCTAAGAATACTGTTCAAGCAGGCGCTCAAGGAAAAGGCTGGCGGAACCGCCGATAAAATCGGCGGTGTGCTTTTCGGGGCGGCGCGCGGCGCACTGCTGGGGCTGGTTATCTTTTCGGCGTTGAGCCTGATTCCGAACGATTCGCTGTACCGGGCGATTTCAGAAAAGTCAGCGGTCGGCGAATGGGTTTGCGGTACGCTGACGCCGTGGGCGAAGCCCCGCCTCGAAGAGATTCCGGCGCTGAAGAACAAAATACAAGACCGGATGGACGATCTGACCCGCTAAGCCACGTTGTTTCATGAAGCAGATACCCAGAGAAACGATCGAAGAAGTCCGTGCGCGCAATGACATCGCTGATGTGATCGGCTCATATCTGTCGCTGAAAAACGCCGGAACACGTTTCAAGGCGCTCTGCCCGTTCCATAAAGAAAAAAGCCCGTCGTTCACTGTCAGTCCGGACCGCCAGATTTACCACTGCTTCGGGTGCGGCGCGGGCGGCGATGTGATCCGCTTTCTTCAGGAATACGAAAAAGTCGATTTTATGACCGCGCTCCAGATGCTGGCGGACCGTTGCGGCATGGAGTTGAGTCTCGAAGAAGGCGGCGAAGGCGCCGGTGCGGACAAGCGCCAGCTCTTTAAGATTCACGAAGGCGTTGCCCAGTTTTATCACCGGATTCTGATGGAGCACGAATCAGGCGAAGCGGGCCGCGCTTATCTGTCCACGCGCGCCCTCAAGCCGGAAACCGTCAAAGAATTTCAGATCGGCTTCGCGCCCGACCGGTTCGACGCGCTTGAAAAATGGGCTCAGCAGAAAAAAATCCCCCTTGAGCTGATGGAGCAGGCCGGGCTGATGATCAAGTCCGACAAGAGTTCCGGCTATTACGACCGCTTCCGCAACCGCCTGATGTTTCCGATCCGCGACGAGGCGGGCCGGGTGATCGGCTTCAGCGGACGCGCGATCGTCAAAGACGAAAAGTCCGGCAAGTACGTCAACAGCCCGGAGACGCCGCTGTTTCATAAAAGCCGCGTACTGTTTGCGATTGATAAAGCCCGCCGCGCGATAGCGGACAGCCGTACCGCCATTGTTTGTGAAGGGCAGATTGACGCCATCCGCTGTCACGAAGCGGGGCTGGCCAACGTGGTGGCTTCGCAGGGAACCGCCCTTACGGCCGATCACGCCCGTATGATCCGCCGCTATGCCGACGAAGTGATTCTCGTGCTGGACGCTGATGTCGCCGGACAAAAAGCCGCGTTGCGGTCGTCGGAAGCGTTCATCGCGGAGGAATTGAGCGTACGGGTCGCGTCGCTTCCGGCGGGCGAAGACCCCGACTCGCTGGTGCGCGATCACGGCGCGGAAGCTTTGCGCCTGCGAATTGCGGATGCGGTGTCGGCGCTCGATTTTCTGATTGATGTGATGTCCGCGAAGGAAAATCTGAAAGAGGAAGCGGGGCTTATGCGCACGGCCCGCGCCGTACAGACGCTGATCGCTCAGGCTCCCGGCGCGGTACAGCGCGACCGCATGGTACAGCGTGCCGCCGAACGGCTCGGGCTGGCTCCGGCGGCACTGCGGCGCGATATGGCGCGTAAAAAAGAGCGCCCCGCGCCGGTGGCCGCGCCGGAAGTTCCCGTTGCTCCGGTGAATCATCCCGATGAGGAAGTCGCACTGGTTCAAATGCTTCTTCTGCATCCGGCTGAAATTATGCCGGTGGTTGCCGACCATCTTCCGCCGGAGTATCTTGCCGATCCGGACTGCCGCCTTCTGCTCGAACTCCTGCTCGAAGAGCCGGAGTTGCTGATGGATCGTATTCCGTCCGACCGGACGGAGGCCCAGCGGCTGGCGGCGCGGATTCAGGTGGAAGAGGTGAGGTTGCGCGGAAAAGACGTTACTCCGGCCAAGGCGGCGCAGGATATTGTCATGGCGCTTTGGCGGCAGGCGCTGACCCGCCGCCGCCGGGATCTTCAGGCGTCCGGACGGGCGGAGGAAGCGACCGGAATCACCCATCAGCTTTATCACCTGAAGCAGGGATGGGAGCATGCGGTGGATTTTATGGTCGTCTAGGCAGGGCTTTGTAAAAGCGGCTTGTTGGCGGGGAGGCTCTGGTTTAGTGTGTCCTATCTAACCGGGATGGTTTATGCGCATTCTGATTGCCGAAGACGATAAAGTAACCCGCATGAGACTCGAAAAGACGATCAGCGGATGGGGTTTCGAGGTGGAGGTTGTGGCGGACGGTCAATCTGCCTGGGACCGTCTTTGCGGTGAAAATCCGCCGCGACTTTGCATTATCGACTGGCTGATGCCGAAGATGGAAGGGCCGGAACTGTGCCGCCGTGTGCGTGAAAAATTTCCCGAAGAGTATTTTTATCTGATCATTCTTTCCGCCCAGCAGGGCGTTGATAATTTGATCGAGGGGCTCAGTGCCGGCGCGGATGATTATGTTACCAAACCGTTCATCGGGCGCGAGCTGAGGTCGAGAATTGATGTGGGAGTTCGGGTGCTGGGTCTGGAGCAGATGCTGGCGCAGAAGGTTCATCAGCTCGAAACCGCGCTGGAGGACGTGAAGCAGTTGCGCGGTCTTCTGCCGATCTGCTCGTATTGTAATAAGATCCGTAACGACGAGAATTACTGGGAGCAGGTGGACAGTTATATCGGGCGGCATTCCAATATTGAATTCAGCCATTCGATTTGTCCGTCGTGTTATGAGAAGCATGTTCAGCCGATGCTGGATCGCAAAGGAGGCGAGAGTGGCCGGTCTTAATCCTGTCTGTGTGGCGGCAACCTTTCCGCTTTTTTACGACGATGTCACACTCAGCTATATTGCTCTCTGGACGTTTGTCCTCGGCGCGGCGCTTCTTTGGGCGGTTATGCATCTCAAGCGCAACACCCGCATTCACCAGGCGGCGTGTGACTGCGACATGCTCAGAGCCCGCACCAGGAATATTCTACAGCATTCACGCGAGATTCTTTTCGGGTTCGATCTGACCGCCGGACGGCTGGATTATCTCAGTCCGTCCTGTCTCAGTCTGACCGGCTATACGGCGGAGGAGATTGAGACGATGGGGCCGCAGGAAGTTTTTCAGCGTCTGCATCCGGATGACCGGGATAAGATCAAAGAGCTGACCGTTCAACTGCAGAAGAGCAATAAGGATCGCGAGTGGCTCGGTCAGGTGGATTACCGTTTCTGCCATCGTGACGGACAGTACCGCGCATTCAGCGATCATCTCCATGTGATGTACAGCCGGTCCGGAACTCCGGTTTATGTCAGCGGCTCGATCCGCGATGTAACGCCGTTTGTTCAGCTGGAAGAGAGCATGCAGGTGCTGGAGAAGAAATTTCAGGACAGCCAGAAAATGGCCGGACTGGGTCTGCTGGCCAGCGGGATCGCGCACGATTTTAATAATCTGATGACGGTGGTGCTGGGCAATGCGGAGCTGGCGCTTCTTGAATGCGGCGGCTCTGACGGCGGGGTTCTTGATGAGATTAAGAAAACCGCCTTGCGTGCGGCGGAGCTGGCGAACCAGATGCTCGTTTATACCGGTAAAGCCTCCATGGTTATCGGGAATATCAGCCTCAGTTCCGTGGTGAAAGAAATGACATCACTGCTGGACGTGTCGATTTCCAAGAAGGTGAGTATTCAGTATTGTCTGGAGGAGCATCTCCCTCTGATCCGCGGCGACATCTCTCAAATCCGGCAGGTCGCCATGAATTTGATCACCAACGCTTCCGAGGCAATCGGAGACCGTCCCGGCGTGATCGCCATCAGCATTCATGAAACCGCTTTGAAGTCCGGTGAACTTGAGCGGACGTTCCCGCCCGGAGGTCTGCCTGCCGGGAGATATGTGCGTCTCGAAGTTTCAGACACCGGCGGCGGCATGAGTCAGGAAACGATGAACCGGATATTTGATCCGCTGTTTACGACAAAAATCACCGGCCGCGGACTGGGACTGGCTTCTGTGCTGAATGTTGTTCAGCGGCATAACGGGGCGATTGAGGTGAAAAGCGAAGTCGGGCAGGGGACGGTTTTCCGTATCTATTTTCCTGTCGAAGCGTCCGCCGATGAGATGGGAGCCGAGGAGTTCTCGGCGGCTGGCGATGAATGGCGCGGCTACGGAACGGCGCTTGTGGCAGACGATGAAGATGCGATCCGTGACATTGCCTCCGCGCTTTTGCGGCGGTTCGGGTTCCGGGTTATAACCGCCCGGGATGGGATTGAGACGGTTGACCTGTACACGGAACATGCCGGCGATATCACCTTGATGCTGATGGATTTGAATATGCCGAGGCTGAACGGGATAGAAGCGGCTCTGCGTATTCGGCATATTAACCCCAAAGTGCCCGTTCTTTTCATGAGCGGTTATCCCCGCGAGCAGGTCATGGAGCGGTTCGGACGCCAGTCGCACACCGACTTTGTCAAAAAACCGTTCCAGAGTTCGGAACTGCTGGCCGGCATCCGTAATGTAATGGAAGTCCGGCGCGGCTGATTTTCATCCGGGCGGGTTGTAATTCGTTTTTGGACGTTGCCTATCCACGGCCGTTTCGCTAGATTCCCCGCTCATTTTAACAAAAATCAGGAGCATCTCATGAGAAAGAAAATTATCGCCGGAAACTGGAAGATGAATAAAACGGTTGCCGAGGCTTTGGCTCTCGTTGACGGTATCAAAAAAGACCTCGCAGGCTGTGTGGATGTGGAAGTGGTGGTCTGCCCGCCGTTCACGGCGCTCAAGACGGTTGGTGATGAACTGGCGGACACCCAGATCAAGCTGGGCTGTCAGAATATGAGCGATCAGGATAACGGCGCATATACGGGCGAAATTTCCCATGCGATGCTCCGCGAGCTGTATGTCAAGTATGTGATTCTCGGCCACAGCGAGCGCCGTTCCTATTACGGAGAGACCGACACCATCGTGAACCGCAAAGTCAAAAAAGCGCTGGCTAACAGCCTGCGTCCGATTGTTTGTGTCGGCGAAACGCTCGAACAGCGTGAAGCGGGCGACACCGAAAAAGTGGTTGAGGCGCAGGTGCGCGGCGGGCTGGCTGACATCACCGCCCAGCAGTTGGAAGATGTTGTGATTGCTTATGAGCCGGTCTGGGCAATCGGCACCGGCAAAACCGCCACCACCGAGCAGGCGCAGGAAGTTCATAAATTTATCCGCGGCATTGTCCGTGACATGGTCGGCGAGAAAGCCGCTAAGGGCCTGCGGATTCAGTACGGCGGAAGTATGAAGCCGTCCAACGCCAAAGAACTTCTTTCTCAGCCGGATATTGACGGCGGCTTGATCGGCGGCGCGGCGCTCGAAGCCCGTTCCTTTATTGATATCGTCAAGGCGGGAATGTAATCCGGCGGGTGCGGAAATTGTACTCGCAATTCCGCTCCTAAAGCCTAAAGTTCAGAGCCTCGGAGGTTTAAAATGGCTATTATTCGCACACTGCTCATCATTCTCGAAGCCGCGTTCAGTCTTGCGCTGATCGGTCTGATTCTGCTTCAGAAATCCAAAGACGGCGGCCTTGGTATGGCCTTTGGCGCCGGAGGAAACGACTCTCTATTCGGTGCGCGCGCCGGAAATGTTCTCACCAAAGCAACGGTTGGGATCGGGATTGCGTTTCTGGTTAACACACTGATTCTCGGTATTCTGTTTTCCGGAAGCGCCAGCGAATCGCTGGTTGAGAAAGAACTCGGCGCGCAACCGGTTCCGATGGAACAGTCTGCCATGCCTCAGGTTCCGGCGGAAATGCCGGCGGCTCCCGCACAGTAAGCGGAAAGGCGCAGATATTCATGGAACGGCGGATCAGCGGGAGAAAATGGTTCTTCCACGGGTCTGCCGTTTTTCTTTTTTTGATCCTGACGGCCTGCGGACGGAGCGACCTTGATACATTGCGCTTCAAAGGCGAACAGGTTCTTTACGGACAAACGTCGCGCATCAAGGGGATGGATCCGGCAAAAGCCGGCGATGTCACTTCGTCTATGGTCGTCGGACGCGTCTATGAAGGACTTCTTGAATACTCCTACTTAGATCGGCCGTATCGTCTTCAGCCGATGTTGGCCGCCGCTATGCCCGATGTTTCCGGCGACGGCCTCACTTATACTTTTCGTATTCGTCAGGGTATTTTCTTTCAGGATGATCCGTGTTTCCCCGGCGGCAAAGGGCGTGAACTGACGGCGGAGGATTTTGTTTATTCCATCAAGCGCGTTGCTGATCCCAAAGTGGCCTCTTCCGGCTTCTGGGCGTTCAACGGCCGCATTGTCGGACTCGACGCTTTCCGGGCGGCATCGGCGGGCGGTGCGCCGACAGATTACAACGCTCCGGTCGAAGGTCTGCGTGCGCCGGATCGCTATACATTACAGATTCAGCTCAAAGAACCGTATCCGCAACTGCTTTGGATCCTGGCGATGAATTATGCGTTTGCCGTGCCGTGCGAAGCGGTCGAGTTTTACGGCGATCAATTTGTCAACCATCCGGTCGGCACCGGCCCGTACGTTCTTGAATCGCAAAAAAACAACTACCGCATTGAATTTGTCCGTAATCCGAAGTGGGCCGAGACCGGTCGCGTCGAACTCTATCCGACCAACGGCACGGCGGAGGCCCGTGCCGCCGGACTGCTTGATGACGCAGGCAAGCCGATACCGTTCGTTGATCGCATTGTTCAGTATGTGGTGGATGACCCCATAACAGCGTGGATGATGTTCCTGTCGGGGCAGTTCAGTTACGGCACCATTTCGCGCGACAATTGGAGTGCTGTGGTTACCCCCGGACGAGATCTGGTTAATGAGATGAAACAGCAGGGCGTTGAACTGCTTTCCAGCCCGACACTTTATCTTTCATACATCGGGTTCAATCTGGACGATCCGGTTGTCGGTAAAAACAAAAAACTCCGGCAGGCACTTTCGTGTGCGTTTGATCCTGAACTGCTGGTTCAGTACTACAACGGCCGCGTTACGCCGGTCTACGGCCCGCTCCCTGACCCGTTGGCCGGATTCAAACCCAAACCGACCGACTATTCGTTCAACCTCGAAAAAGCGAAACGTCTTTTGGCTGAGGCGGGCTATCCGAACGGCATCGATCCTGCAACCGGTCGCCGGCTTGAGCTGACGCTTGAGCTGGGTGACGCGGCGCCCGACACGCGGCAGTCTGTTGAGCTGATGGTCGGCATGATTGATAAAATCGGAATTGTGCTGAAAGCCAGCTATAACAACTGGCCGGCGTTTCTCGATAAGCTGGATCGGCGTCAGGCTCAGATCTTCAAGCTCGGCTGGGTTGCCGACTATCCAGACTCTGAAAACTTTCTTCAGCTTTTCTGCGGCGCCAACGTGTCGCCCGGCCCCAACCATGCCAACTATTCCAATCCGGAGTTTGATAAACTTTACAACCGGTTGCGCACGATGCTGCCCGGCCCGGAGAAGGATCGTCTTTGTGAGCAGATGGCGGATATTGTGATTGAAGACTGCCCGTGGGTTTTTCTGTATCAGCCGATGGACTTCGCCGTCGTTCATAACTGGCTGAAAAACTACAGCCTTCACGACTTTCCCTACACTATGGCGAAATATCGTCGCGTCGATAACGCCGCATGGAATGAGTGGAAAGCGAAGCACAGGAGGAACAACTGATGTTCCGTTATATCGGCAAAAGAATCCTCCAGATGTTTCCGACGGTGTTCGGTGTCGTCCTGATCACGTTTATCCTGTTCAACATGGTGGGCGGCAGTCCCGCTCAACAGGTGCTTGGTCCGCATGCTCAGGCCGACACGCTGGAACAGTTTGACGAACAGCGCGGCTTCAATAAGCCGCTGTTTGCCGGATTCCGGACGAAGACCCGCGCTTATGCTGATTCGGAATTTGGGCGCACAGCCGGCGATTGGCAGAAGCAATCCGGTGTCATCTGGACGAATGGCATGATCATTCTTCCGCCCGGCGGCGAATATGATCTGCCGGTGAAGTTTCCTCTGCGTAGTGACTGCGAGTATGAACTGGAAATAGAGGGCCGTTCCTGCGGGTTCCCGATGTTCGGCGATGAGCAACTTAAGCTCTCCGGAGACTGGAAAAAAATCACGTTGCGCTTTCAATTGCCCGGGAAAATTATTCCCGGTAACGCTCCGGTTGAAATCCGTTCCATCAAACTGCGCCGCATCATGAGCAATCCGTTTGATTCACAGTTTGCGTTTTATCTGAATCAGCTCGCGCACCTTGATTTCGGCGTTTCAAGCAGTAGCAATCAACGCGTTTCCAAACTGCTGTCGGATGGCATCGGCCCGTCGCTGATGCTCGCCGTTCCGATCTTTTTTGCCGGACTGGTTACGGCGGTTATGCTTTCGCTCTTTTGCGCCTTCTGGCGTGACACCTGGGTGGATCGTTTCTTTGTGATTTTTTCTGTCGCGCTGATGAGTGTCAACTATCTGGTCTGGATCGTCGGCGGACAGTATCTGCTCGGCTTTAAGCTCAGCTGGCTTCCTGTCTGGGGTTTTGAAGATCCGCGCTACTTGATTTTACCGGTGCTGATCGGCGTATTCAGCGGGCTTGGCGCCGAACTCCGGTTTTACCGCACTATCATGCTGGACGAAGCGCACCGCGATTACGTTCGCACAGCGCGAGCCAAGGGTGTCAGTCGCACAGGCGTGCTCTTTAAGCACGTTTTGAAAAATGCGATGATTCCGATTATCACAAACACCGTCATTGCGATTCCGTTCCTCTATACCGGCAGTCTTTTGCTTGAGAGTTTCTTCGGGATTCCCGGTCTCGGCTACCTGGGCATCAACGCCATCAACTCGTCCGATGTTGATGTCATCCGCGCCATCGTGCTGGTCGGATCGATCCTGTTTGTCATCGCCAACCTCTTGACCGACATCTGCTATGCGCTGGTTGACCCTCGGGTGAAATTGAAATGAGTGAAAAAGGAAACAGTTTGTGGAGTGATGCCTGGCGGCGGTTGAAAAAGAACCGGCTGGCGATGATCTGTCTTGGCGTTATCACGGTTTACACCACGCTGGCGATTTATGGCGAAGGGGTTTACCGTTACTATCAGGCGAAAGATCAGACGGCCTTCTATCAGAAAACCGATCTCGATATAGCCTACCAGCCGCCTTCCTCTGAGCACTGGATGGGAACTGACGCACTCGGTCGCGACGTGATGCAGAGGCTGATCCAAGGCACGCGCATCGCCTATAAAGTCGGCATTGTCACTGCGCTCATCGCCATTCCAATTGGAGTCTTCTTCGGATGTCTGGCGGGATATTTCGGCGGGCGGGTGGACAGCTTTGTCGTCTGGCTTTATTCCACCGTTGCTTCCATTCCAGGGCTCCTGTTCATTCTCGCCATTGCCATGGTAGTTGGAAAGGGGTTGTTGGGGATTTACCTCGGTATCGGGCTGACGACGTGGGTCGGGCTGTGCCGGTTGATTCGCGGCGAAGTGATTAAGCACAAAGAGCAGGCTTACGTTATGGCGGCCAAGGCGCTCGGTCTCAGCTGGCCGCGGATTCTTTTCCGGCACATCCTGCCGAATGTCTTCCACGTTATCATCGTCACTTTCACCCTGCGCTTCCCGGCGGCAGTCAGCACCGAAGTGTTCATGAGCTTCCTTGGTATCGGCGTTGTCAGTGAGCCGTCATGGGGCGTGATGATCAACAGCGCGCGGATGCGGCTCTGGCAGGGCGTCTGGTGGGAGATGACCTTCGTCACAATCGCTATCTTTGGTTTGGTACTCGCTTTCAACCTACTGGGCGATGCTTTGCGCGATGCCCTCGATCCGCGGCTCAGGACGGAAGGAAATTAACATGGATGCAGACGTAACCATTATTGGCGGCGGCGTAATCGGCCTTGGAATTGCGGCCCGGCTGGCACCGCGGGTCAAGTCGCTGGTACTTTTCGAACGGCATGATGCATGGGGACAGGAAATTTCATCGCGCAACAGCGAAGTGCTCCATTCCGGCATTTACTACGCGGCCGATTCGCTGAAGGCGGCTTTCTGCGCCAAAGGTCAGCGCATGCTTTATCAGCTGGCGGAAGAAGCGCAGATTCCGCATAAGCGGTGCGGAAAAATCATTATCGCTTCGTCGGAAGCCGAGGAGGGCGAACTCCTTCGGCTGAAAGCCTGCGGTGAGCGCAACGGGGCGGAAGGTTTGAGGATGCTGACCGGGGCGGAAGTTATCGCCCGTGAGCCGGCTGTTAAAGCCGTATCCGGATTGCTGGCTCCGGATTCCGGAATCATCAATGCCCATGCGCTGATGGATGCCCTAGCTGTCTGCGCGCAGAAATCCGGCGCCGATTTGATCCTCGGCGCGGAAGTGATGGGCCTCGAAAACCGTTCCGGCGACTGGACAGTTGCGTTCCGCGATGCAGGCGGCCCGGACACATTAAATTCGCGTGTGGTCATCAACAGTGCCGGACTGGGTTCTCAGGCTGTGATGGCAATGGCGGGAATTGATCCCGTTGCCGCAGGGTTGAAACTGCATCTGGCCAAAGGCGAATACTTCACTGTGCCGTCCAAATACCGGAATCGGCTGAACTCGATGATCTACCCGGTGCCGCATAAAAACCTGACCGGCCTAGGTGTGCATACCGTTCCCGATCTCTCCGGCGGCTTTAAGCTGGGCCCGAACGCTTTTTATGTAGATCAGATTGATTATACCGTTGATGAAACACATGCGGCGGAATTTTACGAAAGCGCCCGTAAATATTTGCCGTTTCTGATGCCGGACGATCTGGTTCCGGCGATGAGCGGCATTCGCCCGAAGCTGTCGGCTGAAAACGAGCCTGCGCGTGATTTTTATATCCGTCATGAAACCGATCGGGGCGCGGCTGGGTTTTTCAATCTGGCGGGAATGGAATCTCCGGGACTTACCTCCTGCTGTGCCATCGGCGATTATGTTGCCGATGCGGTATGTGATTATTTGTCTTGAGCCGGAGGCTGGGGTTCTGCGGGGGGTTCTGCGGTCGGTGTCAGCTCAAACAGTTCGCCGATATAGGCCGGTGTGACGTGATACTGCAGGAACGAAAGCATTTTTTGTGTGAAGTAGCGGCCCAGTGCATGGCGGACCGAGGCAGTATAACTTTTCTTCAGCCGGTTACGGCTGATGGTGGATCCGTCTGACAGTGAAGTGACCTTAACTTCCCACTCCAGCCGGGCTTCGATGACTCTCCACTTGATCCAGTATTGCGACATGAGAGGACTGGTGGCCAGCATCCAGAAATAATTTTTATTGGATCCTAGCAGGACGGTTCGATAGTCCCAGACGGTAATCATCATCAGCGCTTCTGCGCCAAGCTTGCGGGCTTCTTCTTCGTTTTCGACTGTGAAAATGCGTTCATATTTTCCGGCCTGTGTCAGCGCACTGACAACACTCAGTCCTATATCTTTGGAGGCATCAGCGCTGGTAATGACGACGCCGCGTCCATCAAAAAAAAGCTGACCAATCGGTTTTTCTGTTTTCAGATTTTCCGGATAAAGATCCGGATGAATACGTGGCGGGAGAACAGCGATCTTTAAGGGATCGGGTGTGAAACAAGGTTTTGCCGGACGGAGCGGGGTTTCCGGTGAAGTTACACAGCCGCACAGTAAAAACAAAACCGCCGTTCCTATGATAAACACTGGAACGGCGGCTTTCATGAAATCGTCTGTCGATAAATAAGATTACTTCTTGTCGACAACGATCTCGTTCTTGGCCGGCATTACGACAATCACAGCGCGGCGGTTCAAACGTTTGTTCGAGGCGCTGTCGTTCGGAGCAACCGGCTGGGATTCGCCGCAGGCTACAGCTTTGAGGCGTTCCGGAGCGATCATCTTTTCGTTCATGAGGTAGTACAGAACAGACATACTGCGGTTGTAAGAGAGTTCCCAGTTGTCTTTCCATTTGGATTTCTGGATAGGATCGCTGTCGGTATGACCTTCAACCGTAATGTCACGGTCGGCGAAATCCTGCTGGATTACAGCCAGTACGCTGTCGAGAGTGGCTTTACTTCCGGCCTTCAGGTCAGCCTTGCCCGGCTCAAAAAGGACTTCGTTCAGGATGGTGAAGCGGATTTGGCCGTTCACGGATTCGACTTTGACATTTTCCAGCTCGGCCAGCTGGCGCTGAAGATCGTTGATCTGGGCGTCCTTGTTGCCGTCTTTGTACGCATACTCATCCAGCGCATCACCAATCAAAGCGCCTGTCGCGGCACCTGCGAGGGCACCAACTCCGGCACCTTCCCAGCTGTTAATAGCCGGATTGTTATGACTGTTAACCCAGATGGCTCCAGCGCCAGCGCCAGCGGCTCCGCCGACAACAGCACCTTGCTGAGCGGGGGTTAGCGGCATTTTCGGCGAACGGCAACCCGTGATCAAAACACATGCGGAAAGAACAGTAACGGACAAAACACTTTTCATCCAACTCATGACACACCTCACTTACAACATCCAACTACACAAAAACCGCTTTCTGAACGGGACGGGCACGCGCCCGGTAAGACCGTTCAGGAAAGGTTTTCTTAAAGGTTGGTCAGATGATGCGGTATGCATTGTAAAAGTCAAGTAAGACGAAGCATTTTTATAAAGCTATTCTATTAGTCCCGCTTACTGCAATTCAGCACCAGCGTTCCTGTTTTTTGTTTCAACCCGGCAAGCTGGCGCAGTTCTGTGCGGCGCATGGCCGCACGCCGGGCCGGGGTGTTGTCGTCGGCTCCCGACAGATGGTTGAATCCGTGGGCGATATACAGCGCGAGTTCGCTGTCAATTCCGCTGTGCCCCGGGCCTGTCTGTACGGCTCTCTCGACATTGACAATGAGGTCTCCTGTGGTGCCTTTTTCTCCGGGTACCGGCTCATAACGGAAGCTGATGACATCGGTCGGTCGGTCTTTTCCGAAAAACTCGCGGTTATACTGCGTAATTCCCGCATCATCCGTCAGAAGAAGGGTGACTTCCCTCCAGACGGTGCCGGGGGTGGCGGATTTCAGCATTGAAGCCAGTTCAGCGGTCAGTCTGCGGATTGCTGACAGATTGATCCGGCGTTTCTGCCGGTTTATCAGGATGGTTTTCATCTTTAGGGTAGGCGACTCGGCCATGAAGCATATTAGTGAGGGAGAATACAAAGGACTGCTTGATCTGATTGAGTTCCGCCAGCGTCAGATTGCATTCGTCAAGCTGTCCATCCCGCAGTCGTGCGTCAAAGATATCACCAATCAGATTGGTGATGCGCACCGGAGTTGGTTTTTCCAGTGAACGCGAGGCGGCTTCGCAACTGTCTGCGAGCATCAGAATGGCCATTTCGCGTGTCTGGGGGCGGGGACCTTCATACCGGAAGTCCTCAGCATTAACCGTTGCCGGCCCAGTACCAGCATCTTTCTGGCGTTTTTTGGCCCGGTGATAGAATACGGATACGAGGCTGGTTCCCTGATGCTGTTCGATACCGTCGATGATGACCTGCGGAAGTTTATATTTTTTCGCCAGCAGTACACCTTCCCGGATATGGGAAACGATCACCAGCGTGCTCATGCTTGGGGTCAGGTCGTCGTGCGGATTTTCCGCAAACTGGATGTTTTCGCTGAAGAAGTCCGGCTTCGCCAGTTTTCCGATATCGTGAAAATAGGCGCAAACCCGAAGCATCAGACCGTTGGCGCCGATGGACTCTGCGGCGTTCTGCGCAAGGCTCGCCAGCATCAGAGAGTGGTGGTACGTGCCGGGGGCGTTAATCGCCAGGCTTTGAAGCAGAGGATGGCTCAGATCGGAAAGCTCAAGCAGTGAAATATCGGTTGTGATTTTAAAAAGATGTTCGAAAACCGGGATCAACAGCATGGCCAGCAGTGCGCTGACCAGCCCGCACAGCATGGCGGTTCCAATCTGTGGAATCAGCACCTGCCATGACGGACCGACAAGTACGGCCAGCACCAGTGCGAAAAGAATTTTGATTGCGCCGATCCAGAACCCGGCGCGGAACAGCGCTGTGCGGCGCTTGACGTCCCGGGTTGTATAAACGGCGACAGTGGAGACCAGCAGTCCGAGTATGAACACATCAAAGCTTCCACCGATCAGCGCCGCCAAAGCAAAGCCGGTCCAGATTCCGACGATTAATCCCGGCGCACTGCCGAGCAGAATGGAAGCCAGCATCGGTGCGATGGAGAGCGGCAGAGCGAAATTCAGTACGGATGGCGGGATGAGCTGTAAATTGGCGGTGGCGTAAAGAAGTCCTTTCCCGACCGCCAGAGGCAACGCGGACACCGCGATCAGAAGGAGCACTTTGCGGCGGCTGTTAAGCAGGGCCGGCTGAATGATTTCGGCCAGCGCAACCGTCAGGGAAAGCCCGAGAAGTAACAGCAGACCGCTTCCGGCCAGCCGCCGGATTTTTTCCGTGCGTGTTTCAAGTTCGCTCAGCCGTTTTTCGTGCGCGGTCAGCCGCTTGAGAGTCTGTTCGCTGACAATATCGCCGCCGCGCACCAGAATGGTTCCGGCGCTCACAGACTCAATGGCGGGATTAACCAGCGCAACAGCTTGTTCCCTCCGTGCATCGGTTTCGGGGGCGTCGTATGCCAGATTGGGCCACAGGCAGGGCGCGATCAGCGCGCGGATGGTTTTTTCTTCGCCGCGGCCTTCTTTAGGAAGGTTATGCAGGATTTCCGCCGTTGCCATTTTGAGTGCATCGGGCTGTTGGATAAAACTGTCGAGCGTTCGGATCGCGTCGGTCTTTCCGCCGCGCAGAGCTATTTTTCCGGCGGGAGCTTTGCCGTTAAATTTTGTTTGCGCGTCGCTGGCGGAGATGATTCCCCGGGAAGAGGTGTTGGAGATCGCGGTGAAAATAACGGCTTGAACATCGACTTGTTCGCTGGTCGGGATAATTTCCGCCAGCTGATTGGTCGTCAGAACCAGCCGGACGTTTTCGATGGCGGAAAAGTCGATGGAGAAAACCGGCAGAACGGCGTCGGCGGCAGAGCGTTGTTCGGACTGCGTGGCGGCTATATTTTCGGATGGGAAATCAACGGAAGCCACGATGGTGCCGGGAGCCTGCTGTCCGGCCGTCAATTGTTGCGGGCGGAGCAGGCGGCCGCTGTAAAAAAGAGCAACCAGTGAAATCCAGAACAGGCCGGCCAGCAGAAGATTGACAACAGGCACCCGTTTTTTGCGGCGTCCGGCGGTAATATTCTTCGTCTTGGCGACGCGTCCTGCTTTTCTGCTAAAAAATTTCCGTTTCACTGAGAACCTTTATTACTGCGGAACTTATACCCTGTGGCGGCGGTATGCGCGAATGATTTTCTGCACCAGCGGGTGGCGCACCACATCGCCCTCATCCAGTTCAATAAACGTGAGTCCTTCAATTTTACCAAGGACGTGGCGCGCCTCCGCCAGTCCGGATTTTTTCTTATCGGGAAGATCGACCTGCGTCGGATCGCCGGTGATCACCGCGCGGGACTCGAATCCGAGACGGGTCAACAGCATCAGCATCTGCTGAGGGGTGGTGTTTTGCGCCTCATCGAGAATCACAAACGCGTGGTTGAGCGTGCGTCCGCGCATATAAGCCAGCGGCGCGACCTCGATCACACCGCGTTCCATCAGCCGCTGAATTTCCTCCGCCGGGAGCATATCGTGAAGTGCGTCATAGAGCGGTCGCAGATACGGATCAACCTTCTGCTGAAGAGTCCCCGGAAGGAACCCGAGCGCTTCACCGGCCTCGATCGCGGGGCGGGTGAGAATAATCCGGCTCACTTCGTCTTTCAGCAGGGCTGAAACAGCGGCGGCCATTGCCAGATAGGTTTTTCCGGTGCCTGCCGGGCCGAGACCGAATGTGATGGCGTGGTGCTGAATGGCGTCAAGATACACGTGCTGTCCGAGGGTTCTCGGAAAAACCGGCGGCTTGCGCGGGCTCACTTCGATCTTCAGCGAGGTAAAAGTATTCAGCACATTTTCTCGGCCTTCAACGAAAGCCTTCAACGCATAATCCACGCCGCCGGCATTCAGTGTAAATCCGCGCTCGCGGGCGGCGCGCAGTGCTTCGAAAAAGCGCGCGGCGGACTCCGCGCCGTTCCCTGTGATTTTCAGCCAGGTGTCGCGTGCGGTCAGGCTGACATCGAAAGCCCGTTCCACGGCTTCAAGCGTTTCGGCGGGATGAGCGGCGATGTCCTGCGCCTCGCGGGCATTGTCGAAATGGAGAGTGATTTCACTCATGAAGGCCGGAAACATACGCTTTTTGCCGACGAAGGGTCAATTTGAAAGGATTTTAGCGGACGGCGAGCGTTTGATCGTTAAACCGCACCGTCATGCCGGGGCGAACTTTGCGGCGCAGGCGCAGTTCGGTTTCGCCGTCGACGGTGACAAGTCCTTCGCTGATTACGATACGGGCTTCGCCGCCGGATTCGCAGAGCCGGGCGGCTTTCAGCAGTTTATCCAGCTCGATATATTCTCCGGTGATGGTGAACTCAGCCATGTTTTTTCCTCTGTGCACGAACCAGCTCCAGCTCTTCGTGGGTGGCGCGGCGGCGGTTGTAGAGTGCGGCGACTTTATCTTCGAGCGCCTGCCAGTCTTCCGGAGAGGCCGGAGTGTCGTAGTCCCAATGTTCCTCGTCCGACCGTTTGAACTGCCACTTGATTCCCTTGTTCATGGAAACCGCGATACGCACAGTGCGCTTCACGCCGTCGTCGAGCCGTTCAATCCATTCGATATCCCGTTTCATGAGACCTTCTTTCCTTAATGTGTCAAAAATGCCAGTCCCGCCGCGATCAGCATGCCGGTGACGACGCCGAAAACAGCGTGGTGATATTTACCGTAAGCGCGGGCGGCCGGAAGCAGTCCGTCCAGAGCGATGAAAACCATAATTCCCGCGCCCGCCGCCGTGAGAACTCCCAGCGCCGTGCCGCTCATAAAGCGGTGAAGCAGTGTGTAGGCGATCAGCGCGCCCAGCGGCTCGGCCAGTCCGGTCAGCGACGAAAAACCGCAGGCTTTGGCGCGACTGCCGGTGGCGTGATACATCGGCAAGGCTGTGGAAATCCCTTCGGGAATATTGTGCAGAGCCAGCGCGATGGCCGCGCCGATGGCAACCGGAGCGGGCGCATGCAGTGCCGCGATAAAAACCGCCAGTCCTTCCGGAAAACTGTGCGCGCCGATTGCCAGCGCGGCGGGCATACCCGTCCGGCGGAAATCGGGATGATCTTCGATATCCTCAATTTTCAGTGGCTCGTGCGGATTTCCGAAGCTTGGAACCAGCCGGTCAATTAGCGCGGTGATCAGGAATCCGGTGAAAAACGCCAGTGCGGCAAATAAGGGACTGCCGAGGTCGGCTTCGGCAATCGGAAGGAGCTGGCGGAAGGCGGTCCAGAGAAGCAGTCCCGTTGAGACGCCGAGTAGAAAAGAGATCCGGCGTAGGCGGGATTTTCGAGTAAAGAAAGCGAGTAGACTGCCGATTCCGGTCGCCAGTCCGGCGGCGAGTGTCAGCCCGAAGGCGAACCAGACGGTTTGGGAGCTTTCGAACATCTCATGGTTTTCAACCAGATGCTCAATCAGCATTTTGGTGCCGAGCCCGATCAGCACCAGCCCGCCGAAGACCTCCATTTTTTTCTCGTTCAGGTGGCCGAAGAGCCGCCCGAAGTAAACACCCGCGAAAGAAAGCGCGAAGGTGACCAGGCCGATAATCAGCACCGGTTGCAAAATCGAGACTCTCAGCATGGAAAGACTCAGGCCGATGGCGAATGCGTCAATACTGGTGGCGACCGCCAGTGTCAGCAGGGTCGGCAGATGCAACGGGTTCTTCGGCCCGTCTTCTTCGTCTTCCGGTTGCATGGACTGGATAATCATGTGTCCGCCGACAAACAGAAGCAGGCCGAAGGCGACCCAGTAGTCCACGACGGAGATAAAGCGGTAAGCCCACTGGCCGAGCGCCCAGCCGAGCACCGGCATGACCGCCTGAAAAACCCCGAAGGTTGCGCCGACCAGCAGAGCGTGGCGCATCTTGAGATTTTTAATCGTAATGCCGCTGGTGATGGAGACGGCAAAAGCGTCCATCGCCAGACCCAGTGCGATCAGTAGGATTGAGAAAAGCGGCATTGTTCGGCTCCATTCTGCGGGGTTCGGGGAGAATGTACCGGACGGCCCGTTTTTGTAGAGCCTCTTTTTGGAATTTGATAATTAACGCTAATTATTATCAGTTTATAGGTAAATTAGCTTGATCAATACGCTTTAAATATACTAAACAAACTCATGTTTAATAATACGAACTTCTGGTGATTTTGATGGAAAATGTTTACAAAGAGGAAGATATAAAGATATTTCAGCGCGATCTTGCCGGATTGAGTCCGTTGCAGGCGCTTCAGTGGACGGCTGAAAAAATTCAAAACCCTGTTTTTGCCAGCTCGTTCGGTCAGGAAGATCAGGTGATTTTGCACCTGATTGCATCTCACCGGCTGGATATTCCGGTGATTACTTTGGATACCGGACGTTTGTTTCCGGAAACCTATAACCTGATTGCCGAGTCGGAAGCGCGTATGGGTGTCCGGATCCGGGTTCTTTTTCCGGATGCCGACGAAGTGGAAACGATGGTCGCTGAGCAGGGGATTAACCTTTTTTTGCGGGGCGTGGAACAACGCAAGCGGTGCTGTCAGATTCGTAAGATTCATCCGTTGCGCCGGGCGCTTCGTGAGTCGGGCGGCTGGATTTGCGGTTTACGGCGGGAGCAGTCGCCCACGAGAGCCGAGCTGAAAAAAATCGAATGGGATGCTGTGAACGGGATTCCAAAAATCAATCCGCTGGCAGACTGGTCGCTGGAGCAGGTCGCCTCGTATCTGAAGGAAAACGGCGTTCCGTACAATCCACTGCACGATCAGGGTTTTGTCAGCATCGGTTGTGCTTGCTGTACGCGAGCGGTTCTGCCGGGGGAAGATATCCGTGCGGGCCGCTGGTGGTGGGAGACGCCGGAGCAGAAGGAATGCGGACTGCATCTGGTAAACGGGAAATTAGTTCGGAGTAAGGAATTGGAGAAGGGTCATGAATAGGTATCAGTTAAGTCAGCTCAAGCAGTTGGAAGCCGAAAGCATCCGGATTATCCGCGATGCCTACAGTCAGTTTTCAAATCCGGTGATGCTTTATTCCATCGGCAAGGATTCGGGCGTGATGGTGCGGCTGGCGCAGAAGGCGTTTTTTCCCGGACGTGTTCCGTTCCCGCTGTTGCACGTGGACTCAACCTTCAAATTTCGGGAGATGATTTCCTTCCGCGACTGGTTCTGCCGGGAGAACGGATTGGACCTGCTGGTGCACACCAATGAAGAGGGTCGTGCCGCCGGAGCAACGCCGTTTACGCTGGGCAGTCGTAAATATACGGATGTGATGAAAACGCAGGCGCTTTTGCAGGCGCTGAGCAAGTATAAATTCGACTGTGCGTTCGGCGGCGCAAGGCGCGACGAAGAAAAGTCGCGGGCCAAGGAACGGATTTTTTCGTTCCGCGACCGGCATCATCAGTGGGATCCAAAAAACCAGCGGCCGGAACTTTGGTCGAATTACAATGCCCGGATCAATCCCGGTGAAAGCGTGCGGGTGTTCCCGCTGTCAAACTGGACAGAGCTGGACATCTGGCAGTACATCCGGCTGGAGAAAATCCCGCTGGTTCCGCTGTATCTGGCGGCCAAGCGGCCTGTTGTGGAGAGGGACGGGGTGCTGATCATGATTGATGACGACCGCTTTCCGCTGGTGCCGGGGGAAAAACCGCAGGAACTGCTGGTCCGGTTCCGCACGTTGGGATGTTATCCGCTGACCGGCGCAATCGAATCGTCCGCCGACACCGTGGACAAGATCGTCGAGGAAACGATGACGACGCGTCTGAGCGAGCGCTCGACCCGCATCATCGACAAGGACGGCGATTCCTCCATGGAAGAGAAAAAGAAGGAAGGTTATTTCTAACTCTGAACTCCGGAAACATCATGAATATAGATAAATTTTTAAATGAGCATGAAAACAAGAGCCTCCTGCGGTTCATCACCTGCGGCTCGGTGGACGACGGCAAGTCCACGCTGATCGGACGGCTGTTGTACGACAGCAAACTGCTGTTTGACGACCAGCTGAGCGCGCTGGAGCGCGACAGCGCCCGCGAGGGGAATGCCGGCGAGGGGGAAATTGACTACGCCCTTCTGCTCGACGGACTCAAGGATGAGCGCGAGCAGGGGATCACGATTGATGTGGCGTACCGTTATTTTACTACGCCGAAACGCAAGTTCATCATTGCCGACACGCCCGGCCATGAGCAGTACACCCGCAACATGGCCACCGGCGCCTCGACCGCCGATCTGGCGATTATTCTGATTGATGCCCGCAAAGGGGTGATCACACAGACCCGCCGGCACAGCTTTATTGTTTCACTGCTCGGCATCCGTCATGTGGTCGTCGCCGTCAACAAGATGGATCTGGCGGACTTCAGTCAGCAGACCTTTGACACCATTCGCGCAGACTTCGAGGCGCTTGGCAAAGGACTGGATATACCGGACGTCCGCTTTGTTCCTCTGTCGGCGCTCAAAGGGGATAATGTGGTGGACCGCTCTGACCGGATGCCGTGGTACAGCGGGCCGACGCTTCTCGATATTCTCGAAACCGTGGACACGTCCGCTGACCGCAATCTGGGCGACTTCCGGTTTCCGGTGCAGTTTGTCAGCCGCCCGAATCTGGACTTCCGGGGATTCGCCGGGAGCGTGGCCTCCGGCGTGATCCGGAAAGGCGACCGCATCAAAGCTCTGCCTTCGCTGAAAGAATCCACCGTTAAGCGGATTGTCACCGCGGACGGCGATCTGGAGGAAGCGTTTGCTCCGCAGGCGGTGACTCTTGAGCTGAATGATGAAATTGATATCAGCGTCGGCGAAATGATGGTTCATGCCGAAAATATTCCGAACGTCGCGACTCATTTTGAGGCGATGATTCTGTGGCTTTCTGAAACGCCGATGAACCGGAACACCACCTATCTGCTCCGGCACACGTCGCGGACAACCAAAGCGCGGGTGACCGGTCTGGAGTACCGGGTGGACATCAACACACTTCAAAAGCAGTCGGCGGAAAACCTGAAGCTCAATGAAATCGGGCGGGCGGGATTTGCGACGCATCAGCCGCTGTTTTTCGATGCCTACCGCGACGGCCGCGAAACCGGCAGTTTCATCCTGATTGATCCGATCAGCAACAACACCGTCGCCGCCGGGATGATCGAGCGTCCGCAGTCCGCCGGAGAACGCGCTCCGCTGGAAGCGCAGGTGGATCGCCGCGAGTTTCTCTGGGAGCGCGGGCTGGTTTCGCCTGAGGCGAGAATCGGGCGGAATCAGCATCGCGGGAAAACGGTGCTGTTTGTCGGTCCGGCCGGAAGCGGTAAACACGATCTGGCCCGCCGTCTGGAGCTCAAGCTGTTCGATAAAGGTCTGCAAGCCTACTATCTCGGGGTTTCGAGCCTGCTGGGCGGACTGGATGCCGACATCGGACAGAACTTTCGCGACCGCGAGGAACACATCCGCCGCATTGGCGAACTGGCGCGTATCATGACCGATGCCGGGCTGATTTTCATCAGCTCCATTGACGGAGCGGATGAATATGATCTACAGAGACTGAAAATATTGAATTCGCCCAGCGAGCTGTTTGTGGTTAGCGTAGGCGGTGCAGTGTTCAAAAATTATCAGGCGGATTTAACGGTTGATCCGGGGAGTTCTCCTGCGGAGGCTGTTCAGGCGGTCCTGAGTGAGCTCACCCGGACGAGGGTGATCATTGAATACTGCATCTGAAAACACGCGCGGGAGAGACCATGGAAAAAGAGACGGCCTACAGCTGTAACATCCGGCAGAAGCAGAAAGACTATTTTGCTTTGCGCCTGCGGACGGTCGGCGGAGACCTCACGGCGGCGCAGTTGCGGGCCGTCGCCGCCGTGGCGGAACGCTACGGCTTAGGCTTTGCCCACCTCTCCACCCGGCAGGGAGTCGAGATTCACAATGTCCGCAAAGAACATCTCGCCGCCGCACAGCAGGAGCTTGAGGCCGCCGGACTCCGGATGGGGGCCGACGGAAACCGCGTCCGGATTGTCATCGCCTGTCCGGGGAACTCAAGTTGCCGCTACGGGTCAATAGACACCAAGACCATCGCGGCGGATATTGACCGGCGTTATTTCCGGATGGACACGCCGTATAAATTCAAAATCGGTGTCACCGGCTGTCCGAATAACTGCGGGAAAGCGCGGGAAAGCGATCTCGGCATTATGGGCATGCGGACACCGCTCTGGCTGTCGGACTCCTGCACGCACTGCGGACTCTGCGTAAAAGTCTGTCCGGTGCAGGCCATCACCTGCAACGGAGAGAAGTATCTTCGCAATCCCGATCTCTGCATTGGATGCAGTGTCTGCACGGTAAGCTGTCCAACGGGAGCGTGGAGTGCGCAATCGTTCGGCTACACCCTGCTGATCGGCGGCACGCTGGGCAAAAAACCCCGGCTGGCCGTTCCGCTCAAAACAGACATCCGGGATTCCGGAGAGCTGTTCGATCTCATAGATCGTTGCATCCGGTTTTATCAGAAGCACGGACGGGCCAAAGAACGGTTCGGGCATCTGCTCGACCGGCTGGGCGAGGCGAATGTTATCCGGACGATTCTTTCCGGCTCCCAAACGTTATGACTGCGCCGGACATACTGCCTGTCGCTTTACTGCTTCATCATCGGCCGGTTCTGCTGGTCGGCGGCGGACGTGTGGCGGCCCGCAAAGCGGTGAAGCTTTCTGCGTCGGGAGCGGAACTGACGGTTATCGCGCCGGTGATCAAAGAAGCTGTCCGCGCAGTTCCCGGCGTACGATTTATCGAGCGGGCGTTTGAGGATGGCGATCTCGCCGGATTTTTCATGGTGTTTGCTGTCACCGACAACCCGGAGCTGAACTCCCGGATTATTGAACTATGTCGCCGGGAAAAAATTCTCTGCGCGTCGGCCGACAACAGCTGGCCGGACGGCGATCTGATTCTTCCCGCCAGCTTCAGCGAAGACGGGCTGACGGTATCCATCAGCACGTCCGGGCGCTCCTGCCGCCGCTCGCGGCTTTTGCGCGAAAGTCTCAGCCGGCATATGCGTTTCATGAGCGGACTCGATCTGCTGATCGCCGGTGCTGATTACACCTCCGGGTTCCAGACGTTGGAAGAAATCAAAACCCGCCGGGCGGAAATCGAAAAAATTGCCGCAGGCGTTCACGGCATACACGAATTTATGATCCTGGACACCTGCAACCGGTTCGAACTTATCGGGCTGGTCTCTGCGCAAACCGATCCCGGTCTGTTCCTGAAAGGCCTTCCGTTCTGCTTCAAACAAGCGGACGCTTTCCGTCGTTTCGCGGAAATCGCCGCCGGACTTCATTCGCAGGCCTTCGGTGAAAACCGGATTGTCGCGCAGATCAAGCAGGCGCTGGCGGAAGCTCAGGAGAAAGGGTTTGCCGGAAGTTTTCTGCAGGGCTGGACCGATACCGCGCTTCACATTTCCAAAGAAATCCGGCAGGCACTTACCGCCGGGTCTGCGCCGCTCGAAACCGAAGACCTCGCCGTCCAATGGCTGGAAAGGAACGCTCCGGGAGCAAAAGCCATGCTGATTATCGGGCGCGGCGAAATCGGTCAGGGACTGGCCCGCCGCTTCCCGTCTGCCGCTCAGATCAGCGGCCGGTCGGATGACGAAATCCGGCGGGCTCTGCCGTCCGCCGATGTAATTCTCTGCGCCACCGCCAGCGAGTCGTTTGTACTGGATGAGCCGCACCGCGATCTGTTACGAAGCGGCGCTGTTCTGCTGGATCTTTCTTTGCCGCGCAATATCAATCCGGCGCTCCCTAGCGTTACCGGACTCAACGGATTGCGTGCGGCGGCTCCGGAAAAAACAGAAGCCGCGCTCGCCAAAGCCCGGCAAATCACCGATGCTCACCGCCGTGAATACGAGCGCCTGATCCGATTCCAATGAACCCGATTTTTAAAGCCGGAACACGGTCGAGCCGCCTGGCTATGATTCAGGCGGAGTCCGCAGTATTTCTGCTCGGCGAAAAACTCCCTGAACTGAAGTGGGAGCTTGTCCGCTTCTGCAGTCCAGGCGACCGGGATAAAACCGCCGACCTGACCTCCGCTCCAGACGACTTCTTCACCCGCGATCTCGACGAAGCGTTGTTGAGCGGAGCGATTGACTGCGCCGTGCACAGCGCCAAAGACGTTCCCGATCCGCTACCCGCCGGACTCGATTGGTTCTGGCTTCCGTATGCCGCTGATCCGCGCGACGTACTGGTCGGCTCGCTTCAGCCGAATGCGGTCGGTGTCAGCAGTGGCAGGCGGGCCGAGTATGCAAAAAAAAGATTTCCAGCCGCGACGCAGTTGCCGTTGCGCGGAACCATCGAAGAACGGCTGGCCCAGCTTGATGCCGGGAAATTCGACGCGCTGATCATGGCCGCCGCCGCGCTTCAGCGGCTCGGCCTCGAACAACGTATTGCCGAATGGATTCCGACAGATCTTTTGCCGACTCCCGAAGGGCAGGGCGCGCTGACTGTCACGTTTCGTTCCG
>JBIIYG010000050.1:0-2843 GCA_044346945.1 Pontiellaceae bacterium | reverse complement strand
AAAAGGCCTCAGCATTGACCCCGACGTTCTCGCCTCCATCGGACGGCAGTTTAAACAGCTCATTGAAGCCGGCGCCGAAATCGCCGTGGTCGTCGGCGGAGGAAACATCTTCCGCGGACTCGCAGGCGAAGCAGGCGGAACCGACCGCACCACCGGCGACTCCATGGGTATGCTCGCCACCGTCATCAACGCGCTGGCACTGCAATCCTCGCTCGAAAACGTCGGCATCGAAACCCGCGTGCAGACCGCCATCAGCATGCCCGCCGTCGCCGAACCATTCATCCGGCGCAAAGCGATGCGCCATCTGGAAAAAGGCCGCGTGGTCATCTTCGGCGCGGGCACCGGCAACCCCTATTTCACCACCGACAGCGCCGCCGCACTGCGCGCCTCTGAAATCGGCGCCGACGTGCTGATGAAGGCAACCAAGGTGGACGGCATCTACACCGCCGACCCGATGAAAGATAAAACCGCCACCCGCTACGACAAAATCTCGTACGGCGAAGCGCTGAGCAAACAGCTCAAAGTCATGGATGCCGCCGCATTCTCGCTCTGCATGGAAAATGATATTCCGATTGTCGTTTTCAACTTTTTCAAGGAAGGCGAAATGCTGAGAGTCTTCCGCGGTGAAAACACCGGAACGCTGGTTGGACACTAAACTTTAAGGAGACGAATTATGGAATCGAGCATGGAAGTACTGATGGCCGCCGAGGAGAAAATGGACAAGTGTGTGGAGTTCCTGCATCAGGAACTGAACGGCCTGCGCACCGGTAAAGCCAGCCCGAGTCTGGTGGAAAACATCACCGTTGAATACTACGGCACAGCCACCCGTCTGCGCGACATTTGCAACATCTCCACTCCCGAACCGCGCCTGATTGTCATCAGCCCGTTCGACCCTTCATCGCTCGGCGCGATCGAAAAAGGGATCATCGCCGCGAATATCGGCATCACACCGATCAACGACGGGCGCCTCATCCGTGTGCCGATTCCCGAACTGAGCGAACAGCGCCGTAAAGAACTGGCGAAAGTCGCCTCCCGCGCCACCGAAGAACAGCGCATCGCCATCCGCAACGTCCGCCGCGACGCCAACGAACAGCTCAAGGCTCTGCAGAAAGACGGGACCATCACCGAAGACGACCGCGACGAAAGCCTCGAAGAAGTTCAGAAGCTGACCGACGGTCACATCAAAAAGATGGATGACATGCTCGCGGCCAAGGAAAAAGAAGTTCTGTCAGTCTAGGGAAAGGATGAAGTATGAGATATGAAAGATGAAAAAGGTATGTTCCATTTTCATAGTTCATCATTCGTAGTTCATAGTTCATGAAAAAAATTCTCATAGGTGTAACCGGCGGAATCGCGGCGTACAAGGCGGCCAGTGTCGTCAGCGCCCTCAAGCAGTCCGGACATGATGTGCAGGTGGCAATGACTCCCGCCGCCTGCCAGTTCGTCACACCGCTGACCTTCGCCGCGCTGTCGCAAAAAGAAGTCCGCACGGAACTTTTCCCGGCAAACCCGACCTCCGACAAAGGACAGCTCTACCCGCACCTCTACCCCGCCACCGAAGCCGACCTCTTCGCCGTCCTGCCCGCCACCGCCGACATCATCGGCAAACTGGCCTACGGCTTCGGTGACGACATCGTTTCCGCCAGCGCGCTGTCGCTCAGCAAAAAGTGCGTCAAAATTTTCTGCCCCGCCATGAACACGCAGATGTGGGACAACCCCGTCGTCCGCGAAAACGTCCAGACCTTGGAAAAGCGCGGCTGGCAGTCCATCGGCCCCGAAACCGGCCTGATGGCCTGCGGCACCGAAGGCGCCGGACGGATGAGCGAGCCGACCGCGATTCTTGAAGCGATCAAAAAAGCTCTCGCATGAAAAAGGTTCTCATCCTTTCCGGGCCGACGCACGAATACTTCGATCCGGTCCGCTTTATCGGCAACGCCAGCTCCGGAAAAATGGGCAAAGCCCTCGCCGAAGAAGCCAGCCAGCGCGGCATGGAAGTCGAATTTATCTCCGGGCCGGTTCTGGACGGCAATCTACCGGATAACGTTCATATCACCTGCGTAACGTCCGCTGAAGAAATGCTGGCCGCCGCGGAAGAAAAATTCGCCGCCGCCGACCTCATCATCTTCGCCGCCGCCGTGGCCGATTATCAGCCCGCGAAAAAGCTGAATGAAAAACTTCCGAAGGTTGGAGCCAACATCACGATCGAACTGAAACCGACGCCCGACATCGCCGCGACCCTTTGCGCGAACAAGCGGAACGATCAAATCGCGATCGGCTTTGCGCTCCAGACACACGACGGCGAAGCCAAAGCCCGCGAAAAACTGGTTTCAAAAAATCTGGACGGTATCGTCCTGAACACGCCTGCCACCCTCGGCGCTGAATCCGGCCTCTTCACATGGATCGGTCCCCAAGGTTTGGAAAACTGGGGCTCTCTCGACAAAGCCGAGTGCGCAAAGAGGATTCTTAACCGAGCTGGTTGAACGCAAAGGCGCAAAGCACGCCGAGTTTCGCAGAGCCTCCGTATTCCTCCGCGGATACTCGCGTTCTCAGCGTCTTTGCGTTTAGTCCGCTACCCATGGAAAATGAAGAACTTGCGACCGGCGTAGTTGATGAGGAGTGCGGAGATCATGGCGGCGACATAGGAATAGGTTGTGTCGAGACCAAACCCTTTGATGAGCCACGCGCCAACGAAGGTTCCGAAGAGGAATGAAATCGTCGAGACGGCGTAGAAGAGCATGAGTTCGTGGTGCCGTTTGTGTTTTCCGGCTTTGAAGACGAACAGGACATTGAGGACATACGCCGCGAAGTTGGAGAACATGAAGCAGACGACTTTATCAATCCAG
>JBIIYG010000049.1:0-2846 GCA_044346945.1 Pontiellaceae bacterium | reverse complement strand
CGCCAGAACAGCCGCGCTACGTTTTCGGCTCGATCGGCCCCGGCACCAAACTGCCGTCGCTGGGACACATTTTCTTCGACCAGCTGGTCGATGCGTACAAAATCCAGATTCAAGGTCTGATTGACGGCGGGGTAGACGGCCTGCTTATCGAAACCTGTCAGGATCCGTTGCAGATCAAGGCCGCGCTGGCCGCCGCCGATGATATTCTCGGCCCAGACAGCGAGGTTGTCCGCTACGTTTCAATCACCGTGGAAGCGACCGGAACCTTACTGGTCGGCACCAGCGTTGCCGCCGCCGCCGCGATTCTCGCACCCTACCCGATTGATGTGCTTGGCCTGAATTGCGCCACCGGTCCGGATGCAATGGAGCATCACCTTGATACGCTCAATGACATCTGGCCCGGCCTGCTCGCCTGTATGCCGAATGCCGGAATGCCGGAAGCGCGCGTCGATGGAACGGTTCGCTATCCGCTGGAGCCAAAACCGTTCGCTGAAAAAGTTGCCGAACTGGCCGAAGCGCACGGGCTGGCTATCGTCGGCGGATGCTGCGGCACCACGCCGGAACATATTCGCCTGCTGCGGAAGCAACTGAAAGGAGGCAGGAGGCAGGAGGCAGGGGTCAGAGGTCAGGGGTCAGAAGCCGGACATCGGCAATCTCAAGTGGCCAGCCTTTTCTCAGCCGTTGATCTGACGCAGGAGCCTGCGCCGCTTTATATCGGCGAGCGTGCCAACGCCACCGGCTCCAAAAAATTCCGCGACACGCTGCTGGCGAACGACTACGAAAACGCCTTTCATATTCTAACCGAACAGGAAGAAACCGGCGCGCACGTGCTCGATCTGAGCTGCGGCTACGCCGGACGCGATGAGAGTAAAGATGTCGCCGTACTGGTTCCGCGCATGGCGCGTGAATGCAAGATTCCGATGATGATCGATTCCACTTCCGCCGACGTGATTGAAGAGGCGATGAAGCTTTACGGCGGGCGGGCGATCATCAACTCGATCAATTTTGAAGACGGCGGGAAGCGGGCGGAACGGGTTGTGCCGATGGCAAGCCGCTACGGCGCGGCGCTGGTCGCGCTGACGATTGACGAAAAAGGGATGGCGATGAATGCCGACGAAAAAGTCGCTGTCGCCAAACGGCTGGTCGATTTCTGTGTCGAACGCGGACTTAAAGCCGAAGAACTGTTGATCGATCCGTTGACGTTCACCATTTGCAGCGGCGATAAAACATTGCGCGACGCGGCTTTCCAAACCTTGGAAGCGATTCGCCGTATCAAGGCGGAACTGCCGGGCGTACGGACGATGCTCGGACTGTCCAATATTTCGTTCGGCCTCAAGCCAGCTTTGCGCAAAGTACTAAACGCCGTATTCCTGCATCAGGCGGTGCAAGCCGGAATGGACGCGTGCATCATCAATGTCGCCGCCATCGTACCGCTCAATGAAATTCCCGACAATCTCCGCAAAGCGGCTGAAGCGCTGCTGGCCGATGACCGCACGAACGGCGACCCGCTCGAAAATTACATCAACCTGTTTGAAACCGTAAAAGAAACCGCAGAAGAAGCGGTCGAAAGCCGCCCGGCAGCCGACGTACTGACCGATGCCATTATCCGCGGCAAGTCGCCGTGGCTGGAACCGGCGATTCCCGACCTGCTGAAAGAAAACAGCGCTGAAGATATTCTGAACACCATCATGCTTCCGGCGATGAAGGAAGTCGGACGCCTTTTCAACGACGGCATCATGCAGCTTCCTTTCGTACTCAAGTCGGCCGAAGTGATGAAACGGGCGGTCGATATGATTAAGCCGTTCATGAAGAAGAGCGCGGCAGGCGATAAGGTTCCGCTGTTTGTCATCGGAACGGTCGCAGGCGACGTGCACGACATCGGCAAAAATCTGGTCGGCATTATCCTTTCAAACAACGGCTTTGACGTGATTGATCTCGGGATCAAAGTGCCGGTCGAACAAATGCTGGAATCGGTAAAAACACATAATGCCGCCGCACTCGGCATGAGCGGACTACTGGTGAAATCCACCGCTGTCATGGCCGAAAATATGAAGATTCTTGAACACGCCGGATTTAAAACGCCGGTACTGCTCGGCGGCGCGGCGCTCTCCGAAGAGTTTGTTGATCTGGCCTGCCGCCCGCACTATTCCGGTCAGGTACTTTACTGCAAAGACGCCTTTGCCGGACTGTCCGCGATGCAGACGTTAAAAGACACCGGCAGACTGCCCGACTACGTTGCGCCGGTGCGCGACGGCCTCGGCTGTGAAATCAAACCGGCGGCAGATGAAAAGCCGTCCGAGCCGATTGCACGCGATATTCCGGTACCGAATGTCGAAATTGGCACGTGGGTTACGGAAAACATTTCGCTCGACGCGATCTGGAAGTATCTCGACCTGAACGGAATGATCAAAGGCGCCTGGGGCTACAAACAAGGCAAGCTTTCGGACGCCGAATACCAGAAACTGCTCGACGACGAAGTTTATCCAAAGCTCGAAGAGATGAAGCAGGTCGCCCGCAGTGTGTTTGAGCCGAAGGTGATTCACGGCTTCTTTAACTGCCGCTCTGAAGGCGATACATTCTATCTTGAAAATCCGGAAGGCGGAACGATTCCGATGACATTCCCGCGGCAGAAAAAGGCGGGCGGATACTGTCTAGCCGACTTTTTCAGCCCCGACCGTGATGTCTGTGCTCTGATGGCGGTTACGCTTGGAAACAACGTGATGGTCAAAGAACACGAACTGCGCAATGCCGACCGTTACCACGATTACCTGCTCTTCCACGGACTGGCTGTCATGACCGCCGAGGCACTGGCGGAATATGCTCACAAACAGATTCGTCTGCTCTGG
>JBIIYG010000048.1:0-2853 GCA_044346945.1 Pontiellaceae bacterium | reverse complement strand
ACGCATCCGTTGTATCGGTTTTTTCCAAACATTGGAAGGAGTGATTATAAATCTTTCCAAGAAAACGGGACGCTTGACGAAGCCGCCGGTTTTCCGGAACATCGGCGGCTGATTTTTAACCGAGGAATTGATTCTACTTATGTCCGCGCAAAACCTGTTTGATGCCGTCCCGTTTGTTTCCAAAGACCTCAGCATCGGCCCGCGCCAGGTGGCCGCCGTCGCCCAGCTCTTCGCCGAAGGCGGCACCGTGCCGTTCATCGCCCGCTACCGCAAGGAGGCGCACGGCAATCTCGATGAAGTGCAGATTCTGAACATTCAGGAAAAGCTGACCTACTACAACACGCTCGAAGCCCGCCGCGTAACGATTCTCAGTTCGATCAACGAACAGGGCAAGCTGACCGACGAGCTACGTGAGCAGATTGAGCGGACCGTTTCCAAGACCGAACTCGAAGACCTTTACCTGCCCTATAAACCGAAACGCCGCACCCGCGCGACGATCGCCAAAGAAAAAGGGCTCGAACCGCTGGCCGATCTGATCCGCGAGCAGTCGCTGGAAAGCGATCCGCTGACCGTTGCCGCCGCGTTCATCAATACGGAAAAAGAAGTCGCCTCCGCCGAGGACGCGCTAGCCGGAGCCCGCGACATCGTCGCCGAACAGATTTCCGAGCGGGCCGACGTCCGCACGTTAATCCGCGAGGCTTATTTTAAAACCGGCGTGATTGCCTCAGAGCCGGCCAAAGCGGATGCCAAACCGGAAACTTCAAAATACAAAGACTACTTTGACTTCAGTCAGGCGATTTCCGACATTCCATCGCACCGCTATCTGGCGATCCGCCGCGGCGAAACCGAAGGCGAACTGCGCCGCCGCCTCGTGATCGACGCCGACAAGCAGATCGAGCAGATGAAGAAACTTTGCAATCTGAATCCTGCCTCGCCGTTCGCGGCGGAACTTGAAAAAACCGTCCAAGACGCCTACAAGCGGATGCTGACGCTCAGCGTCGAAATCGATGTGTCGGTCGAAATGAAGATGAAGGCCGACCGCGCCGCCGTGGAAATTTTCGCCAAAAATCTGCGGAGCCTGCTGCTGGCCGCGCCGTACGGCGAAAAGTCGGTGATCGGCATCGACCCCGGCCTGCGTACCGGCTGTAAATGCGTCGCCATCGACGCGACCGGTAAATATCTCGACACCGTTACCATCTATCCCGAACAAGGCGCGGACAAAACCCAGCAGGCGCAAATCGCGCTGGCGAAGTTCATCGAAAAATATCAGCCGCAAGCGATCGCCATCGGTAACGGCACCGCCGGACGCGAAACGGAAGCATTCGTCAAGAAGCTGCTAGTTTTGATGAAGAAGAAAGACATCAGCGTGGTTTCCGTCAGCGAAGCCGGCGCATCGGTTTACAGCGCGTCGGAAATCGCCCGCGAGGAGTTTCCGGATCTCGACCTGACCATCCGCGGCGCGATCTCGATTGCCCGCCGGTTGCAAGATCCGCTGGCCGAGCTGGTAAAAACCGATCCGAAGTCGATCGGCGTCGGGCAGTATCAGCACGATGTTTATCAAGAACTGCTGAAGGACAAACTTGACGAAGTGGTCGTCAGCTGCGTAAACCGCGTCGGCGTGGAACTCAACACCGCCAGCGCGCCGCTGCTGTCGCGCGTCGCCGGTATCGGTGAAAGCCTCGCCAAAAAAATCGTTGCCTACCGCAACGAGCACGGCGCATTCAAGAGCCGTCAGGAGCTAACGAAAGTTCCTAGCCTTGGACCGCGCGCCTTTGAACAGGCGGCGGGCTTCCTGCGTATTCACGGCGGCACCAATCCGCTCGACGCTTCGGCGGTTCATCCTGAGCGCTATAAGCTGGTTGAACGAATCGCCGCCGACCTCGGCGAGCCGCTCGAAAAGCTGGTCGGGCATGTCGAAATCGTTAGTAGCATTAAGATTGAAAAGTACACCGGCGGCGACGTCGGCGAGCTGACGCTGAAGGACATTATCGACGAACTGAAAAAGCCGGGCCGCGACCCGCGCGAGCAGTTTGAAGCCGTCGGCTTTCGCGACGACGTGATGACGATGAACGATCTGAAGGAAGGAATGGAGCTGAAAGGCATTGTCACCAACGTCACCGCCTTCGGCGCGTTCGTCGATATCGGCGTCCATCAAGACGGACTGGTGCATATTTCCCAGCTGTGCGACCGCTTTATCAGCGATCCGGCTGAAGTTGTACAGGCGGGCGACCGGATTACCGTGAAGGTGCTGGAGGTCGATCTGGAGCGCAAACGGATTTCGCTGACGGCCCGGAACGAAGTTCGTTCAGCCACTAAAGGGAACCCGCCAAAAGCCCAGAATGTGCAACAGGACCGCGGCCCGCAGCAGAATAAGCCTCCGCAACGCCAGCCGCCACGAGGATTTTCGGCCAATCCGTTTGCGGGATTATAGGATCACCGGATGGATGTAACAGCCCGATTCGGGTTAAAAACGTCCACTAGCTTTTTTTTCGTGCATTTAAATGTGCTTTTAATATGCTTCGCGCGTGAATAAACAAATCCTTATCTTAGTTGTACTCGCGTGTGCGACACTCCATGGTGTTGCACAGAATGATGGTTCATCTTTCGATTACAATGCGCTCAAAAACCGCGCACAGAACCTGGCCGCCGCGCCTTATCAGGCTTCTGACAAAACACTACCTCAGGAACTAAGCCGTTTAAATTACGATGATATGCGTAATATTCGCTTTGATCCTAAGTCCGCCATCTGGCGCATGGAACGCCTTCCCTTCCAGCTCCAGTGCGTTCACCGAGGCGGAGCACAAACTGGACGTATTACCATCAATTCAGTAGAAAACGGACGTGTTGAGCCCA
>JBIIYG010000047.1:0-3016 GCA_044346945.1 Pontiellaceae bacterium | reverse complement strand
GATTCCGCCGATCAGCTGGACATCAAACGGCACCATTTCCCAGACCAGATCGTGGCCGGACACATGGACGGTGGTTCCGCACAGGCGGCGGCAGGCGTTTTTAACCGCCGCGAACGCCTCGGGGAGAATGTCATCCAGCGCCGCGCCGCCGGCGAGACGCTCCTTGAACTCCACGGTCTTGGCCTTCAGCTGGTCGTCGGAGAGCTTCTGGTATTCGATCTCCAGCGCGTTAATGCGCTGAATCAGCGGAAGCATTTTTTTAATGTCGCGGTCATTTTTCGACCCGAAAATTTTCTTTAAGACAGTATTAATCATAGCGTTACCGGTTCTCAGTTAGCGGTTATCGGTTTGAGGCGGAGAGTAAACCACAAAGCTTTGTGGAATGTAAAACGCAGAAAGACAAATGTCCGGCCCGAAAGCGGCGGGATTTTACTTTGAATCCTCGGCCTTGCCCTTCTTCTTTTTCGGCTCGGGCTCGTCTTCGATTTTCTTTCCGGTCGTAAAGTCGAGGTAACCTTTCATGGTTTCCTTGTAGAGGTCGTCGGTCAGGAGCCAGTCTTCGTAGAGCCGGACGGCCTGTTTGATCTGTGTCGCGACCTGTTTTTGCTCCGGAGCCAGATCCTCAAGCTTACCCTGATACATGGAAATGTCCGGTTCCGGCGGCAAAGGCCGGACCGGCGGGGACATTGAGCGGTCGTACCGGTAGATCACGAGTTCCTGCGCGGGAACGAGATGCCGCCACAAAAAGGCCTGCATCCAGTCTTCCGCCGGAACCGCCTGCCGGGTTTCCGGTTTACCATTAATTTGCGCGGTTCCTGTGATCACCGCCGGAATAACGCCTTTCAAATTTTTTCCGGTGTCGCGGATGTTGAATGCGATTTTTTCGGCGTTGGCCGGGAGTGTGACCGGTCTGGCGTCGAACCCGGCGACCGGCTCGGTGAGGCGCAGAGTGATCGGGCCGTTGAAACCGTCCTTGCGGATGGCATAGACGTTGACAGACGCATTGTTGCCGCGCACATCGAAGTGTGAAGGTTCCGTGCGCAGGGCGAAATCGGGTTGCGGCGGACTCAGGCGCAGACGGTAGGTGCTGGCGGGCCCGCCGTGGTGCGCGGTGTCGGTCAGCTGGACATAGTAGGTTCCGTCGGCCGGAAGTTCAGTCCGGATGTAGGAATCGGCGTGATGCGTGTTCAGTCCGGAACCCGGATCGCTGTGGTCGTCGTTAATAGCGATCAGTCTGCCGTCGCTGTCGGTCAGCGTCAGCAGAGAATCGAGCGGCGAGTCGAGCCGTCTGGCGTTGACTTCCGCGACCAGAATATCGCCCTTCCGGGCGTTGAACCGGAACACATCCTGATCGCCGGGCGTTTCAATGCGCCCGTTGATGATGACGGGAAGCGTCACCTCCTGAGCGGTCTGCGGATCATTATTGGACCGGCTTTCCATGAGTTCAGGCAGGGTGTCGAGGGCGAACGGGATGAGGTTGGAAAGGGTGCCCCGCCGTTCGGCGCAGACCGGATGAAGTCCTTCCTTGGTGTGGGGATCCGGCAGAATCAGTTTCGCGTCGTCCAGATTCCATCCGTTCATCTCGGCGGATATTTTTTCACCGGCGCGGGCGCCGGACGGAAAGAGCTCCGTGATGAACGGGGTTCGTCCGATGGTAATGCGGTAAACAAAATCCTCGCGGCCGCGGTAGATCGAGTCGGTGATGGAAAGGACGTAGTCGCCTGCTTTCGGGATTTCGCACAGAATGACCGGATCGGGCTTGAACTGATAATCGTCGTTATAGGCGATTTCGTCGCCGTCCGCATTGTGCAGGGAAAGAACCGGCTGGAACCACCCCGGCACGGCGTCGGCGATATAGGGAATCAACTGCCGGGCGAGCGTGGAAATAACCAGCCGGTCGCCTTTGTCGGCGGAAAAGCGGTAACGGTTGATTTCGCCGGAGGCGATCTGTCCGTTGACGGTGCAGGGCAGGGTGATCGTTGTTTCCGCCTCTTTAGCGGGCCGCTTGCGCAAGGCCAGCTGTTCTTTACCCAGCATCTGAACGGGGGATATTTTCATGGGCGTTCGGGAGAATTCCGGCAGGCGCCCGACATAGAAAAGAAGCGGATTGGAAATGCCGGTCGGGGTCATGATACGGATTTCGCGCGGCCCCGGCGCGGCGGTTTCATCGATCGTGATTTCGAGGAGGATCACCGTGGCGAGCGATTCGCTGGCGGCCTGACGGACATATTCCGCCTGCCTCAGCTCGATCTGCTTCCGGATTTTCTGGGAGGTTTCGTCCTGCGGAGCGTCATCTTCTTTCAGGAGTTGCAGTTGTTCATTCGCCAGACGGTAGGACTGCGGATCCAGCTTGCGAAAGCTGTCGATCAGTTTCACCTGAACGCCTTCGCCGGAGACAACGGCGCCGCAGGCTCCGTCAATCCGCTGTCCGCCGATCCGGACTTGAAACGTGGTTCCCTGCTGTCCGCCGGCCGGATAGACATAGCCGATATACGCGCGCCGTTCGGCCTGCGCCGCCGCTTCGTTTGCCTGAAGTCCAGCCAGTCCGCAAGCCGCCGCCAGCAGGAGGCTTTTTTTGATTCCGCCGATCCGGTATGTCATCGTTTTGTTCCTCTACATAATTTCTGTCAACAGGCCGCCTGATTTAATGGGGCCGGCAACTTCAGGCAGAACGCGGGCTTCCAGTCCGAGCGGATGCGGCAGAAGCGAGGCCGGATCAATTCCTCCGAGCCGGTAAATACTGCCGAGCAGATCCACCGGATAAACCGGACGCTCGCTGACTTTTTCAGCCTTTTCGTCCGAAGAGCCGACCACCGTGCCGCCGCGGAACCCGCCTCCGGCCACGAGCGCCGAAAAAACCGCCCCGTAATGATTGCGTCCGCCGTTCCAGGGCGGCTGCCAGTCCACTTTCGGGCCGCGTCCGAATTCGCCACAGCACCAGACCAGCGTGCTGTCCAGCAGTCCTCTGGCCGACAGATCCTCCAGCAGAGCGGCCAGACCTCTATCCAGATTCGGG
>JBIIYG010000045.1:0-3038 GCA_044346945.1 Pontiellaceae bacterium | reverse complement strand
CTTTTTCCCGCCGCTGGTTGAAGCCTTTCGCCGTGGAACGCAGACTCTGCCGCTGTTGCGTATCATGCTTCCGTACCTTTTCTTCATCTGCCTGACCGCGCTGTCGCAGGGGGTTCTGAACAGCTTCGGGAAATTCGCGCTGGCGGCTTTCACGCCGTGTCTGCTGAACATAACTTGGATCGCCTTTGTAATTTTTGTCTGCCCGCGGATGGGCGCGACACCGGAAGACCAGATCACCGGGGTCGCGTTCGGTGTACTGGTTGCCGGCGCGGTACAGCTGGCGGCGCAGATTCCGGCCATGTACCGGCTCGGCTGGCGTCCGGGCGTTGATCTGAACACCCGCGATCCGCAGGTCAACCGCTTCCTCGGACTGATGGGCCCGTCGGCGCTCGGCCAGTCGGTTTCGCAGATCAACATGACCATCAATAGCATCATGGCGCGCTGGGCGACGCCGTGGGCCGCCGCCGCCATGTACTTTGCCGAGCGATTGCTCTATTTCCCGCAAGGCATCCTCGCCACCGCCATGAGCACGGTTTTGCTCCCGGCTTTTTCCGGTCACGCCGCCATCGGCGAACACGACCGTATCCGCGAAACCATCAACCGCGCTCTGCGGATGCTTCTGTTCGTCATGATTCCGGCGGCGGTCGGGCTGATGGCTCTGGCTCGCCCCGTCACCGAAATGCTGTTGGGGTGGGGCGCGTTTGACGTGGATTCCGTGGATCGCACGGCGGCGGTACTGCGTGTCTATGCTCCGGGACTTTTCTTCTTCGGGCTGGCCAAAGTATTTGTTCCGGCGTTCTACGGACTGGGCGACACCCGCACGCCGTACCGTAACGGACTTTACAGCGTCGGCGTCAACTTTTCGCTCAACCTGGTTTTCACTCTGACGCTTCCGACCGAATACAAAGCCATGAGCCTTGCCGGTTCGGCGGTTGTCTCGGAAGCCTTCAACGGGCTGACCCTCGGCTGGCGGATTCATCGCCGGATCGGTTCACCCGGCTGGCTGTCCGTACTGGCCGGAGCTGGACGTGCGCTGATTGCCGCCGTGATCATGGGAGCGACTGTGATTCTGGTTCACGGCTGGATATTCCAAGCCTTGGAAAATCATCTGGTCGCGAAGCTGACGCAGTTTATCTCCGTCGGCGGCGCTATCGCCGTCGGCATGATCGTTTACCTGCTCGCCTCCGTCCTGCTCTGCCGCCGCGAAGCCGCACAGGTCTTTAACGCGGTTTTGCATCGGTGAGCAAAGACTGCTAGACTGCGACCTGTCTTTAACTGAGAATATTTTTATGGAACTGATTATTATTGTGCTGATGCTGGCGGTGAATGCTTTGTTTGCCGCGTACGAAATGGCGCTGGCGTCTGTGTCGCGGGCCCGGCTTGAGGTTCTGGCGCGGGCCAACCGTCGCGGGGCTCATAGCGCGGTCCGGATGAAGGACCGGCTGGAGGCCAGTCTGGCTGTGATTCAGCTGGGTATCACGCTGGCCGGCGCGATTGCGGCGGCTACCGGCGGTGCCGGCGTGGAAGAATGGCTGACTCCGCAGTTCAAAGAGATTTTCGGCCTGTCAGAAACGGCGTCGTCGGTGCTGGCGCTGGTTTGTTTTGTGATTCCACTGAGCGCGGTGACGATTGTCGCCGCCGAGCTGGTTCCAAAAATGATCGGAATCAACAATAAGGAAGCGGTGGTGCTGGCGCTTTCTCCGGCGATGAGCGTGGTTTCGCGGATTTTCCATCCGGTTGTTTTTATCTTCGAGGCGGTGGTGAAGAAGCTGGTGCGGGCGGGGCAGACCAGTTTCGGAAGTTCCCAGCCGCAGGAGGGTCAGGCCGGACTGCTGGAACTGCGGGCGGCGGCGGCTTTGGCGCGGGCGACCCGTATGATCGGCCCGCTGGAAGAGCGTATTGTGATGTCCGCCGTTCAGCTGTCGGCGAGGACGGTGGCCGAGGCGATGGTTCCGGCGAAGGATATTGCGACGATTTCCGAACAGGCGAGTATGATGGATGCGCTGATTGAAGCGCACACACACATGCATACCCGTTATCCGGTGTGCAAAGAGCCGGGCAATCCGCAAAGTATCGGCGGCTATGTGACCTTTAAAGACATTGTGACCGCGCTGAAAACGGATCCGTCCGGTTCGGGGCTGAGCGGAATTATCCGTCCCATATCCCGGATTCAGGCAAAGACCACGCTGGCCAAGGGGCTGACGGATATGATCCGCGACCGCGTGCATATCGCGCTGGTGATGGACGATTCGGCGGTTCTCGGGCTGATCACGATGGAAGATATTGTGGAAGAACTCGTTGGTGACATCCGCGACGAATACGATCATCTGCCCGCGCACATTCATCCGATCGGCGACGGCTGGCTGGCCGGCGGCGGCGTGACGCTCGGAGCCCTGAATAACGTGCTGGGCGGTTCATATTTTCCGGAAGCGGATGTTCTGATTGCTCTGGCCGACTGGGCGGAGCGCTCGCGCGAAGCGTCTGTCCGTTGCGGCGACACCATTCAGGGAATCGGGTTTGAAGTTCAGGTGCGCAAAGTCCGCCGGAACCGGATCGCCGAGGCCGTGGTGCGTAAAACGGCGAAGGGATGAATCAGTCGTTCTTTTGAACCGCCCGGGAAATCCAGTTCAGGAAATCCGGGTGTCCGCCTTCGATCGGCAGAACAACGATACAGGGACATTCGTACGGATGAATCTGTTTGAGGCGGGCGGTTAAGGCTTTAGTTTTTTCCGCAGTGGTTTTGAGGATCAGCACCGCCTCATTTTCCCGGCAAAGCCGTCCTTCCCAATGGAAGAAGGAAGTGACGCCGTCCAGGACGTTGGCGCAGGCGGCCAGTTGTTCCTGCACAACCGTTTCAGCAATGGCTTCGGCCTTCTCGCGCGTCGGAGCGGTTACGTAGAGCAGTTTGGCATTCATTCGTTTTTCCAATCTCCGGAAAGAAGAACCGCGTCGGCTTCCGCCGGGCCCCACGATCCGGGCGCATAGAGGAATGGCGCTTTTCCGGCGGCGGCGAGGACGGGCCGGATGGCTTCCCACTC
>JBIIYG010000046.1:0-3038 GCA_044346945.1 Pontiellaceae bacterium | reverse complement strand
CGCCAAGGAAGCACCGGAATTCGGCGTAACCACCGGCGAGGTGAAGTTTGATCTGACCAAAGCAATGGCCTGGAAAAATGAAGTGATCGACACCCTGCGCGCGGGCATCGCTTTCATGATGAAGAAAAACAAGGTCACGGTTGTGAATGGCGAAGCCAAGCTGCTTGGCCCGCGCAAGGTGCAGGTCGGCGACAAAGTTTATGAAGGAACCGATGTGGTGATCGCTACCGGGTCTTCGCCGTTTGTTCCGCCGATTCCCGGCGCGAAACAGCCGCATGTGATGACCAGTACGGAAATCCTGAGCATTGACAAGATGCCGAAAACGCTGACGGTGATCGGCGGCGGCGTAATTGGTGTGGAATTCGCCAGCTTCTTCAGCAGTCTCGGCGTCAAAGTGGATGTCATCGAAATGCTCGAAGAAATTATTCCGTTCATGGATCGCGAGCAGGCCAAGGAATTCCGCAAGGCGCTTAAAGGCAAAGTGGAATTCAATCTCGGTTGCAAGGTGACGGCGATTGACGGCCACGAAGTGAAGTATACGAACGCCAAGGGCGAAGCGAAATCCATTCAGGCGGACATCGTGCTGATGTCGGTCGGCCGCGTTCCAAACCTTGGAAACATGGGTTTTGAGGAAGCTGGGCTCGATTTCGACCGGCGCGGTATCAAAGTGGATGAGCAACAGCGCACGAATCTGCCGAACGTCTACGCGATCGGCGATGTGACCGGTAAATCGCAACTGGCGCACTCGGCGACCCGCATGGGCGAAGTGGCGCTCAACACGATTCGCGGTCAGCGCGACCGTTTCCGTATGAACGCGATTCCGTGGGCCGTTTATTCCATGCCCGAAGTCGCCGGTTGCGGTTACACCGAAGAACAGGCGCAGGCGGCCGGACACAACGTTCAAACGGCTTCGCTGCCGCTGACGATGAGCGGACGATTCCTGGCTGAAAACGGCAAGCGCGGCCCCGGCTCCGTCAAGGTCATCAAAGATGCCGATACCGACGTCTTGCTCGGCGTCCATATGGTGGGCGCGGGCGTTTCCGAAATGATTTATGGTGCGGCGGTGATGATCGAAGCCGAGCTGAGAATAAAGGATATTCAGGAGATTGTTTTCCCGCATCCGACGGTCGGAGAAGTTATGCGGGATGTGATGTTTTCATTATAAGAACGAGTAACGAGTACCGCGTAACGAGTAATGGATTACGAATTTCGAATTACGAATTACGTATTACGAATTAAGGAGTTAAATCATGCCGAAGATTCAAAATGTATGTCCAAAAGAAGTCCGCAAAGCGGGCGAAATTACCTTCAAGCCGATTCCTGTGAATCAGTACAAATCGGACTATAAGAAGGAAGTAAAAAAATACGGCGTCGAGCGTCTGAAGAAGATGTACTACGATATGCTGGTCGTCCGTGAGTTCGAAACCATGCTCAACCAGATTAAGGTGCAGGGTTCGTATTCAGGAGTTGAATACAACCATCCCGGCCCGGCCCATCTTTCAATCGGTCAGGAAGCTGCCGCCGTCGGTCAGGCGGTCAATCTGACGACCGACGACTACATTTTCGGCTCGCACCGCTCGCATGGCGAAATTCTCGCCAAATGTCTGTCGGCGGTTTACCAGCTCGACGATGCACAGCTCACCAAAATCATGGACGAGTTTTTCGGCGGCGCGACGGTCAAGCCGGTCAAAGACGGCTCTCATAAGAGCGTCAAGGATCTGGCCGAAGATTTCGTGCTCTACGGAACGCTGGCTGAAATTTTTGCCCGCCAGAACGGATTCAATAAAGGACTCGGCGGTTCGATGCACGCGTTCTTTATCCCGTTCGGCTCGATGCCGAATAATGCACTCGTTGGTGGCTCCGGCGACATCTCCGTCGGTTCGGCGCTTTTCAAGCTGATCAACCGTAAGCCCGGTATCGTCATCGCTAACATCGGCGACGCATCGCTCGGTTGCGGCCCGGTATGGGAAGGTTTCTGGATGGCTGCAATGGATCAGTACCGCACGCTGTGGGATAAGGATTTCGGCGCGCCGCCGGTGCTGTTCAATATCATGAACAATCACTACGGCATGGGCGGACAGACCTGCGGCGAAACGATGGGCTACGGCATGGTTGCCCGCATCGGAGCCGGTATTAATCCGGAGCAGATGCACGCCGAGCGCGTGGACGGCTACAATCCGCTGGCCGTTGCCGACGCCACTGAGCGCCAGAAAAAACTTCTGCTCGCTGGCAAAGGCCCCGCACTGCTTGACGTCGTTACGTACCGTATCTCCGGCCACTCACCGTCCGATGCTTCCTCCTACCGCTCCAAGGAAGAGATCGAAGCGTGGGAAGCCAACGACTGCGTGAAGCTGTTCGGCGAATATCTGATCAGCAACGGCGCGCTCACCGCCGACGAGGCGGCCGCGCTGAAAGCAACGGTTGTCGGTAAGGTCACCAAGACCCTTAAGCTGGCCATCGACAAAACCGTTTCGCCGTACACCGATATCAACATCATTGAAGGCGTGATGTACTCCAACGGCAAGGTTGAGAAGTTCGACGACCGTAAGCCGGACGTGCTGATGCCGATGGAAGAAAATCCGCGCGTCAAGAAGCTGGCCGGCAAAGCCCGCTATGCGTTCGATGCCGATGGTAAGGCGATCGGCGCCAACAAGCTTTACACGTATCGTGACGCTATTTTTGAAGCGATGATTCACCGTTTCTACACCGATCCGACGATGATTGCGTACGGCGAAGAAAATCGTGACTGGGGTGGCGCGTTTGCCTGTTACAACGGGTTGACCGAGGCCATTCCGTATCACCGTCTGTTTAACTCGCCGATTTCCGAAGGTGCCATTGTTGGTTCTGCCTGCGGTTATGCGCTGAGCGGTGGTCGCGTTTGCGTCGAGCTGATGTACTGCGATTTCATGGGTCGCGCCGGCGATGAAATCTTTAACCAGATTTCCAAATGGCAGTCGATGTCTGCCGGCATTCTCAAGATGCCGTTGGTGCTTCGCATTTCCGTCGGTAACAAATACGGCGCGCAGCATTCGCAGGAC
>JBIIYG010000044.1:0-3414 GCA_044346945.1 Pontiellaceae bacterium | reverse complement strand
GCGATTTCGTCACTGGAAACCTATTCGCTGATCGAGCGCGCCGGGATCGCTCTGCAAAACTATCTTTTCTACCTTGGCAGAACATTTTATCCCGCCGGACTGGCGACGCCGTATCCGATGATGGTTCCGTCGGTTGCCGCCGCATTGCTGTCGCTGGCTGTTTTACTGGTCATCACGCTGGCCGCGCTCCTGCTGATCCGCCGCGCGCCGTTTGTTTTTGCCGGCTGGTTCTGGTTCGCCGTTGCGCTGGTGCCGGTCTGCGGGTTTATTCAGATCGGCAACACCACCACGGCGGACCGCTTTACCTATCTGCCTTCCGTCGGGCTGACGGCGGCGCTGGTCTGGGCTGTTGCGGCGGTTCGGCGGATTCGCTTTCAAAAAGAAATCGCGCTGGTTGTCGCGGCGGGGCTGATTCTGCTGACGATCCGGCAGATCGGATTCTGGCGTGACAGCGATACGCTGTTCGGGAGGGCGCTGGCTGTGTCGGAGAGCAATCCGGTGGCCGACGCCAGCTATGGCGGCTGGCTGGTGGAGGAGGGGCGGCTTGACGAGGCGGAGCCGCATCTGCTTCGCGCGGTGAAACAGTTTCCGGAGTATTCGCCCGCAGTGAATAATCTGGGTCTGCTTTTTTTCCTGCGCGGCGATCTGGATCGGGCGCGAATCTGTTTTGAGTCGGCCTGCGCCAATCCGCGGCATTCGGTTCAGGCGGAGATCAATCTGGCGGAATGCCGCCGCAGAATGGAGCAGAAGGAGAAGTGATATGGATGCCTGTTTGTCTGTTGTGATGCCGGTTTATAATGAGTCACGAACCGTCGAAGAGATGGCCCTGCTGGTTTTGCGAAGTCCGTGCGTCAAAGAGCTGGTGATGGTGGATGACGGTTCAACCGACGGAACCCGCGAGGTTCTCAAGCGGCTGGAGCCGGACGATCCTCGCATCCGGGTGATTTTCCATGAGAAGAATCAGGGGAAAGGCGCGGCCTTGCGTACCGGTTTTGGCGTTGCGCAGGGGCCGTATGTGATCGTGCAGGATGCCGACCTCGAATATGACCCGTCCGAATATCCGCGGTTGCTGGCGCCGGTGTTGCAGGATAAGGCCGATGTGGTTTACGGCTCGCGCTTTGCCGGTTCTTCCGCTCACCGCGTGCTCTATTTCTGGCATTCGGCCGGAAACCGTTTGATCACGCTGTTTTCGAATATGCTCAGCAATGTCAACCTGACCGACGTGGAGACCTGCTACAAGCTGTTCCGCAAGCCGGTGCTGGATCAGATTGTGATCGAGGAGAATCGCTTCGGGTTCGAGGTGGAAATCACCGCCAAAGTGGCGCGGCTGAAGGTGCGGATGTATGAGGTGGGCATTTCCTATTACGGGCGGACGTACGGCGAAGGCAAAAAGATCGGCTGGCGGGACGGCATTCGGGCGCTCTGGTGCATTTTGAAGTACAATCTGCTCCGCTGAGCCGGTTTTCCCCGGCGGACTCACTTTTTTCCAAGGTTTGGAAAAACAGACTTTTGCGGGCGGACGGAAACCTTTATACGTTGGTCATGCAAAATTTTATTCTGGATACCAACGTCCTTCTCCACGATCCCTCCGCCTACCGTAACTTCAAAGAAAACAACGTAATTATCCCTTTGAAGGTGCTGGAGGAGATCGATCAGTTTAAACGCGAGCTGAGCGAGCGCGGGCGGAATGCCCGTACGATTTCCCGGTCGCTGGATGAACTGCGCAAGCTGGGCCGCCTTTCCGACGGCGTTCCGCTGGAAGGCGGCGGAACGATCCGGGTGATTTTCGCCGACAAAGAGAATCCGTTCTCCGTCGGACTTTCGGCGGACGATTTGATTCTGAAGATGTCGATGGATTTGCAGAAGGCTCAGCCGGATATTCGGTGCGTGGTGGTCAGTAAGGACATCAACCTCCGCCTGAAAGCCGACGCGCTGGGGCTGGAAGCCGAAGACTACGAAACCGACAAAACTCGCGAGGCCGATGAGATTTACACCGGCCAGACAGTGCTGGAAACCGACTCGGAGGCGATCAGCTTTTTTGCCAAAGAAGGCCACGCCGTTATTCCCGGCATGGAAGCGCTGGCTCCGAATCAGTATGTGACACTGCGCAACTCCCGCGACCTGAAGCACACCATGCTGGCGCGCTACGACGCGGAAACTCATCGGCTCGTCAAACTGCTGACGCTCGGCGAAGGCTCGCCGATTGTTCCCCGCAACCGCGAACAGCGTTTTGCGATGGACGCATTGCTGAACGATAAGATCAAGCTGGTGACGCTCTCCGGCAAGGCTGGCACCGGGAAAACCCTACTGGCGATCGCCGCCGGTTATTATCAGGTAATGGAAACCAAGTACTACAAACGCCTGCTGGTTTCCCGTCCGATTTTTCCGATGGGCCGCGATCTGGGTTATCTTCCCGGCACGGTTGAGGAAAAGCTGGATCCGTGGATGCAGCCGATCCATGACGCGCTTTCGCTGATTGTTCATACCCGCCCCGGAGCACCGCAAAGCAAAAAGGGCGGCGACCTGCTGGCCTCGAATCCGCTGATTGATGTCGAGCCGCTGACCTACATTCGCGGACGGAGCATCCCGAATCAGTTTATGATCGTGGATGAAGCGCAGAATCTGACCCCGCTGGAAGTCAAAACCGTGATCACCCGCGTCGGGCACGACACCAAAATTGTGCTGACCGGCGATCTGTACCAGATTGACAATCCGTACGTGGACAGCATGTCGAACGGCCTGAGCGCCGTGGTGGATAAATTCCGGGGCGAGCCGCTGGCCGCGCACATGCTGTTGACGGAAGGGGTGCGGTCGGATATCGCCGAAAAGGCGGCCAATCTGCTTTAAATCCGCTTCGCTCCTTTACAAAACCGTGCCGGATTGATTACCGTTTTCCGCCTTTTGGAAGGTTTGGAAGAAGGGGGACGTATGCTGTTTCAGCCGGGCATGAAAAAAGTTCTTGCGGCACGGGGATATCGTCATTGCAAAAGCGACGACGAGTTCACTCGGCACGGCGAATATGCCCGCAACATCCAGTATGCGTTCTCAAAGGAATTTAAAGGTTCCCGCGAGAAGGTGGTGGACATTGTTTTTCTGAGCGCCGACATGCTGAACGAAAAGCTGGTCATCGGCTTCTTTCGCGAAAACGTTTCGATTTCGGACGGCGTACTGCACAGCGCAGATGTCGGGATTCCTTTCGCGAAGTTTTCGATTGAGGAATTCGAACGACAGCTCGACCGGCTGATTCCTAAAGGCAATCCAGTCCGCGAAGGAGCGGACAGCGGCGAAGTATTTTGAATTGGAGAAAGAGAAGATGATGGAAGCACAGAAATTATTCGCCGAGCGGATCGGCGGCCAGAACTACGGCAAATCAACCGAGATCTATAAATTTGAAAAAATCAAACGGGCGAAAGC
>JBIIYG010000017.1:0-34987 GCA_044346945.1 Pontiellaceae bacterium | reverse complement strand
AACATGAACGTGCATCCATCAGGCCGGAAAGAACGGTGGAGTAGATCGCCGCCTGCTTGCTGGCCTGCTGGTTTTCGATGATGACATCGTCGAGGAACTCAATCTGCTCGGCCGAGAGCTTCAGCCGGTCGGAAAGCATGTGGAGTTTGGTCAGCACCGCGAGATTGGTTTCCAATGCATTGTGGTAATAAATCAAACTTTCGCCGAGCGCGAACATCTGGAGCAGATATTTATTCTCCATGGATTTGATAAGCTTGGCCTGCAAATCCTGCGACATCATTTTGATGGCTTTCAGGTGTCCCTGATAGTGATGGATTGTATGAAGCAGTACGCGCAGGATGCAGTCCCAGACCGAATCAATGCGCTTGAACTCGCGTCCGCTTAATGAAAATTCGCCCTTCGGGATGATCAGCGCCACTTTATCCTGCCGGATCACGATGCCGAGCGAGGACACTTCAAATTGAATGGTCTCACTGCGCGTAACATTGTCCGGGCGCTTCCAGATCATGAATATGGTGTCCGGCGAGTGTTCGAGACGGGGAACCTCATCGGAGTCGTAAACGGCCTCCATATCGAACGGATCCAGATCAAACCGGGTCAGCAACGCTTCTTTTTCGGTGTCAGTCGGCTGACAGCACAGCAGGACATCCGCTTCATCGGCAGTGCTTGGCGTAAGCCGCGCTGACTCAATCCGGTAAGACAATATCATAAGTCACCCCGCGTTGTTTTCTGTTCCGGCAATTCAAGTCTGAATTTCAGGCTCGCGGTTTGTATATCTATTCCGGGGCTCCGGCAAGCAGTTCATTCATTTTTTTTCGCGCTTACGGACGGGACTGTTCAAGCGCCTTGGGCGGCGAAAAAATGATATGGCTCAGCATGGCGCGGCGGAGCGAGTTTTTGTCGTCCGGATTCAGGAGCGTTTCACCGCCGGAAAAGCTCCGGGGAGTCTGAAAACACGGCTTCATGACCGGCATTCTGATGGTCGGAACGCTGTTGCGGAACGCCGCCATCGTCGGACGAATGTCAATTTCGGGAACGCGAGCCGTCTTGGTCTCTACCTCTGCGGTTCGAACCACACTGCGGAGCGGTTTGATGTCCGGAAGACTTCCAACTTCAACCCGCCGACGGGGAGTTTGCGGAACAGCAGGCCGGTCTTTTTGCAGTACCGGTTCGGTGCGCACGGGTTCAGGGGTCTCGAACGGCTGGCCGCCCGCCATTTTGCGCAGTAATTCTGTCAGCGGATCCACCGGCATTTCATCCGGCCCGGCATCGTCCGCCGGACGGGGCGGCTGTTTCTTTTTGGCGGTCGCGCCGGCGATCTGGGCAATGACCCAGAAAACGCCGACGATCAGCCAAATGAGACCTTCTGCTTTTACGGTTTGGTTCATCGAATGGATTTCTTAGTCGGCTTTCTGCGACGGTTCGGCGGCTCCGCCAGCCAGTGATTCGCGCATGGAGGTGTCGGCCATGACGTTCTGCATGCGGTAAAAATCCATGACGCCGAGATTCCCTTCCTTGAAGGCCTGAGCAATCGCCATCGGCACCTGCGCCTGCGCTTCGATCACTTTGGCCTGCATTTCCTGAACACGGGCGCGCATTTCCTGCTCTTGTGCGATCGCCATGGCGCGGCGGCCTTCGGCTTCGGCCTGACGGAGCTTTTTGTCGGCTTCGGCGCGTTCGGTTTCCAGCATGGCGCCGACATTGGCGGTATTGGCGGTCCCGGCGACGCTGACATCGGCGATATCAATCGAGACGATTTCGAACGCGGTCTGTGCGTCGAGTCCGCTGTCGAGCACCTTGCGGCTGATGTTGTCGGGATTTTCGAGCACCTTCTTATAAGAATCCATTGAACCGACGGCGCTGACAATTCCCTGTCCGACGCGGGCGATGATGGTTTCTTCGGTGGCGCCGCCGACGAGCTGGTTGAGGTTGGTGCGAACCGTCACGCGGGCTTTGATCAGCAGGCGGATACCGTCTTTGGCGACGGCATCGAGGAAGGTGGTTCCCTGTTTCGGATTCGGGCAGTCGATCACTTTCGGATTAACGCTGGTGGTGACGGCATCGAGAATGTCGCGTCCGGCCAGGTCAATCGCGGCGGCCTGCTGGAAGCCGAGTTTGATATTGGCCTTGTCGGCGGCGATCAGCGCCTGCACAACGTTGACGACGTTTCCGCGCGCCAGATAGTGCGCTTCGAGCAGGTCGGTATTGATTTCGATACCGGCTTTGACTGCCTGAATGCGGGCGCGGGCGATCAGCGTGACCGGAACTTTACGCAGGAAGCGCATGCCGAGCAGACTGCTCAGTTTGATGTAAGCGCCGGAACCGAGGGCCTGAACCCAGACCGCGATGACCGAAAAGATCATCGCCGCGAAGACGAAAATAACGAGCAGTAAGAAGATTCCCAGTATTGGTCCCATGATGTGTTCCTCCATTGTTGTTTGTTTATATACCTTCCGGCGGACGGATAATCAGCACCGGTTTTTTAAAAAGAGCCAGAAGCAGAGCGCCGAGTCCGGCGATTGCAGTCAGAACCGTGATGAAAAATGAAAGGGCGCTGAAGGCGGTGAGACTGTAAAGAATCAGCAGGCCGGCGGCCATCGTGCCGACCCGGTTGCGTTTGGCGATTTCCTTACGGCGAAGAATCAGCGCTCCAAGCCAGAGTCCGACGACGATTTTGCTGAGGTAGAGCAGAATCACGTAAAATAAAATCAGCAGGAGGCACAGCGGCAGTCCGATGAGTGTAAAGAGCAGTAGAAACGCGCACAGCGGAATGAGAAACAGAGCCGCCAGTCCGGCAAGCAGACACTGACTGCGGGATGCGCGGAGCAGATGGATTGCTCCGGCGGTATAACCCGGGAAAATTGAGATGAATACCATTCCGGTCAACAGCGCGGCGAAAGCAAAAGTGAAGTGGGCGGTCAGGTTTTCTTTTAGAAACTGCTTCGGCGGAGGCGCGTCGAAGGTGCGGATCAGTTTTCCGCCCAGCGTGACGGAAGGGGCGAGTATGAGTTCCTTCGGCGCGGTATAGCTCAGGTTGCCGCCGATCGCCGTTCCGGGAAGAATTACGATTTCCTGCGCCGCAATGGACACGTTACCGGTCGTCTTTCCTCCGAGTGTCGCCTTCTTGGCGGCGATTCGGGTGTTTCCGCCGACGGCACCTTCGCTGATTACATTGTCACCGGCGCAGAACATGTTTTTTCCGATAACGGCGGACGGTTCGATTCGGACGGTGTTTCCCATCGCGGTCAGTGAACCGTTCAGTAATCCGGAAATCTGCGCGGTGCGCGCGGCCAGCCGGAGATGATCGCTGAAACTGCCCGCCGCGATCACCTGAGCACTGCCGACCGCCCAGACATCGCCTTGAAACCGTCCGCGTAAATCAAGGACGCCGCCTGCGGTAAACAGATCATCCTGCGCTTCGCCGCTGATGGTGATTTCCTGCGCGGAAATCCACATTTCATCCCGCAGAGTCTCCGCGCCGCCGCTGATGAACCGGTCGCGCTGGACGAATTCGATCGCGCCCGAACTGTGCGCCAGCATAAGAGCGGCAATTAAAAATCTGTGCTTCAAGTTCTTATCTCCCTCACATAAATCCGGTTGCCTTCGACGTTGATCACTTCGATGACGGCGTTCTGCTCAATCCATGTTCCGTCGGCGATGACATCCGCATACTGTCCTTCGATCTGCGCCTTTCCGGCGGGACGCAGTGTGCTCAGCGCTGTGCCTTTCATGCCGGGCTTCCACGGAGAATCGTCCTGATCTTTTTTGCTGATTTTCTGATTCAGCATCAGTGTTTTGCCGATCCGGCTTTTCGGGAAGTATTTCATCCAGAAGAAAACCGCCAGCGAGGCCAGCGTCAGGATCAGCATCAGACTCATCCAGCCGAGTGCCGGCGGAAAAATCTTAAAGCCGATTACCGCCGCGCCGATCAGCGCTCCCGCGCCCGCCGCACCGACGATGCCGCCGGGGATGAAAATTTCCACGCCGATCAGAAACAACCCGCAAACCAGAAGAGTGATATACCAGCTCATGCGGCGCATTCTACCTGCCTTTGGCTTTGATGGAACACAAAACTTCCAAACATTGGAACGGGGCTTCCAATCGCCGGAAGGATTCGTTAAAAATGCCTCCAAGTAAGGAGGCTGTGAATGGATAAGCATATTATCATCGGGGTTCATATCACGGAGCGGATGAAGCACGCCGGAGAGATTCAGAAGATTTTCACCGAATTCGGATGTCAGATCCGCACCCGGCTGGGACTGCATGAAGCCGAGAAGGGGGTCTGTTCGCCGAACGGTCTGATTCTTCTCGATATGGTGGACGATGACGCCAAAGTGGTCGCCTTCAAGAAAAAGCTTCTCGCGATTGACGGGGTCGAAGTGCAGTCCATGGTGTTCGATCACGCCTGATCCGGCGGTTTATGAACTGGCTGAAGGCAGAACGATGGCTGGTGCCGGCGCTGGTGCTGGCGGGAATCGGGCTGAGGGTTGCTCAGCTCCCGTTTTCCTGTATCTGGCTGGACGAGGCGTTTTCCATCAAGCTGTCCAGAGAGTCACTGGTCAGCATCGTGCAGATGCTGAGTTCCGATAACGGAAGCCCGCTGTTTTATTTTCTGCTCCACGGCTGGATGAAGCTGCTCGGCGACGGTGAATACGCGCTGACGGCGCTGACGGTTCTGCTGGATTGCCTTGCGCTTATCGCGATTCCGTTTTTTCTGCGCGAGCTGTTCAGCGATTCCCGGATTCGCCTCGCCGGAACCGCCTGCGCCGCCTTCTGTCTGCCGTGCCTGCATCAGGCGACCAATCTGCGATACTACTCACTGATGGTGCTTTGCACGGTGCTCGGATGGCTGTTTTTCTACCGCGCTCTGCGGAAAGGCGCTCTGCGCGACGGAATGCTGTTTGTCTTTTTCTCTGTCGCCGGTTTTTACGCGCACACGCTGTATCTGTTTGTGCCGGTCTCGCAGTTTGTCGTGCTGGCCGGATTTCATCATAAGCGACTGCGGGCCGGGTTTATGGCTTCCATGTTTCTGCTGGCCGGCATGATTCTCTGGATGCCGTCACTGGCTTTGCAAGTCGCGGGCTATATTGACGGAGCGACGCCGGAAACCGTGCCGGAGCTGGTGCGCTACAACGGAGCCGCCGGAGCGTATCTGTTGAGCGTTTCCAGCCAGATGCTGGCGGTTGACGGCATGAAACCTTTACGGATGATCGCGGCGGGACTACTGATCCTGTTCGTTGTGATCCACCTGCTTCGTGGAAAATCGGCGGATGACCGGGCCGCCCGCGAGCTTTTTGTCGCGCATCTTTTTTCCATCGGTGTGATCGTGATCCTGTCGGTCTTCCGCCCGGTTTTCTGGCTCGATAAAATGGATCTGATCGGCCTGCCGCTGGTTTGCGCTCTGACCGGTTACGCGGTTTCCAAGGTTCGGAAGCCGGTTCTTCTGCTGATTCTGCTGATCGCGGTGAATGCCGCCGGAGCGATGCGTTACACCGTCTGGCGCGCGACCGACCGGTTAACCGAACAGCGCGATGTGATTGAACGGCTGAGCCGTGTGATTTTTCCGGATGACGCGATAATTGCGACCGGCATCAGCCATTTTACGGTGAATTATTATCTGGATCAGCTCCGCGTCCGGACCGGGCCGCGTCACGTTTTTCCGGCGGCGCAGATGACGCGGCCTTCCTGTATTGATCCGAAAAAACTGCTGGAAGATCAGGCTGAGCTGGAACTGGAGGCCGCCGTGCTGATCCGCGCGTTGCAGAGTGACAGCGGGCGGATTTATGTTTTTCACAGCCCGTACGAAGGACTACAGCCGCTTTACCGGCGGCTGGATTCGGCTTTTGTGAAAGAACAGGTCATTCCGGTTCGACAGCATCCGTGGGGGCCGGTGTACACGCAGGTTGATGTTTATCGCCGCTGAAAATAAAAAACCCCGGAAAGTTCCGGGGTTTGTACGTCGGGAAATTCTCCCTTATTTGGCGGCTTCTTCCTTGCCCCAGAATTTCCACCATTTCTTGCTGTGCTCCGCACGCATGGCCTGACCCTGCTCAGAACCTTTGGCGGTTTCTTTTTTCAGCTGTTCCTGACTCTTTTTCATGGAGCATTCGGCATCTTTCTTCGCCGCGTCCGCCTTACAGGCCGCATCTTTTTTGGCCGCTTCCATCTTGCACGCCGCGTCTTTCTGCGCCTTCGCGGCATCTACCTTGACTTCGGGGGCTTTGACTTCCGGAACTTTCAGTTTCACTTCTTCAGCGCATACCGAAACGGCTGACGCAACCAATGCCGCAACACCAAGAGACACAATGTAACGCATAACCACACCTCCATGTTCAAGCCCGGACACCATGTCCGCGCTGACTGGCGGCATAGTAAAGAATCCGGAAACTCTTGTCCAGAGACTTACTCGTCCACATGCAGGATTCGCTGTTCGCCGTGCAGTTCCACGACTACTTCGGTTTCGCGCACTTCACGGACGATCACTTCACCGGCCTGTCTGCCCACGCAGAGCATTTTACCATTAAGAATGGCGATCCGCTGGTTTCCGCTGGAGGCGATTCCTGTCAGTTTTAATTCAGGCCATGTCAATTTGGTTTCCTGAGCGGTCGTTTCCTCCGGGGCAGGTTCCACGGGCGGTTTCGTTATCTGGACATGCGGCGCCGGCGGCGGAACAGGCATCGCTTCGGGTTCCGGTGCGGGAGCCTCCGGAGCGCTGACGGTTTTTTCGGCAACGGTGGCCGGAACCGGACGGGGTTTCGGCTTCATCAGATAGAGGCTGTATCCGATCGGCACGGCGAGCAATAACGTCACAAGAAGAATCAGCAGAACGGCCTGATAGGGCTTCGGGCTTTTCACCGGTACCGGAGTTTCAGATGGCGTTTGATCCGCCGGGGCAGCCGGCGGCTGGTTCGGGACGGATTCTTCGGTTTTTCGTTTCAGCGCGTCTTGAATCAGGCTCATACGACCTCGGGTGTTGCGGATTCACCGATCAGAGTTGTCAGTTCAGAAAGAGCGTTCTGTACATCCAGCGGGGTCACCTGGCGGTCGCGCCGGACGTAGGCGGAAAGCAGAGAGCGGTCGCAGACCGTATTGATCTGCCGGGGAATTCCCTGTGTTTGTCCGTGAATCCGCTGGATGGCCGCGCTGTTGAAAATCTGAGCAGGCTCGAAGGCTCCGGCGACTTTCAGGCGGTGCTGGATATACAGCGCGGCTTCAACCACGCTAAGCGGTTCGAGGTCGCAGTGCACCATGACCCGCTGGCGGAGCTGGCGGAGATCCGGCTGTTTCAGCCGCTCCTTCAGCTCGGGCTGGCCGGAAAGAATAATCTGCATCAGTTTGTGCTGATCGGTTTCCAGATTCGAAAGCATCCGCACCTGTTCCATAAGTTGCGGATCAAGGTTCTGGGATTCATCGATGATCACGGCGACATTTTCACCCTTTTCCAGGCATTGGAGAAGGAACCGGTTCAGCTGAGTGATATGCACCAGCTTATCCTGACCTTTCGCCTCCAGACCGAGATCGAGCAGGATGGAGCGCACCAGCTGAGCGGCGGTCAGCGACGGGTTCAGAATAAAAGCGGAGCGGGTGGTTCCCGGAAGATTGTTCAGCACCGACCGGCAGACGGTGGTTTTTCCGCAACCGACTTCGCCGGTCAGGACGATAAAGCCCTTGCGGTGCTCGACACCGTAGAGAAGCGAGTCGAAGGCTTCACGGTGGCGGTCAGAGAAAAAGAGAAACCGCGGGTCAGGCGTCACATTGAACGGAAACTCATTCAGTTGGAAGAAATCCAGATACATTGAGGCGCTTTATACGGTATGGAGAGCCCGTCTGGCAATCCGGTATGGAACCCTCTTGAAGATTGTTGGCCGGTTTTATAAAAATCTACCGGCAGGAGGGCTCTTGAAAACGAGTTTTGATAAACTACGGGATATTCGGGGCGCGGCGTGGGTTATCTTCGCAACCCTGCCGTATCTTTTACTGCTGTCTCCCGTCAGCTCTCATCATGAACTGATGAAGGAAGACAGTCTTTTTGAAACCGTCAGCGCACTGCTCTGGCTCTGTTCTTCCTGCATCTGCTTTTATCTTTTTCTGACGGTCCGGCAGGAATGCTGTCTATTTCCGGAGAAACCCCGGCGTAATATCTTTTTTCTATTTCTGGCGGCTGTGTTCTTTTTCGGATTCGGCGAGGAACTCAGCTGGGGACAGCGGATTTTCGGGGTTGAAACCCCTGAACCGCTGAAGCTGATCAACGATCAGGGCGAGACGAATCTCCATAATCTTTCTGGATTTCAGCTCGAACGTCTGTTTTCCCTGTTCTGGTTTTCTTATGCATTTGTGCTTCCGCTGATTTGCCGGTTCAGCACATGGCTTTCCTCAAGCCTGTGCCGGATCAATCTGCCGCTGGTTCCGTTCCGGACCGGACTGCTGTTTCCGATTAACTACCTGATCTCAAAACTGTTTGAGATTCATTTCATCGGCGGGGCGAGAAACTTCCCGATCGAAGCCAAGGAGTTTGTCTTCGCAATACTGTTTCTGCATGTGACGGCCGGATTTATCGGGAAACAGCGCCGGGCGACCTGAGAAGCCGGAAAAGCGCCGACTCAAAATTCCGCTGAAACTCATTGACGGTATAGTCGTTGCGCACCTGGGCCTGCAAGGCGGGGAATCCGGTTCCCCAAGTTTTGAAAACCGACCTGATCGTGTCAGCAAGCGCTTCGCCGTTCTCGGGTTGAAATGTCCAGTTGGCGGGAAGCAGATCTTTCATCCCGTCGCGGGCACTGCCGACCACCGGAGTGCCGCAGGCGATGGCTTCCAGCATAACGAGCGGAACCCCTTCGAAACGCGATGGAATAACGAGCATATCCATGGCGCTGTAAACAAGGGTACTGTCGGCCTGCCACGGGAGCAGGGTGACCTGCTGTTGAGCACCGAGTTCGCGGATGAGCGCGTCGAGGCGGTCGCGATCCGGTCCGTCGCCGACAATCATCAGGTGCATGGACGGATCACCTTTCCAATGTTTGAAAAAGGTACGTAAGAGAAAGTCCTGCTGTTTCTGGTTAAACTCAATCCGTCCGATGGTGCCGAGGATGGTTTTCCCAGTCGGCAGTCCGAGCGCGGCGCGGGCCGTGTTTTTGTCGCGCGGCACGAAGCGTTCCATATCAATTCCGTTGGGGACGACCTCAACCGGCGCGGTTGCGCCGCGTTCCCGAAGAAGCACCTTCATGGACTCACTGATCGTAATCCAGCCGTCCGGTTTTTTGAAAAGGTACTCATTCAGCATATCGCGCACGGCGCCGAATTTGGCGCCCATCAGCGCCATGCGGTGCGGAACCGGAATATAGCTGATGCACGGCGCGGCGATCCGTTCGGCGGCGCACAGCGCCAGCGAGCCGTCTTCAATTTCCCCCTGAATGCAAAGAATCAGATCAGGGGTTTCTCGTTCAAACAAACAAGCCAGCTTTGTGATTGAAGCATCCGCAAACCGGTTGCGCAATCCCTGCAGTTTCTGGGTCGCAAAAGGGGCATCACGGGTTTCGAGATTTTCGCTGAGCGTTTGAATCCCGCGCAACCGGCTGGTCAGGCGGATATTTTTTGGATTGCAGAAAAAAACGGGGTTCCAGTTCGCGGATTTAGCAAGAGCCTCAACGGCCAGACAGGCCATCACCTGATGTCCGCCGTAGTCGGGATTATCGTCGTAGCAGATAATTTTTTTTCGGGCAGTCATAGGTTTCAGGTTTTGGCGCGTTTAAGGCGGCGGGTTTCCCGTTCGGCGCGGCGGGTGTCACGGTCAATGTACCAGGCGGCCACGACCATACCGATCAGCATCTGGTTGAACATGTAGATCGAGGTCTGGCGGTAGGAGAGCTGAAGCATGTTCTGGATGTGGCCGATCATACTGGCCGCGCAGGCGGATGCCGCGACGGCGTAGATCAGGTCGGTGCGCCGCCGGAAGAGAAACGGCAGGCCGATGGAATAAAACCGGAGCCAGAAAAAGATGAAGGCGAAGAGTCCCGGATAGCCCAGCTCGCCGAGGGTCAGGAACCAGAGGTTGTGCGCGGGGGTTCCGTATTCGTTGAGCCCGACGGCTTCACCGTACTTCAGCCAGGAATAGGTGGAGAAATTTCCGAGGCCGACACCGAAGGCGTGGTCGCGGGCCATCATGCGGGCCTCACTGTTGTACAACCCGCGGTATTCAATATCCGAAACCGCGTCCTGCTGTACGAGAAAGCGGGCAGTGATGGTGTCGGCCGCCATAAAAAAGAGTCCGAGCGCGACGAGCGATCCGAAAAACAGAATCGTGAAGTTTTTGAAGTTGAGATACCGGTGAAACAGGGCCGACACATCAAGCCAGAGCCCGAGCACCATCGCGGACAGAGCACCGCGTGAAATGGTCAGCAGAACCGAGATCATGGACGCGGCGGTGGCGACGGCGAATGTTCCGCTCGACATAAAGGTCGTGCGGAAAAGCGCGACGCCGAACATCAGCGTGCCCATCATGCCCATAAAGGTGCCGAGACTGTTCGGATGGCCGAGCGTGGACGAAATACGGTGCTTCCCGTACACATAGCGGTCCAAGAGGGCTTCAATAGTGATAACAAAGGCGACGACGAGCAGGGAGGTGAGTATCGTGCGGAAGTGCTCCTCATCTTTCAGGAAGTTCACGGTGACCAGATAGGCGAAGCAACCGCGGACGATTTTACTGAGTTCGAAAAGCGGGTAGAGGCCGGTTTCAAAATCATTGTAGAATTCATAACCGCCGGCGGTATTGGCGGCGTACACGTCGCCCGGAACGGGAATACTGCCGGGAGCCAGAAGCCAGGAGATGACGGCGAAGGTGAGATAGATTCCGTAGGCGATGGTCAGCGGCGGAAACCAGCGGAAGCGATGTCCTCGCGGTTGCAGAACCATGATGAAGAACAGAGCGATAGAGCACATGTCGAACAGCCCCAGCTCGAATCCGCGGGTGGCCATGCGGTAGGATTCGCGGGACATGAAGTTGATGGAGAAGGTTTCCGGATAGCAGAGCGAAAAGCACATCAGACCCATCAGCAGTTTCCGGAACGGACGGAAAATCAGTCCGGTCAGGATAAGCAGAGGAATCCCGAATAGAAACGCGGCCGAAAAAAGTAATAGTTTTGGGTCCATAAAACGTCCGCAGTCTAGCGCATGAATCTTTCGCAGACAACGGCTTTCAGCCGCAAAACCGGGCTACGGACACCGGCCCGCGAAGTTCAGCCCGAGCATTGGATCGAATCCGAACATCAGGTTCATGTTTTGCAGAGCGTTTCCGGCCTGACCTTTCATCAGGTTGTCGATATGCGAGATCACTCTCAGCCGGTTATTCCGCTCATCCACATCCACGATCAGGTTGCAGAAGTTGGTGCCGCTGACCTGCGCGGTGCCGATGTTGGCCTTATTGTCGAAAATCCGCACGAACGGCTTGTCGGCATAAAACGCCTTGTACGCCTCCATTAGCTGTTTGCCGGTCATAGTTTCTTTTAGGTCGGCATACAGACAGGAAAGGATTCCCCGGCAGAGCGGCAGAACCTGCGCGGTCATGGTGACCCGTACCGTTTCACCGGCCAGCGCGCTCAGCTCCTGCTCAATTTCGACCATGTGCTGGTGTCCGGCCAGCTTGTAGGCGTTGATCTGCTCGTACCGGGCCGGATAGTGGAACGTCGCCGCCGGTTTTTTGCCAGCGCCGGAAACGCCGGTTTTGCAGTCGCAGATGACACTCTTGATATTAATCAGCTTTCCGGCCGCCGCCGGGGCGAGTCCGAGAATACAGCTGACGGCGAAACAGCCGGGGTTTCCGGCCAGTTTCTGCTTTTTCCCGAACGGATGAAGCTCGGACAGCCCGTAAACCGTTTGCGGGAGCAGTTCCGGGGCGGCATGAACCGGGTTTTTGCCGATAAACGTGGCGTACGCGCTGTATTTTTCGGGAGTGGTGAACCGGAAGTCGCCGCTGTAGTCCACGACATGCGCGCCTTTTGCCAGTTCGGCGGCGGCGGTCTGCATTCCGACACCGTCCGGCGTGGAAAAGAAAACCGCATCGTAAGCTTCCTGCGCCTTGGGATCGTCCGGCGTCCGGATCAGTTCGTCGCAAAAGCCTTTCAGGTGGGGGTAAAGATCGCTCATCTTCATACCCGTTTCTGTGGCCGCGACCAGACAGCCGATCCTGAATTCCGGATGGTTCAGCAGAAGTTCCGTGATTCCCACCCCGCCGTAACCGCCCGCGCCGACAATTTTCACACTCTTCATTTTAAATCTCCGCTCGCATTGGTTGCGAATCCGGCTAATATAAACGCTCCGGTTGCAGTGCCAAGAACTAAAGAGAGGGGACGCACAGGTGAAAGTCGGCATTATATCTGATACACACGGTCAGGTTGATCTGGCGCTGGCCGCCTCCCGCGAATTTATTTTCCGCGCTGTGGACGCCGTGATTCACTGCGGCGACATCGGTTCGGACATGGTGCTGACGGAAATGGCGGCGCTGTTCGGTGCGCTGGATATCCCCATCTATGCGGTTCTCGGGAACTGCGACATCCTGCAGGAACTCGGCTTTTTTGCCGAGGTTCCCGGAGTCAATCTTATGGGTCGCGTGGGTCACCTTACGCTGGCCGACCGGCGGATCGCGGTGCTCCACAGTGACGACGAGGCGCATTTCGAAGCCATCGTCCACTCCAACAGCTACGACTATGTCTTCTTCGGTCACTCGCACACCCGCCGGAATGAGTGCATCGAAAAAACCCGGATTGTGAACCCCGGCGCGGCAGGGCGGGGAATGCATCCGTCCTGCGCTGTTGTGAATCTTGTTGAAGGTGACGTCACCTTTTTTACGATCCGCCGACCCGAGTAGAAGGAGTTCGTCCAATGAAGAATCCGCCGAAAGCCTACGAAAACATTCCGTTCCTCAACAGTGACCCCGCCCGGCCCGTCCGGCTCCAGCTCGAATACCTTCACCCCGAAGTAACGATGGAACGGCACAACATCAAATCCACCATCGTTCTCTTCGGCAGTGCGCGGATTCCGGCGCCGGAGCATGCGGCGGACTGCGAAAACCGCCAGCTGGCCGAATTGACACCGTTTTATGAAGAAGCCCGCAAACTGGCGCGAATCGTCAGTACCACCTGCCAGACCAACCACGAATGCGAATATGTCATCATCACCGGCGGGGGCGGCGGCGTTATGGAGGCGGGCAACCGGGGCGCCAAAGAAGTCGGGTGTAAATCGGTATCGCTCAACATCACCCTGCCGCACGAACAAAAACCCAACCCGTATGTTACGGAAGAACTCTGCTTCCAGTTTCACTACTTCAGCATGCGCAAAATGCACTTTATGCTGAGAGCCAAAGCCGTCTGCATCTTCCCCGGCGGCTTCGGGACCTTCGACGAACTCTTCGAAGCGCTCACGCTCATCCAGACCGGAAAAATCAAACCGATGCCGGTCATCCTTTTCGGTTCCAAACACTGGAAACGGATGGTGGACTGGGACTACATGGCCGAATGCGGGCTCATCAGTCCGGACGATTTAAAACTGCTCACCTTCTGCGACACCGCCGAAGCCGCCTGGAAAGCCATCACCGACTTCTACGTCTAAAAACCGTTATTCTTTTTGACGGCCAATAGGCTGACGATTACGCTAAAAATAACTTTAGCGGCTGGTTTTTTATATTGCTTGGAACACAGAAAGTGTCATGGGAGGACTATGAATCAGGAACTTTGGGAAAAATTTGATAAATTCCGTAGCTCACCAGTCCAAGGACAGGAGGGGCTCTCCGATTTTTTAAAGACAGAAGGCATCCGTTTTGCACCAAGCGACCTCAGCACCTGGGGACAAATTTTCGGAGCTCTGTTCGGTCGATCAAGCGGAATGATTCACGTTCCGGAGTGGCTAAGCCACTCAAAGTTTCGGACACATCCGGAGAAACCATTGATCTACAAGACGACCTTGGCAATCTTGTAATGGTGGCAACTGCACTCCATCTGAGTTCTTCAGGTGTGGGCTTGTTCGTAGTAACTCCATCGTTCTTTTTCTCACAGCGCTCGGTTTTCCAGCAATTCAACCGTATCGGTTTGAGTGTTGAAGCGGCACTGGCATTGCCGTCTGGAACATTTGCACCTTACACAAACATTTCCGCGTACTTGATCATTGTCCGCCGAAAGTCGGCGGCGCGGATGTTCGTTGCGAAACTTTCGGGCGACGAGGGAACGAACATCCAAATCCTCGACAATTTTCGACAAGGTCGAGAAGGCGGCGCACTGGAACTGGGGCGATTCGTTGATCCATTTTCATTCACCAGTCTTGAGGCGATCGAGACTGCTGAGCGTTTTGGGGAGGCGGAGCGCCGCTTTGCAGCCCCAGCAGTGAGACTTGATGAATTGGCCACCGCAATTAATCTTGGGCGGTTTGGTGACGACTTTGCCTTTGAAACACAGGACAACGCGTTGTTTATTCCTCTTATTGGAAACAGTGATGTCGTGGATTCTCTTGAATACCTGACATTGAAGAAACAGAACTACGCCCAAGTCGTCATCGACCCATCACTGTCGAATGCTCGGTTTGTTGTGCGTTTCCTCAATTCGGACTTCGGAAAGGAACTGCGTCAGCAGAGCAAGACTGGTGCAGTTATTCCGAAGTTGAATAAACAAACACTCAAAGAGCTTCGCGTATTCGTGCCCGATTTCCAAACCCAGCGAAGGATGCTGGAAATAGAGGCGCAGATGACCGCAGAACAAAATACCCTTCTTGGTCTTCAAAACGAGCTTGGTGAATTTCGGCGAGAGTTGTGGGCTAAGGAGACCCGTTCGATGTCGACATGGCTAGATGTTGAGTGTCTTTATCTTTCGAAAAAAGATTCCGGCCATGCGTTGAAGCTTCTTCCGCTAGTTCAAGTTGGGCCATCACCTCAATCGGCTAAGAATGCGTGCTATTTCTTCAGTCGCTTAGAGCCAACTGGAGCTCGTTTCGTTTCCTATCATTTCACTGAAAAGCCAGAGCTTACTGATATTTTTGATGACGCAACTGCCGCAATCAAATCTTTAACTCGGGTCTAAGGACTTAAGCTCTACGATTTTTTCGATCAGTTCGGCTTTTGAGATTCCGGTGATCAGGACGGCTTTGTTACGTCCGGTTTCGCCGGAGGCGATGGAGAGTTGTGAGCGGGGGATATCCAAAACGTCGCTGAGAAACCGGATGAGCGCTTCGTTGGCTCTGCCTTCGACCGGCGGAGCCTGCAGGCGGATTTTCAGCGCGTTGCCGTGAATGCCCTGAATTTCATTTTTCGAGGCGCGCGGCACCGCCCGTACGGGCAGGAGCAGTCCTTTTGCTGTTTCACGAATCCAGTCCATAAGTTGCCTTGGAATGAAGGAATAGTGGATTAATGGCGGAGGAAAAGCCAATATCCGATGCCAATTTCTTAACTCCAGTTGAATTATCCGCGTGCATCCGTGTCTATCCGTGGCTAGATTCTTCCGGAATTTAAAGAGGAGTAGCGAGTGACTGCAAAAATTTTAGATGGCAAGGCGATCGCGCAGGATATCCGCGCCGAACTGAAGGTGAAAACCGCCGAACTGAAAAAGCAGGGGATTGTTCCCGGTCTGGGCGTTCTGCTGGTGGGCGACGATCCGGCTTCGCGTTCCTACGTGACGGCCAAGGAGAAAGCCTGCGAGGAGACCGGCCTTTATTCGCGTGAAGTCAAACTGCCCGCGACCGCGTCGCATAAGGAAATTCTGGACGTGGTGAAGGCGTTCAATACGGATGATCAGATTGACGGAATTCTGGTCCAGCTTCCGCTTCCCGATTCTTCGATGGAGCAGTCGGTGATCGAGGCGATCAATCCGGATAAGGATGTGGACGGCTTTCATCCGGTGAATGTGGGACGCATGATGCTCGGTCTGCCCGCCTTTTTACCCTGCACGCCGCACGGTGTTCTGCAGATTTTGAAACGTTCCGGCATTAAGACGTCCGGCGCGCATGTGGTGGTGATCGGCCGGAGCAATATCGTGGGCCGCCCGCTGGTGAATCTGCTCAGTCAGAAGAGCGAGCTGGGCGACGCGACGGTGACGATGTGCCACACCCGCACGAAGAATATGGCTGAACTGACGCGGCAGGCCGATATTGTCGTGGCCGCCGTCGGCAGGCCGAAAACGGTGACCGCCGATATGGTAAAGCCCGGCGCGGTGGTAATTGATGTCGGGGTCAACCGGGTGGCCGACGCGACGGCCAAGGCCGGATTCCGGCTGAAGGGCGATGTGGACTACGAGGCGGTGGCGGAAAAAGCGTCGGCGATCACTCCGGTGCCGGGCGGTGTCGGCCCGATGACCATCACGATGCTGTTGGCCAATACAGTTGAATCGGCGGTTCGACGCCACGGGGCGAAGTAAATCCATGCGCACACTCAACCGCTATATCACTCTGGATTATCTGATGACGTTTCTGACCGCGCTCGGTCTGATTACGTTTGTCATGACGGTCGGCGCGATGGTGAAGGCGGTTGATTTGATGGCCCGGGGGATTTCGGCGGAACTGATTCTGAAATTCTTTTTTCAGAACATCCCGTATATTCTGTCGTTCTCCATGCCGATCAGCACACTGTTCGCCGCGCTGTTACTGTTCGGGCGGCTTTCCACCGACAGCGAAATCAACGCGATGAAGGCCTGCGGAATCAGCCTGTGGCGGCTGGCCGCGCCGTTGATTCTTCTCTCGGTGCTGTTCAGCTTGATCTGTGTTTATATCAACTGTGAGGTGGCACCGGCGGCCAAGCAGGCCAACCGGGAGCTTCTGCGAACCGCCGGGGTGGACGAGCCGGTGAATCTGCTGGAGGAAGGCCGGTTCATCCGCGATTTTCCCGGCTTAATGATTTATGTCGGACGGAAAAACGGGACGGTGGTGAAGGATGTCGTCGCCTATGAGCTGGACAAAAACGGTGGTATCAAGCGCAGTGTGCGGGCCAAGCAGGGCGATATTGATGCGGATAACGCGAACCGTTTACTGATCGTTAAGCTGTATGACGTCCGCATTGAGGTGCCGGACGCCAAAGATCCCCGGGATGTTTCGAAAACGACGTATGTCAACGCCGAGTATTATCCGATCAAGCTCGATTTTGAAAAGCTGATGAAGAAGAAACCGGGCACCCAGAAACGCAGTCATATGCGGATGGGTCAGCTGGTTGAAAATATCCGGAATGTGAAACGCGATTTCCCTCTGATGAACGAAAAAGAACAGCTGGTTCACAAAACACGGCTGATTGTGGAGGCCAACCAGCGCATTTCCATCGCGGTCGGCTGTTTCAGTTTTATGCTCATCGGTATTCCGCTGGGCGTGAAATCGAACCGGAAAGAAACGTCAACCGGTATGATTGTCAGTCTGGCGATTGTTTTCGCCTATTATCTGTTCACCGTGTTCGCCAAAGCGCTGGCCGACTATCCGGAGCTTCACCCGAATCTGATCCTTTGGATGCCGCTGATCGCCGCGCAAATCTGCGGACTCTGGCTGATCCGCCGCTCCAGCTGAAATCCTTATCCGCAACATCCGCCTTGATCACAGCAGGCTTCGCCGCCGTTCAGCAGTCCGGCGAGGATGCCGCTGGCACAGCCGACACCGGTTTTGACGGACAGTGCGCCGACTGGACAGTTTTTGGCGCAGGCTCCGCACTCCATGCAGGCGTCGCGGTCGGTGACTGCGGCTTTTCCGCCGGACAGTTCAAAAACCCCGTGCGGGCAGACCGTCAGACAGCGTCCGCAACCGACGCATTTCTGTTCATCCAGTTTAAGCGTAACAACATTTTTAAGATATTTCATCGCAGGCCTCCCAGCACGATAAAGATGAATCCGGCAATCAACGCCAGCAGTTGGAGCGGAACGGCGATTTTCATCTCTTTCTTCACGCCCGACATCGAGGTGTAGGTGGAAGTTCCGGTGAAGTTGAGTGCCATAAACGAAACAATGGCGATCAGCACAAGAAACCATCCAGCTCCCTCTGGCGGTGAAGTGTCGAGTAAGCTGTAAACACAACCCCAGAGTACTAATGCGGCACAGAGTCCTTTGATGGAGAAGGCGCGGCCCGGAAGCCACGGCAGGAGAATCGGAACCAGCGCTCCGCCGGTCAGCCAGCCGGTAAACACGAGGCCGAACGTACGCGGGGCGGCGGCGAGGCTGAATCCGGTACGGGACACACCGTCGGCCAGAGAGATCAGAACCGCCAGCCCGAGCGCCTGCTTAAACCAGATCACCAGCTCGACCGGAATCACAGCGATCCTGTCCCGCAGAGTAAACCGGACACGGCGCATCTCCGGTGTGGTTTTAAATTTCGCCGCGAGGAATTGCGGAATATCCTCGGCCCGCACCGGCCCGTACACGACTTGAAACCCGCATTGTTTTTGAACTTCATGCGCCGCAACGCCCGGCGCGCCGAGCTGAGGGACAATCAGTCTGTTGTGTGAAACCATCCGGCAAAGCTCCGTAGTTTCGACCCGGTTCACAAGTTCTTCGGTTCCGAACGTGCCTTTGCCCGCCGCGCACCAGACATTGATACCTTTCGTGTCGAGCACCAGAATCCAGCCATCAAGGCCGTGCAGTGCGCGCCGCAGATGGTCGAATGAAAGTTTATAATTCGCCGATACGAACACCGGTGATTCCGGCGATGGATTGCCGACGGCGTACAGTCCGGGCGGAACGGCGTAGCGGTTGCGCCCGATTGCAAAGCGGACTTTCAGCGTGCCCAGTTCATCGCGGAGCGCGAGCCGCGTTCCAACCTTTGGAACTTTTCCGGCAGGCGTTTCGACCCCGCCGGTCATCCAGAGTTCCCTCTTCGGCGGACAGCATTTACTTTTGCAACAGCAGGTTGTCATTTTTTCCCTTCTTGCGGCGAACGCTCAGAACGAGCCGCTCATTTCTCTTTCTGAAACCAGTGCTGTGTGCGCAGGCAGATACGGACGAGCCACAGCATAACGGGCACTTCAATGAGTACGCCGACGACTGTGGCCAGCGCGGCGCCGGAGGATATCCCGAAGAGCATGGTCGCCGTAGCGATGGCGACTTCAAAGTGATTCGATGCGCCGATCATCGCGGCGGGCGCGGCATCGGCGTAAGGCAGTTTAAGGAGCTTCGCCCACCCGTAACCCAGCCAGAAGATCAGCATGGTCTGGAGAAAGAGCGGCACAGCGATCCAGAGAATCGTCAGCGGATTGCTCAGGATCGTTTCGCCTTTGAAGCTGAACAGAAGAACCAGTGTGCTCAGCAGGGCAATGATTGTGACCGGGGTTAGGAAGTGCAGGAATTTTTCTTTGAACCATGTTTCACCTTTGCTCCGGATGATCCATTTTCTGGAAAAGTATCCGGCAACCAGCGGCAAGGCGACGTAGATGGTGATCGAGAGCAACAGTGCCTGCCACGGGACTGGAAGTTTACCAACACCCAGCAGAAAGCCGCCGAGGACGCCGTACAGCAACAGCATGGACAGCGAGTTAATCGCGACCATGATCAGCGTCAAACCGTCGTTGCCGCGCGCCAGATAACCCCAGACCAGCACCATCGCCGTGCACGGAGCGATTCCAAGCAGAATGCATCCGGCAAAGTAGCTTCGCCAAAGCGGAACCTGGAGCATTTTGACCCCTTCGTTGAGAACGACGGTTCCCGCGCCGTGAATCGCACCGACCGGGAGGTCGAGTCCGAACGGCATTTTGACCAGATCCATCGCCTCGGTTCCGATAAAACCGCGAAAAAGAACGCCAAGAAAGAGCAGGGCGATGCCGTACATAGTGAACGGTTTGATCGCCCAGTTGACAAACAGCGTCAGCCAGACCGGCTTGCCGCTTTTTCCGGCCTGAACGACTGAGGCGAAATCAATTTTCACCATGATCGGATACATCATGAAAAAAAGGCAGACGGCAATCGGGATGGAAACCACCGGGGCGCCGCTGACGGTGATGGCCATGCCGTCCAGTGTTTTGGCGAATTCCGGCGCGACCTTGCCGAGCAGGATTCCGCCGGCAATGCACAGCGCGACCCAAACGGTCAGATAGCGTTCGAATACATTTGTCAGTTTCCGGTCATCACTATTTCCCATGATTCAGTCCTTTCGGAAGGGTTTCAATGAAGGTTTTGATTTCATCGCGCACACGGCGGTAGCAGTCGAGTTTTGCCTCTTCGCCGGTCACCTGCGCGGCAAGCTTCGGCGGATCGTCGAATCCGGCATGGATCACTTTGGCTTTGCCGGGGAAGACCGGGCAGTGCTCATGGGCGTGACCGCAGACGGTGATGACCACGTCGAACGGAATATGGAGCAGGTCGGCGACGTTTTCCGATTTGTGTCCGGAAATATCCACGCCCGCCTCAGCCATTACTTTGACGGCGTTCGGGTTGAGCCCATGGGTTTCGATGCCCGCCGAATAGGCTTCGATCACATCGCCCTTGAGAGCCCGCGCCCAGCCTTCGGCCATTTGACTTCGGCAGGAGTTGCCGGTGCACAGAAACAGGATTTTAATTTTTTTCATACTCATGACTTTCAGCTCGCGGTGTAAATCAGATAAAGCCCGGCGGTTACGACCAGCAGGCCGCAGATTTTTTTCAGAATGAGCGCGCCGCCGGATTTTTCATTCCAGTTCAGATAGCGCTGAACGATTCCGGTGAACGTTCCGGCCAGCACAATCACTGCGCAGTGGCCGACGCCGTAAAGGAGAAGCAGGCTTCCGGCATACCCCGGCTGTTCAGAGCCCGCCTTGAAGGCAATTCCAAGCAACGGAGCCATGAACGCGAACGTACAGGGGCCGAGAGCGATACCGAAGACCAGTCCGAGGATGAACGCGGCCAGTGCGCCGCGCTGTTTCATCTTTACCTGGCCCGGCCCGCTTCCAGGCATTGGAATCACACCCAGCAGGTGCAGACCGATAACGAAAAAGATCAGAGCGATGAAATAATTCGCGTACGGCCCGAGGTCGCCCATGATCCGTCCGGCGGCGGCGGTCAGTCCGCCGATGAGCGCAATCGTGATCAGGATTCCGGTGGAAAACAGCAGAGAAATCCAGAAGGCGCGCCGTGTAGATATCCGGCCCTGTTCGTCAATGAAGCCGACGATCAGTGGAATGGATGCAAGGTGGCAGGGGCTGAGCAGAACACTCAAAACGCCCCAGACCAGCGCGGCGCTCAGAGCGATCAGCGGCGCGCCGTCCATGGCGCGGGTCAGGCTGGTAAACAGCTCGTTCACAAAACAACACCCAGCTCTTTCCATTTTGCAAGAATGTCATCTTTGGATATGAAGCCTTCGTGCCGGAAGAGTTCTTTACCTTCCGCATCGTAGAAAATCTGCGTCGGGATCATGCGGATGCCGTACTGCTCACCGGCCTGCTGATTTTCCCAGACGTCAATGAATACGATGTCCAGCTTTCCGGTACAGGTTGTTTTCAATTCATCGAGAACCGACGACATCATCTTGCAGGAAGAACATTTTCCGGCGCCCAGATCAACCAGCCGGGGCAGGGGGGTATTGGTCTGCTGAACAGCGCCCGCTTTATCGCTGACGGTCGGCACGCAAACGCCGCCCGCACAGACAAAGCCCTGCCGTTTCTTGTATTCCACCACGAACACCACCGCGCCAATCAGCGCGGCGATGATAAGAAGTTTATGCCACTTGTTCATTTCAGCAGTCCTTTGATTTCTTCGACCGAAAGAAGTTTGCCGACCGATTTAACTGTGCCGTCCACCGCCAGCGCCGGAGTCATTAATATGCCGAACTTCAGGATGTCGTTGATCTGTGTGACCTTTTCGATTTCGGCATCAAGGCCGAGCGCCTTTGCGGCCTCTTCGGTGTGCTTTGCGAGCTGTTTGCATTTCGGACAGCCTGTTCCAAGAACCTGTATCTTCATTGCGTGACTCCTTTGTTTACATCAGCCGGTTGAATAAAAAGCCGACAAGCATGATTCCTGCGGCGACGATGGCGAAGAAAACGGCCAGCAGTTGCGGCTTTAGAACCTTGCGGAGAATAATCGCCTCCGGCAGGGAAAGGCCGATTACCGCCATCATAAACGCCAGCACCGTGCCGAGAGCGGCGCCTTTGCCGAGCAGTGCCTGCACAACCGGGATAATCCCGGCGGCGTTGGAATACATCGGAACGCCGATCAGCACGGCCAGCGGCACCGACCACCAGTCCCGACCCATGATGGAAGCCATGAAGTTTTCCGGCACGTATCCGTGGATGCCTGCGCCGATGCCGATGCCGATCAGAACATAAATCCACACACGGCTCACAATGTCCCTCACCGCATCGCGACCGAGACGGATGCGGGCGGGCCAGTCCAGTGTTTCTTCCTCCATGCCGCTTCCGGTCTGTGTCTGGTACACCCAGTCTTCCACATATTTTTCCAGCCGCAACCGTCCGATCACCCAGCCGGCGACGATGGCGATGACCACGCCGGTTGCCAGATAAATGGCCGCGACCTGCCAGCCGAACAGTCCGAGCAGAAGCACCAGCGCGATTTCATTCACCATCGGTGCCGAAATCAGAAACGAAAGCGTCACGCCCAGCGGAACGCCGGTTGTGACAAAGCCGATGAACAGCGGCACGGCCGAGCAGGAGCAGAACGGAGTGACGATGCCTAGCAGAGCGGCCAGCACATTACCGGTGAACTCGCGTTTGCCGGAAAGAATCCGCCGAGTCCGCTCCGGCGTGAAAAACGAGCGCACAATCCCGACGCCGAAAACAACCAGCACAAGAAGCATCAGAACCTTCGGCGCTTCATAGACAAAAAACTCGACGGCGGAAGCCGGACGGGATCCGCGATTCATGCCCAGCAGGGAATAGGTAAACCAGGCCGCCGCCGCCGCGAGTCGGCGGTAGATCAGCCACCAGATCGCAATGCCCGCGATGCTAAAAATCAGATCGTTGTGTCTGGATATTTTCATGGTTAATCACCAGCTCATCCGGCGCGTACCGGTGCAGGGTTGGAGTAATGCCTCCACGGAATTGTGGGGGCAGGCTGTCTTGCATTTCATGCATCCACTGCATTGATAAAAATCGATCCACGGCTTGTCCTGAACGGTTTCGCGCAGAATGGCTTTACGTTCACAAACTGCCGCGACGGCGCAGTTTTCGCATCCTGTGCAAAGAGCCGGATTGATCAGCGCCCGTTTCATGCCGTTTTATCCACCGTGTGATTTTCAGCGAATTGATCGATGTGCTTATCTCCGGAAGCCCGAATGTCTTTTGCCAGCTGGATTATTTCACGGATATATTCTTCCGGTATGCCAAGCGCACGGGCCTGTTTAATGTGATAGGCAAAGCACGGCTGGCACTTTCCGGCTACGGCGGCGGCAATGGCCGCAAGTTCTCTGGCTGTTTCTTCCATGTGGTTACACTTTCGATCCGTTTCCGGCCTCGCAGACCATTTTATCAACGCAGTTCAGGAAGCCCTTAATGCAAGGGCAGGTGAGCCGGTAATAAACATACAGCCCGCGTTTGTCTTCCATCAGCAATCCGGCGTTTTTCAGAACGGAGAGGTGGCGCGACACCGTGGAAATGTCCTGAGCGAGCAGGTCGCGCAGTTCGCAGACGCAGAGTTCGTGATCCATCAGCGCGTGAACGATGAGCAGACGGGACGGATGCGCCAGCGCTTTAACCACTTGGGTCTGGCGGCGGAGGTCGAGTTTCTGAAGTTCATCTATTTGCATAAATTGCAAAATAGACAAATTACTCCGGAAAGCAACCGTTTATTTCCGGGACTTCAGCGTCCGGCAGATTTCGCATTTCGTGCCGTCACAGCCGCGCGCCGTGCAATGCTCCCGGCCGTAGAGAATCAGCTGGATATGCAGTTTGTTCCAGCGCTCCGGCGGGAAAAGCTTCTTCAGGTCGGCCTCGGTCTGTTCGACGCTTTTGCCGTTCGACAGCTTCCACCTCTGCGCGAGGCGGTGAATGTGCGTATCCACCGGAAACGCCGGAACGCCGAACGCCTGAGCCATAATCACCGAAGCGGTTTTATGGCCGACACCCGGCAGTTTTTCCAAACACTGAAAACTGTCCGGCACCTTGCCGCCGTGTTCGGCAACGAGCCTTTTCGACATTTCGTAAATGGACTTCGACTTGGTGTTCGCCAGCCCGCAGGTTTCAATCAGCTTGAGGATTTTATCCTGTCCGAGTTTCACCATCTTCTCCGGCGTGTCTGCTTTGGCGAACAGCGCGGGCGTCACCAGATTAACCCGCTTGTCGGTACACTGCGCCGAAAGAATCACGGCGACGAGCAGGGTATAGGCATCGCTGTGCCGGAGCGGAACTTCAACGGCCGGGTAAAGCTCCTCCAGCCGCCTGCCGATAAACTCTGCCCGTTCCTTTTTCGTTTTCATATAAAAGGATTTAATTGATCTGGAGTGCGGACGCAAGCGAAGCGCGAGGCCGCTTTTCTTGTTACGACGTCCCTCTGACGGGAAAAGCTCCGTCGCACTTCGTTTGCCGGAGCACTCCAGAATTGACCTCATCCTATTTATCCTGTTCATCCAGTCAGAAAATAGTAACGTCCCGGCATGACACGCCAACAATTCGTCCATGTTCTGCTCAAGCGGGCCAAAGGGAAACCTGCGGTTCGCGGCGAGGCCTTCGCGCCTGCCAATATCGCCCTCTGTAAATACTGGGGCAAGCGCGACGCCGAACTCAACCTGCCGGTCAATTCGAGCCTTTCGATCTCGCTCGGTAAGCTCGGCACGCACACGGTCGTGAAGTTCGCTAAAACCGCTGACAAGGTTTTCCTGAACGGCAAACCGGCTCCGACGGATTTCGCCGCGCGGATTTCAAAATTCCTGAATCTGTTCCGCGCCGAAGGACAGTTCTTTGAAGTCCGGACGAAAAACAATATTCCGACCGCCGCCGGACTGGCATCGTCGGCCTCCGGCTTCGCCGCGCTGGTCAAAGCGCTCGACCAGCTGTTCGGCTGGGGCTTCAATCCGCGCGAACTTTCCATGCTGGCGCGGCTCGGCAGTGGAAGCGCCAGCCGCTCGCTGTACGACGGCTTCGCCGTCTGGCACGCCGGAGAACGGGCGGACGGCTTCGACAGCTACGCCGAAGGAATCGAGTTACAGTGGCCGGACTTGCGTATCGGGGTTCTTGAAATTTCCAAGTCGAAGAAGAAAACCGGCTCGACCGACGGCATGAATCGCACGGTTGAAACCTCGGAGCTGTACGAATCGTGGCCCGCGCAGGCCGAATGCGACTTCGACGAACTGCGCACCGCGATTGCCGCTCAGGATTTCACTCTGCTGGGCGAAACAGCCGAAAACAATGCGCTGGCGATGCACGCCACCATGCTCGCGGCGTGGCCGCCGCTCTGCTACTGGAAACCGCAAACCGTTGCTCTGATGCAGAAAGTCTGGCAGGCGCGTGAAAACGGTCTCGAACTCTATTTCACCATGGATGCCGGCCCGAACCTGAAACTGCTGTTCCTGAAAAAAGATCAGGCGGCTGTCAAAAAGCTGTTCCCGGCAGTCCAAATCGTCAATCCGTGGGGCTGAGATGCCGGAGCTTCCTGAAGTCGAAACCATACGCCGCCAGCTCTGCGCCGCCGGTGTGGAAGGACGGACGATTCAGAAAGTTCATATCGAATGTCCGCGCACCATCGAGCCGCTGACACCAGCCGCCTTCTGTAAACAGGTTCAGGGGCGCAAGCTGGAACAGATTGACCGCCACGGCAAGTGGCTGATTTTTCGGTTGGATGGAAACGACAACCTGCTGGTGCATCTGCGGATGACCGGCGGATTTTATCTGACGCAAGGCGCACTGAAGAAAGGACCGCACGACCGCGCCGTAATTCAATTGAGCGGCGGACTCAATTTGCATTTCCGCGACCCGCGTAAATTCGGTCGCTGGCGGCTTGTTCCGGGAGGGGTTCGCTCCGTCGAAACCATTTCCGGCGGCGACGGAGCGCCGCCCTCCAGAATTGCAGGCCTTGGCCCCGATGCGCTGACCGTGACGAAGAAGCAGTTTTTCCAGGCATTGGAAGGGCAGAACAAAGTTCTCAAGGCGTTACTGCTCGACCAGTCGTTCGTGGCGGGCGTTGGTAACATTTACGCCGATGAAGCACTATTTGAAGCGCGGCTGGATCCGCGTCGGCGTGCTGGCACGCTTTCAGACGATGAAATTTCCAAACTTTGGAAAGCGGTGCGCCATGTAATTGAAGCCGGTGTGCGCAACAAAGGAACGTCGCTCGGTGCCGGGCAGGGCAACTATGTTGATCTCAACGGCGAAGCGGGCGGACACCGCGAAAAAGTGAAAGTTTACGGTCGCGCCGGACAGCCGTGCACCGCCTGTGGTCAGCCGTTGCACAAAACCAAAATCGTCCAGCGCACTACGGTTTTTTGTCTGCACTGCCAAAAATAAAAAGCCGTTCCGGAGTGCGGAACGGCTTTCGTGTATCTGAGCGAAGCTTTTAGGCTTCGCCGAGCTGCCAGCGGGTGTAGCGTTTGATTTCGACTTTGTCGCCGATTTCTTTGCTTTTCGCTTCGAGCAGTTGAGTGATGCTGATTTTGTCGTCTTTGACGAACATCTGTTCGATGAGGCAGATCTGAGAGTAGAACTTGTTGAGTTTTCCTTTCAGGATGCCTTCGACGATGTTGGCGGGCTTGCCTTCGACCTGTTTGGCGAAGAGAGCTTTTTCGTCTTCCACGAGCTGGGCCGGAACGCCGGAGCGATCCAGAGCCGCCGGACGGGCCGCCGCGATGTGCAGGCAGACATCCAGAGCCAGTTCTTTGAAGACCGCGCTGTTCACCGTGGCGGCATTGGCGAAACCGAATTCAGCCAGTACGCCGACTTTGCCGCCCATGTGAATGTAGCTGGCGACGGCGCCGGTGCCGGAGACGGTGAATTTTTCGCTCTTGCGCAGAACGATGTTTTCGCCGATTTCAGCAACTTTGGCGGTGATATCGGCTTTGAACACTTCGGCAGGGTTGCCGTCGGTGGTCATCGCTTTATCCGTCATTTCGACCACGAATTTCTGGAAGATTTCGTTGCGGGTGACGAAGTCGGTTTCGCAGTTGATTTCAACCATGACGCCGGTTTTGCCGTCGGCGGAGACCTTGGCGGAAATTTTTCCGTCCTTGGCGACGCGGTCGGCTTTTTTGGCGGCGACGGCCATGCCGCGTTCGCGCAGGAGCTTGAAGGCTTTTTCTTTATCGCCGTTGGCTTCCTGAAGCGCGCGCTTGCATTCCATCATGCTGACGTTGGTGGCGTCGCGCAGTTCTTTGACCATGCTTGCTGTGATTTCCATCGATTGATCCTTCCGTTTAGAATTACTCAGCCTTGGCTTCTTCAGCCGGAGCGGCTTCAACGGCCGGGGCCGGAGCTTCTTCGGCTTTCACTTCGGCGGCTTTGGCTTCGGCCTTTTTGGCTTTTTCAGCGGCGGCTTTTTCTTTTTTCAGTTTTTCGAGAACCTTGGCGCGTTTCTTCTTCTCTTCGTCTTCTTTGACTTTGCGCTCTTCGCGGGCGGCTTCCGAAGCTTTACGTTCCGCATCCTGTTCTTCTTTGCGGCGCTTGTCGTCAGCGGCTTTGGCTTTGACGTAGGCATCGTGCGCTTCGGCGATGGTTCCGCCGAGCACGTCGGCGATCAGCGTGAGCGAGCGGATGGAGTCGTCGTTGCCGGGGATCGGGTATTCGACCAGATCCGGGTCGGCGTTGGTGTCAACCAGCGCGACCACCGGAATACCCAGACGCTGAGCTTCGGCAATCGCCAGTTTTTCGCGGCAGATGTCCACGACGAGCAGGGCGCCCGGCAGGGAGGTCATATCTTTCACGCCGGTCAGGTTGCGTTCGAGCTTGGTGAGTTCGCGGCGCAGAACCGACTGTTCCTGTTTCGGATAGGCCTTCAGCTTGATTTCGTCGCCGAAGATCGCCTGAAGTTCTTCCATGCGCTTGACGCTCTGGCGGATGGTCTGGTTGTTGGTGAGCATGCCGCCGAGCCAGCGGTAAACGACGTACGGCTGTCCGGCTTTCTGCGCGGCTTCCTGAAACACGGTGCGGGCCTGTTTCTTGGTGCCGACGAACAGAACGCGGCGTCCGTTGCCGACCACACTGCGCAGAAATTCCTGCGCCAGCTTGAGCTGGACGGCGGTTTTCTGGAGGTCGATGACGTAGATCCCGCCTTTGGCGCCGTGAATGAAGCGCTTCATTTTGGGATTCCAGCGTTTGGTCTGATGACCGAAGTGAAGACCTGCATCAAGCAAGTCCTGAATGGTTACTGTCTTTTCTGACATAACATGCCCCTTTCTATAGTTCTTTGTTGAACAATCCGCTTTGGCCTTCCGGGGGCGTCCGGAACAGCACTCGCTTCAGCCCCGCTCCATGCGGAAGCTATTAAGGCGGGAGGTTATACGCACGGAACCCGCTTCTGGCAAGCGGTTTTTCCAAACTCCGGAAAACAAAAACGGACTTTTCCTTCCGGAAAAATCCGTTTGGTCATCCGCCGGGAACTGATTATTCGTGGTGGTGCCGGACATCCAGCCCTTTGACCACGAAGATCGCGTTTTCGGCGATGTTGGTGGCGTGGTCGCCGATCCGCTCCAGATTCCGGGCGACCAGCAGGAGATTCATTGCCCCGTTGATCTTGCCGGAGTCCTTTTTCATCAGGTCGATCAGTTCCTGAGTGATGCGCCGGTTCATGTCGTCGAGCTGGTCGTCGCGCAGAAGCACCAGGCGGGCGCGGTCGGCGGCGCGGTTGACGTAGGCGTGGAGGCTTTCTTTCACCATCAGGCTGGCCAGAGCGGCCATTTCGGTAATGCTGGCGGCCAGCGGACCGGCGGGCGGTTCCTCGATCAGACGTTCGGCTTTGTCGCAGATATTGATCGCCAGATCGGCCATTCGCTCCAGATCGCCGTTGGTTTTCACCGCGCCCAGAATGAAGCGCAGGTCGCCAGCGGCGGGCTGGTAGAGCGCGATCAGTTTCATGCAGAGACTGTCGATTTCGATCTGCAGACGGTTGACCTGCACTTCCTGCTCGCGGATGCGGGGGATAGAGGTTTTGTTGCGTTCGCAAAGCACCTGAATCGCGTCAAGAATCATGGCTTCACTGAGCGCGCTCATTTTTATCAGCGTGTGCTTCAGCACGGTGAGCTGTTCATCAAAATGTCTTTCCATACGTATGTTCCTTTCGGCTTGAACTCAGCCGTAATGTCCGCTGATGTAGTCCTGCGTCCGTTTGTCTTTGGGTGATGTGAAAATATCTCCGGTCTGACCGAACTCAATCATGTCACCCAGAAGCATGTATCCCGACATATCGGAAATTCGCGCCGCCTGCTGCATATTATGGGTCACGATCACAATGGTGTAGTTTTCCCGGAGTTCGATCATGAGGTCTTCAATTTTGCCGGTCGAAATCGGGTCCAGCGCGGAGCAGGGTTCGTCCATCAAAATCACTTCCGGCTCCACAGCCAGCAGGCGCGCCACGCACAGGCGCTGTTGCTGGTCCATCGGCAGACTCAGCGCCGGACTGTCCAGACGGTCTTTCAGATAATCCCACAGCCACGCCGCCCGCAGACTGCGTTCGACGATTTCCGCAAGCTGATTTTTCTTTGTAATCCCGGCGACACGCAGACCGAACGCCACGTTGTCCCAGACGGAAAGCGGGAAAGGGTTGGGACGCTGGAAGACCATGCCCACTTTTTTGCGCAACTGGCAGACATCCATTGCGGAACCGTAAATGGACTGGCCGTCCAGCAGTACGTCGCCAGCCACCCGCGCGCCGGGGATAAGGTCGTTCATGCGGTTCAGACAGCGGAGCAGGGTGGATTTGCCGCAACCGGACGGCCCGATCAGCGCGGTGATCCGGTTCACCTGGATCAGTAGATCGACCTTCTTGAGCGCCTGAAATTCGCCGTAGAAGAGATCCAGCTTCTGGACGCTCATGCGCGGCGCGCCTGTTGTAACGGAAACACTCATCAGCCGAACCTCCCGGTGACATAATCGCTGGTGCGCTGATCCTGCGGCACGGTAAAAATCTGCGACGTTTCGCCGAGTTCGATCAGGTCGCCCATCAGGAAAAACGCAGTTTCATCCGCCACTCGCGACGCCTGTTTGGTGTTGTTGGTCACCAGCACAATCGTATAGCGCGATTTAAGAACCGTCAGAGCTTCCTCGATTCGGGCGGTGGAGATCGGATCGAGTCCGGAGCACGGCTCATCCAGCAGAACCACTTCCGGTTCCATGGCCAGTGTGCGCGCCAGACAGAGCCGTTGCTGCTGTCCGCCGGAAAGCCGCAGTGCCAGCATATCCAGACGGTCCTTCACTTCATCCCACAGAAACGCGGCGGTGAGGGTTTCCTCCACCAGTGCGTCCAGTTTGGCTTTGTTACGGACGCCGGAAAGCCGCGGGCCGTAAACCACGTTGTCATAAATACTCATCGGAAGCGGCATAGGCAGAGCAAACACCATGCCCACCCGTTTGCGCAGTTGAACGGAACTTTGGGACGGATGATAGATGTCGGCTCCGTCCAGCAGGATACGGCCCTCCGCTCGGCTGGTTGGATCCAGATCGTTCATCCGGTTCAGGGCGCGCAGAAACGTGGTTTTACCGGAGCTGGCCGGGCCGATGATGCCGAGAATGCTGTTGGCCGTGACATCCAGATTCAGGCCGCGCAGAGCCTGATGCTGTCCGAAGAACACGCTTAGATTCTGCACAGAAATTTTTACCTTACGTTCCACGCCGTATCCTTTCAAATCCTACCTCGTGCGCTTGGCAATAAACCGGTTCATCATCCAGTAGGCGACCAGATTCACGAAAAGCACCGAGAAAACGAGTACTGCGGCGGTCGCATAGGCCTTTTCTGTGGAAATGCCTTCGCGGGCGAGCAGATAAAAATGCACAGACATCGTCCGCACGGAATCGTTCAGCGAGGCAGGCATCATCAGGGATGAACCTGCGGTGAAAATCACCGCCGCCGTTTCGCCGATCGAGCGTCCGATGCCCAGCATAACTCCGGTCATAATGCCGGGCAGGGCGTTCGGCAGAACCACTTTATAAACTGTCTGCCAGCTGGTAGCGGCCAGCGAGTGGCTGACCTCGCGGTACGCCTGCGGAACGGCGCGGATCGCCTCTTCCGATGTCCGGATAATCGTCGGCAGAATCATGATCGCCAGTGTCAGGCCGCCGGAAAGCATGGACCAGCCCATGCCGAGAATCGTCACGAAAAAGATATAGCCGAACAGACCGAAGATAATGGACGGAATGCCGGCCAGACAGTCGGTTCCGAAGCGGATGATTTTGGTGACACGGTTCTCCAGCGTGTATTCCGAGAGATACACAGCGGTTCCGACGCCCATCGGCAGTGCGATGGCGATAGCCAGCAGGGGTAGAAGAACTGTGCCGATCAGCGTCGGCAGAATGCCGCCGGCCTTGCCCATTTCTTTCGGCTTGGTGGAGAGAAATTCCCACGAGATTTCCGGAACGCCGCGTTTAAGAACGAACGCGATGATCAGAACGAGGACGATCACTGTAAGAAGTGTGGCCGCGCCCAGCAGAATCACAGCCATTGCCTGAGTGACTTTCGGCGGAATTCTCATCGGCTACCCGCCTTTCGTTTCATGGCGGCCATCGCCAGCGAGTTCAGAATCATCACCACAACGAACAGTACGACACCGGTGGCGAACAGCGCCTGACGGTGCAGTCCGGTGGCATAACCCATTTCCAAAGCGATATTCGCCGTCAGCGTCCGGACTGAATCCAGCGCGGAGTGCGGAATTTTCACCGCATTACCGGCCACCATGATCACGGCCATGGTTTCACCGACAGCGCGGCCCATGGCCAGAATGATACTGGCGATGATCCCGGAGCGGGCCGCTTTCAGAATGACCATATGAACGCTTTGCCAGCGGGTGGCGCCCAGCGCCAGCGCACCTTCCAGATAGGTTCGCGGAACCGCTGTAATAGCGTCGGCGGAAATGCTGATAACGGTCGGCAGGACCATGATGCCGAGAATGACCGACCCGGCCAGCAGGGAAAGTCCCGGCCCGCCGAAATGATTACGGATGAACGGCGCCAGCACCATCACGCCCATAAAGCCGTATACGACCGACGGAATCCCCGCCAGCAGTTCAATGACCGGTTTGATCACCTGCATGACGGAGCGCGGCACAAACTGAGTCAGGAAGATCGCGCCCGCCACGCCGAGCGGCGCGCCAATCAGCATGGCGCCGAGGGTGACCCACAGGGACGAGATAATCATCGGATAAATACCGAACTTTCCAGTGGCTGGATCCCATTCGCTCGCCAGCAGAAAATCGCGCGGCCCCACCTTAATGATAAAGGGGACGCCTTCCTTTAAGATAAAGAGCGCGATCAACAGAAGGCTGGCAGTGGCGGAAAAGGCGACCGCCAGAAAGATATGGCGCGCCAGACGGTCCCGGCACCAGGTTGCGAGCGCACGCCTGAACGGCTGACGGGGATGATCCGGAACAGTCGGGGTGTCCTTCATTGCCTCAAATTCCTCGGGAATGTTATTTGGCGGGGATTAAACCGCAGTCCTGAATGGTTTTCTGTCCTTCAGCCGAGCAGATGTAGTCAATAAAGGATTTGCAGGCGATGGAGGGTTCACCTTTAGTTAGCAGATAAACCGGACGCACAATCGGGTAATGTCCGGCGACCACTTCCTCAGTGGTGCAGGCAACGCCGTGAACGGTGACGGCTTTGATTTTTTCATTCAGCAGGCCGTGCGAGAGATAGCCGACCGCGTTGGCGTCCATCGCGACGGTTTCGCGGATGGTTCCGTTGGAGTCCTGAATAATGGCATCTTTGGTGAGAGCGACATCTTTAACAATCTGTTCAAAGGAAGAGCGTGTGCCGGAACCGGCCTCGCGGGAAACCACGGTGATGCTGTGATCGGGGCCGCCCAGTTCTTTCCAGTTGCGGATTTTTCCGCAGAAGACGGCGCGGATCTGTTCCATGGTCAGATCTTTAACCGGATTGGCGTTGTTCACAACGACCGCAATGCCGTCCCGTGCAACGACCGTAGAGGTCAAAGCCTTGGCTTCCGGAGGGAGGTTAACCAGATCGGCCATACCGATTTGCGCCGCGCCGGAAAGGGCGGCCTGCACGCCGAGCGCTGATCCGCCGCCCTGAACGGTCACGGCGATGTCCTGATGCTGTTCCATGAACTGTTCGGCCAGTTTTTCGGCAAACGGCTGGAAAGCGGTTGAGCCGGCGGCGGTTACCGGCGTGCGGGGCTTTCCGCATCCGCTTAAACTCATGGCTGTCAGACCGCAAAGAACTGTCAGAAATATCTTTTTCATATCGTAACCCCTTTTAATCTATGTGGTTATAAAAACATCCGGAAACCGGTAAACCTTCCTGCTGATATCCGTTTAAAAACCGGCGACAACATACGGAACAGTATGCGGCCTGTCGAGCCGGAATCCGGCAGTGATTGCTTATAAATTTCTAGCATACCCCTAACAAAGACCTAACAGAGGTTCCATAGATTGCACCCGAATTTTTAACGGGTTGCGAACAGAAGAAGAAAACCCCGTAAAAACAGGCCGCGCGGCAATGAGGAACTCCGGCGGCGGGAACCTTGAACAGGGAAGGATGCAGAATGATGAAGAAGTTATGGATGGTCATAACCGTTTCGGCGGCCGCCGCACTGAGCGGACAGGCGCAGTCGTCCGGTGAATTGGAAATGCTTAAAAAGCAGTTGAGTGATCTGTCCGCCAAAGTGGCGCAGATGGAGCAGGATAACGCGGCGAAGATCGCGGCACTGCAGAAAGACAGTGAAGCAAAAACGTGGTCACTGGAACAGCTTCAGGCTGAAGGCAAGAAAGACGAAGCCGCCTCGTGGGCGAACAATATTAAGCTGAGCGGGGATGTGCGCGCCCGTTATGAGAACCGGGAAGTGGCTGATGCGACGACAAAGGATCGCGAGCGTCTCCGGCTGAGAGTCGGAGCCTACGGTAAGGTGAACGAGCAGGTTGATTTTGGTGTGCGCGTAGCCACCGGCGACAAAAAAGACGCAACCTCCACCAATCTGGACGATGGGGATAGCGCCAGCAAGAAGGCCATCTGGCTGGATCAGGCATATATTGATTATCATCCGGATCAGAAGATTCCGGGGATGCATGCGTTTATCGGTAAAATGCCGCAACCGTGGATGGCGGCCGGTTCCGGTCTGGTCTGGGATACCGACCTGAATCCGGAAGGTGTCGCTGTAACCTATGAAAAAGAATTCAGCGCCTTCAAACTGAAATCTAATGCTGGCGGATTCATTTTCACCGATCGCGGCGGGGACGACATCCGTCTCTGGGCCGGACAGCTGGCGGCGGAAAAGAAAATCGGCGACACAAAACTCACGCTGGGTGTGAGCGACTACTATTTCGAAAATTCCGGCGATCTCACAACTAACTTCACCGGAACGACCAAATCCGGAAACACCCCCGGAACCGGCTTTAATTTGGTGGAGGGCTTCGGCTCCTATGAATTCGCCATCGGCAAACTGCCGGTCAAGCTGGACGGTCAGTATGTAGTCAATGTGGATGCCGCCAGCAGTGATGACACCGCATATCTGGCGGGAATCACGTTCGGTAAGGCTAAAGAGAAGGGCACCTGGGAAATCGGTTACAGCTGGCGCGATATCGGCAACGATGCCGTGGTCGCCGGCCTGAACGACTCCGACTTCGCCGGTGAAACCTGGACCGGCTGTTACGGCCACGTCTTCAAAGGTAAATATCAGGTCATGAAGAACATGTCCGCCGATCTGGCGTACATTCTCAGCACCGACTACAAAGGGCAGGATGCGAACACCCTGCAGGCCGACCTGAACTTCAAGTTTTAAGACTCCTGTTCACAGTCTGAATCCGCGCAAGCGGATATCCCTGACGGCTCTCGGGAAACCGGGAGCCGTCACCTTATTTAGTCGGTGCTGAAAAAGTCATTTGATCCAATGTTTTCAGATCGGATGGCAGAACTTACGGGATAAAAATTTGCAAGGAATGTGTGGAATCCGTCCGGGAACCTTGCAAAAATTTATGAATGAAAC